>NZ_JBITGG010000018.1:0-184542 GCF_044456765.1 Micromonospora sp. NPDC050784 | reverse complement strand
GGGGGGCGGGGTGGCTCGGCGGGGGGGCGGCCGCGCCCACCCCCCCCCGCCCCGGCCCGGGGGGGGGGGGGCCCCCCCCGGGGCCGGGGGGCCCCCCCCCCCCCGGGGGGGGGGGGCCCCGCCGCGTCGTGCCGACCCCGGTCAGTGCAGGTGTTCGTTGGTGATCCGCAGGAGGTTGGTGACGGTGGTGACCTCCGGAATGCCCTCCCGGTGCCGGCCGCCGGCGATCTCCGCCGACCAGTGGGCGTACCGGCCGGCCAGCTCGTTGGTCCGGTCACCGGCGACGGCGTAGACGCACCGGCCCAGCGGGTCGACCGGCGCGTTGGGCCGGTCGACCTGCCCACACGCGAAGTACGGGTTCTGGCCCTGCTTCGCGTCGAACCCGGAATTCAGGCCCTGGCAGGGATCCCAGTCGACGGCCTGCGCGCAGCCGGCGTAGTTGCTCACCGCCTGGGCGTACGCCGTCTGGAGGTAACGCCGGCCCGTGTCGCCGTTGAGGTCGCCACGCGGCGCGGTGTAGTCGCCGGGCAGCGAGCGGTCACCGAACAGGACGAGGTGCATCATCTCGTCCCGATCGAGCGCGCTCGCCCAGCCCAACTGGGTGAACGCCTGCAACAGTCGAACGGACTCGGCGAGCTGGCGGCCCTTCTCCCACAACGTCTGCGAGACGGCCCAGGTGGTGAGCGGCGGGGCCTCGACACCGGTGCCGGCGGCCGCCACCCGGTAGAAGTACTTCTGCCGTCCGGACAGCATCGACCGGGTACGCGCAAGTGTGTCGTTGTCGACCTGGGGATGGGTGGTGACGGTGCCCTGGGTCTGCAGTGCGTTGAGGTACTGCGGCCACTGGGTGAGCACGTAGTCCGACGGGCTGTGGCACTCGGTGTCGGGGTAGGGCCCGCTGCCGTTGTAGATCTCGCAGTAGACGCCGACCGGCCGGGTCGTGGTGACACTGCGCACGTCCTGCCAGGTCTCACTGCCGCCCTGCTTCACCTGGTGGCGCAGAGTGATCTTCAGGTCGCCGGAGTAGATCTCGTACTTGGGCCTGATGGTCTCCTTGACGTTGACGAAGTCGCCCTCGATACAGGTGCGCAGCGTCGGCCGGTAGCTGGGCGGCGCCGCGTAGGCCAGCAGGTCGTAGTAGGCGGGCAGGTCCGAGTTGCGCAGCGTGGCGGGGACCGACCAGGCGGGCATACCGATGTCGCCGATCCGGCAGGGCGTCAGGCCGGGCGCGTCCGGGATCTGCGCCGCCGCGGGCAGCGCCTGGTCGGGGGCACCCCACAGGTCGTACGTCCGGTCGTTGCCGGCGGCCGGGTAAGCGGGGTCGGCCTGGTTCCAGCGGACGGCGCGCCCCACGTCGTCGAGCGCGTCGGACCACCCGTCGAAAGCGGCCCGGTAGTCGGCGACGAGCCGGGTGAACAGCTCGTTGGTGGCACCACCGGCGCCCGGGTTGCTGAACTGCCGCACCCGCTGGTTGACCCGGTCCCCCGCGTCGAAGGTGCCGGCGGTGTGCTCCGCCGTGACCGCCGCCGCGAACTGCGGGTTCTCCAACTGCATGACGAGGTTCGCGCGGGCGCCGATCAACCAGGCGGACGGGTTCGCCACGCCGCTGACCGCCTGGTCGCCGGTGGCCGGCCGCAGCGGAACGCCCTTGGCCGCCGCCCACCCGGCGAGGTAGTCGATCGCGCCGTTGGGCAGATGGAGGTCGAGGACGTTGACCGGGTTCGCGGTCGACGTGCCCGCGGGCACCACGAACGGGGCCTTCTTCGCGGCCGTCGTCGCGAACGTCCGGGTCGGCGAGTCGACCTCGTCGAAGTACTCGGCCACCGACCCGATCGCGCCACCGTCGACGCGGACGGCCCGGTGCAGGTAGCGGTCGGTGGCGTCGTCGACGTCGTCCGCCGCCAACTGTTCGAAGGCAGCCTGGTTGGCCAGCGCCATCTGGTCGATCTTCTGATCCATCGTGTGGAGCTGGTCCCCGATCACGCCGAGGATCCGCTTGACCTCCCTGACGTCCTGGCCCAGCAGACCGAGCTGGGTGCTCAGGCCGTCGTACATCGCGGTGAGTTTCGCGTCGACCCGGTCGAATCGGTCGCCGATGCCCTCGGCCATCCGCCGGACCTGCTCGCTGAGCCCCTTGATCTGCTTGCTGATCATCTGATCCGGTGACTCCTGGCCCATGAACAGCGGCAGCAGGGCCATCCCGGCACCGATGAAGTTGCCGGTCAGCGAGAGGGCGGCGGCGGCCGACGCGGCGCCGGTGAGCTGACCCGAGGCGATCGTCATCTCGTAAGAGATCACCGAGGTCACCGATTTGACCAGCGCGTCACCGACCGTCTTGACGGTCTTGGCGAACTTCGGGTCGTAGATCCCCCCAATGTCGCCGAGGACCACGGTCAGCAGACTGCCAGCCTCGCTGACCAGCTTCTTGGCGTCCTCGGCCGACTTCTTGGCCGCCGCCTCCTCCGCTGGGGTCGGCTTGGCGCCCTCGATCGGGAACTTCGCGTTGAGGGCGGTCGCGGCGGTGATCCGGTCGTTCGCCAGCGCCTCCAGCGCGTCGAACTGCGACTGCACCGCCGTGCGTACGGCAGCGGAGAACGCCGCCTCGTCGTCCTTCTTGGCCAGGATGCCCGGCAGGTCGACCCGGCTCGCGAACGCCGGTAGTGCCATCAGGTCCTGCGCCGAGGTGTCCAGCCGGACCGACAGGCGCGCCGCGTAGGTGCCGTCCCACGCCTCGCGCAGCTCCGCGTCGGTGGACGCGGCCCGGTGCAACCGCTTCCACGCTCCGGCGAGCCGCCCCGGCGCCGACACCTCCCACAGGAAGTTCTGGCTGCCGGTACGCACCTGCTCGGTCGGTGTGACCACCGCGCCGAGTTCCTCCCCCGTGGTGGCGGTCAGCAGGGCGCGCAGGCCGGGCCCGCGCACCTCGGCCCGGTCCAGCGCGGCCTGCGCCGGGTCCTGGTCGACAGGGACCGCGAGCAACCCCGCGGTGGCGGCGGCGAACGCGGCGAGCCCCTCGGACGAGCCGACGCCGGACACGGCCGCCCGCACGGCCGCGTCGGTGCGTCCAAGGTGGCGGACCACCTGCGTGCCGTCCACGGTCGGATGGGCCGCTCGCCAGTCGACGATCTCCGCCGCCACGACGGCGTCGATCACGCCCGCGACGCCGGTCGTGCGCGACTGCACCGCTGCGGCATACAGACTGTCGTGCAGGGCCGCCTCGTCGATCGGAACCGGCGCGGCGTAGCCGGGGACCGCGTACGTCGACACCGCCACGACGACCCCGACGGCAGCGGCACCCACGCGCCTGCGGATTCTGCCTGGTCTCACCTGCGAACCTCCCTTATCTCCGACGGTGGTCACGGCGCCGTGACCCCGCCGCTGAGCGACTCCGAGGTGATCTCGCCGACTCTGCTGTTCACGAGCACCTGGAAATGGGTGTTGGCGTCCTGGTCGGAAAGCACAAGCGACATCCGTCCGGTACCGGGCTGCGCCGCGACGACGAAGGACTCACTCATCGGCTCCTGCCAGGAGTAGTTGCCCTCCCAGTGCCGGCGCAGGTAGCTGAGCGTGACCAGGTAGGACGTCTCGTCGGTCGCGTTGTCGGTCCAGCCCAGTCGCAGGGTGCTGCGGTTGTAGGCGCTCTCGGCCGTCGACACCAGGTCGGTCGGCTTCGACGGCCGGGAGCTGATGCAGCCCAGCGGCACGGCCGACGCCACCGGTGTGCTGCCGTCGGGCACGTTGCGTGCGGTCGCGCACAGCCGACGGACCGGCCCGGTCGGCGGGACGAGGACGGTGTGGGTGAACCCGAACGGTCCGGCCGGCAGCCAGGTCCGGAAGTCGCTGGCCGGCTTCGACGCGACCAGGGTTCCGTCGAAGGTGATGTCCACGGTGACCGGCCACCCGTTGCTGTCGGTGGCCCAGCCGGTGATGCCGAGGACACCGTTGTTCTGCGGCCCGGTGGCCTGGGCGGCTCCGGTGGGTGCCTTGTCGGTCGGCGTCGGTGGTGGCGGTGGTGGCGGGGGCTCGCAGCCCAGCGGATTGGTTTCACAGATCGGGACGGCGCCGGCCGCGCCCGGCGTCGTCAGCACTCCGAGCGTCGTGAGGAGGGCTGCCGCCCCCGCAAGCGTGCGTTTCATACGAGGATCAGGCCAGCAGCGACTTGGTGGCCACTTGGCGGCGACTTTGTGCGCACACCGACGCGTCGTGGTCAGCGACTCCCAGACCGAGCCTCGACCGCGCTCAGGGCGACTCGTCCCGCCATGATCTTCCCCTGCCCCCGGTCCGCTCCCCGGGGCAACGCGGTATGCACCAACCGCCCCTGAGCAGGCATTCTTGGGATATGGACCGGCCTCTGGACCCTACCCCCGGAGGTGCTCGTCATGACGACCCCAACTCCCACCGTGGCTCCCGATCCAGACCCGCTACCCATGGCGCGCGACGCTGCGTACCGTGGCAGCCGCCGGCGTCGGCGCGCTGTCACTGCTGCCGCTCGCCGCCGCGACGGCCGGCGTGGACACCGTGCCGGTTGTCGCGCAGGCGTTCGTCGTCGCCGGCGCGATCACCCGAGTCCTCGCCCTGCCCGGTGTGGACGCCTGGCTGCGGCAGGACGTGCCGTGGCTCGCGGCTGCTCCGGCGGACGCCATCCGCCCTCAGTAGGGCGTTGCACAGGAGGCCCAGCGGCGGCGGTGGCGCGGAACGCGCGGCCGCCGCCACCCAAGGAATGCGTGGCCAGCGGCGACCGCGAGCCGCCGCATCAACGTCCCGCAGGGTTCAAGCAGTTTGGGGGGTGCCGGCAGTCGCACGTGGGCGCAGCGAACGATGTGCGTTCATCCCTGCTGCGGGTGGTGCGGACGGCCGGAACGTTACGCCTGTTCGGCCTTGGCCATTTCGGCGAGCTGATCGAAGGTTCGGACGAGGTGGGCGAGCCGCTGTTCCTTGTAGTCGGGTGAGGGCTCCAGGTCGTCGATGGCTTCTTCCCAGACGGTCAGGAACTTGATTTTCCAGTCGGCGATGGTGCCCGGGTCGGGCAGGTCGACCCCGACGTAGTTCTGTTGGGCAATGAGGTGGAGCAGTTCGAGGTTGCAGGGCACGGCGACGCCCCAGTATTCGTCGGGCTCAATCTTTACGGGGTCGCCGGACATCGCCTCGGCGACTTCGGCGATGAGTCGGTCGGTCAAGATCCCCAGATGGTCGGCTGCGGTGTCGCTGTCGAAGTTGCCGCTGCCCCAACCGCCCATTGGTCCTCCGCCTGCCGTGCCCTCTGGTCCGATGAATTCAACCAGGTCGGTGTGACCTCGTGTCAGCGGCGGAGTGGCACCCCCGCAACGAGGTACTCGTCTCCGGTCCTGGTCTCCGCCGGCGCCGGCGTTCCTCAGGCTCCGGTTCCCGCCTGAGGTGATCGTTCTGGCGGTGCGCTGGTATCGGCGGTTCGGCCCCTCCCTCGGCGTGGCACGACATCGAGCGGCATGCCAACAATCCGATCGACTCGGACTCGACGCGTCACCCGCGACCCGGATGGCTGCCGCGTTCACCGAACCGGCCCGAGCGATCTGACCAGTGCCCGCTGACGCGGCTCGGCGTGCCCACCAATCCGCCAACGCAACAGCGCCGTATGGCTCGCGCGACGGATCTGAGCGCGGCGCCGACGCGCTGTCGCACCGCCCGAACCGTGGGCACGCCGAACCAGTGCTGGCTCGATCGGTGCGAGGGCGAGAGAATCCGCGTCAGGAACTCCGTCGTCTCGCTTTTGCGATCATGCTCTTCATGCGGGACGAGAACCTTGTGGGACTCTGGGACAGCAGTCCGTACGACTACGGTGCGATGGAGTCGAGCTGGGTCTGCCTTCGGCGGGACGGCACTGGCTGGACAGCGGTCGCCAACACCGGCAGCGCGGCGGTGAGCCAACTCGGCTGGGATTGCCCGCGCGACGGCGAGGTCGAGCTGCGGTACACCTGGATAGCCTCCGGGAGGTGGGCCGCCGGCACACCGTTCATCCTCGCCGAAATCGATGAGCAGGGCCCGTACGACGAACTGGTGCATACGCGATATTCGGTTGGCACCGAGACGCCGCCGATGGCGGATGCGCCAGTCACCGCCCTGCACCTAGACGAGGATGTCGAGTTCGTCCGCCGCTTCGCGCTCGCGAGCCGGGAAACCGACCAGTCGGGTCCGGCAGCTACGTCGGCGGCCGAGGATTGAGCGCCCGCTACAACAAATCGATCGCGCTACGGCAGTCCCACGGCTTCCTGGTGGTGCGGTACCAGGGCGACATCCAGCACTGACCGGACATGCCGTCGACAGTTGAGTGCGCTCGGTCATGCCGGTTGGTATATGCGTTCCAGTTAGCATCGCCCGGTGGAATCAGGGGCCGACGCGATTGCCCCAGGAGTACCGGACCCCGCCGATCTTCGTCGGCGGGTCGCCCGCGGTCGCGGTCTGGTCGTCGTCCTCAACGAGACCGTCACGATGCCGGCTGCCACGGCCACTGCGCGGGCGTTACGGGTTGCGCTCCAGCCGGATATGGCGGTCTTAGCCTCCGCGGGACGCCAAGGGCCGATCCTCACTGTGCTGCAGCTAATCGGGGACTCGGAAGCCACCGCCGTACGCCCGGCTCTGGAGAACCTTGTCGCCGAGTTCCGCCGGGTAGCAGCCGCGCTCGTCGAGCAGATGGAGGCTGGTTCGTCACCGGTGAGCGACGGCGACGCGGACCCCCCCGAGTCTGTGCGATATCGCGACGCGACCTGGTACCTGTTCCCGCACGGAGAGCACTGCCAGTTCGAGAACGCGGTGAGCGGCGAGGTCGTCGAGGCCAACATCTATGCCCCCGGCCTCGTCGATCCGTACTTCCTGTTGCAGTACGCGAAGACCTCCGGCCGGCATGGTGCTGTCGTCGACGCCTGCACAGAGGGTTTCCACGATATGTGTCGTCTACTCGATCACGCTGGAATTGCCTACGGCTAACGGCCATGGCTACTGGCTGTCTGAAGCACGAATCCTCGCGGCCAGCACAGTGTTGGCATCGGCATTCAAGGCGAGGTCCGGTCATGTCGACGGTGAGCCAGGTCGTCCACACCGAACGCTGGCAAGTGGCCGCTCCGACGTTGTACTGGATATTCATGATCGAGAACCGGGACTACCTCTACGGGTTCCCATCCTGCGAATGGGTACGTACCGGAGCAGCGCCCTCAGGTTCGTGACGTCTGAAGTACCTTCGGTGACGCGAACCCGAGTACGGGTGGTGCGTAATGAGCGTAAGGCGGGGCTTCTGCTCCGCACCTCAAGTCATGGTCGGTTGCCCGGTACGGCCGAGTGGTCAACACCACCACGGCCGGTCGAAAGGGTCTTCCGCGACCTCGAGCATCTCCACGGCCGTGAAGAGGCTTTCCACGAAGTCCTTGGGCGGGAGGAGGAGGTGCGCGCCGGGGAGCAGTACCTCAACCAAAGCTTCTTTTCCCAGCTCCGCGAGTATGTCCTGCGCGACGTCCAGGACTTCGGCCACAAGCGGGTGCTGGTCTCGCATCCCAGGTGGTTCGGACGCGACGACGCTGGGGTCATTCCTGAAGTTGACGAGCGCGTCCAGCATCTCGGTGCGGTGGTGCTCTTCGGTGACCGCTCGAGCAACGATGTTGGCGATGTCTTCGCGGATGTCCTGGGCAGCCTTCTCCTTCGCCAAGTCATCGAGTTCGTCGAACGCTTCGAGTTTCCTCTTGAGAGAACGCCCCTCAGGGCTGTCCTTCACCAGGTCCAGTGCGGCTTGGCGGAGCGGCAATTCCTCAAGCGGAAGGTCATCCGGGTCCATCGCCGTCCCTAGGGTCGTCGGAGCTACTCATTCAACAAGTCTGACGGCCGCTGTCCAGGTCTCGATCGTCAACGCCTGTCGCCCTGCTGGACTGGACGGACAGCGGCGACTTCCTCTCACCGCACCCAAGGTCTTGCCGCTGGGCCGAGCAGGTGGCAGCCGAACTGGGCGAAGACCCGGCCGGCTGGCTCTTTGACACCCCCCAACTGCCCTCCCCAGGAGGCGCCGATGAGCACCACCTGTTCGACACCGAGCGTGACGCGGATAGCCTCTAGATCCTCCACGTGTCGCGCGACCGTGTAACCGGCGGCATCGGCCAGCCGCCCGGACAGGCCGGCACCGAGCTGGTGGTAGGCGTACACGTCAAAATCGGCCCGGGCGAGCGGGGCCGCCGGTCCCGGACCCGGACCGTCAGGCGCACCGGGTCCACCGTGGACCAGGATGGCGGGCGTGGGCCGGGCCGGCGCTCGGACCTTGATGATCTTCGCCATTCAGGTCGGGCACTGCCAGATCCTACGGCCGCACGATCCCTCGCAGCACAAGAACGCGTTCGCCTGCTGAACCGAGGTGAGGCCGACAGCATCCACACTTCCAGCCATCCCGTCTGCTGTCGGCCCGCCCCCTGGGGAGCGGGCCGGCCGGCCACTGCGCGGGGTTTACATCAGCGGGTGGTGACATTGACCGGTGCCTGGGTAGTCGTCCTGGCCTGGAAATCGTAGTGACACACCCGCTGCCCTGGTTCAAGGCTTCGTATTCGGTCGGCCCGGCGACAATGTGGCTGTAGGGCACCCAGACGGTCAGGTCAACGTGATCGAGGGCGACGCTTCCCCACCCCTCGTCGCGGTTCGAGGTCTTCACCACCCCGGTGTCCTGCAGGCCCTGATCCGAGGATGGTAGGCCCTCATCGTTCGGTTGGCAGATCTCCGTCGGTGGGGTTGGCGGCTGGCGACCTGAGCGCAAAGAGCACGGTGAGCAGGGCCAGGGCCGCGATCCCGGTGCTGACCAGAAATCCGCTGCTCATGCCTTCGGCGATGGCAGCGGCAGTGGGTGCGGTACCCGCGACCCGAGGGACGCCTTCGATGGCGGACGTGTAGACGGTGGATTGAAGAGCCACACCGAGCGTCGCGCCGGCCATCATGATCGCCTGCAGCAGGCCCGACGCTGCCCCCGAGTCCTTCGGGTCCACGGTAGACATGATGGTGACGTTGAGCGGGACGACCACGAGGCCAAGGCCTGCGCCGGCGAGTAGCAGTGGCGCGAACAGCCCGGTGAGGTATCCGGTGGTGGCCGAGATCTGAGTCAGCCATGCGGTGGCGATCAGGATCACGACGACACCTGTGGCGGCCGTTGCCTTCGCGCCGTACCTGCCCAGTGGTCTGGCCGCGTTCTGGGCGGTGACCAACAGCCCGACCGCCATGGGCAGGAAGGTGAGGCCGGCCTCCAGCGGACTGAAGCCGGACACCTCTTGCACAAACAGGACCAGGAGGAACTGCATGCTCAGGGTCACCATAGGCACCAGCAGCAGACCCAGGTAGGCCCCTGCCCGCGAACGTTCCGCGAACAGGCCGAGCGGCATGATCGGCTGAGTCGCCGTACGTTCGACGAGCACGAATGCGACCAGCGACAGAACACCAACACTCAGCCCGACCAGTGCGAGCCGGTCGCCCCAACCATGATCCGCGGTCCGCACCAGCCCAAACACGACGCCGACCATCCCGACCAGAGACGTCGTCGCCCCGAGGAGGTCGAACCGGCCGATAGTCTTTGGGGGTTCGATGACGAATCGGCGAGCGAAGAGCAGCACGAGCAGACCGATCGGGACATTGATGAACAGCACCCAGCGCCAAGAGGCTAGCGTGACGATGACGCCGCCGAGAATCAGGCCGAGGGTCATCGCCGAGGCGGTCATCGACGAGTAGATTCCGAGCGCTTTGGTCTGCGCGGCGCCCTGGAAACTAACCACCAGCAGAGCAAGCGTGCTCGGCCCGGCCAACGCCGCACCGACGCCCTGCAGGGCCCGCATGGCGACAAGCCACTCCTCGGTCTGGGCCGTGCCACCAAGCAGCGACCCCACGGTGAACAGCGCGATGCCGGCGAGGAAGATCCGGCGTCGGCCGAGGATGTCGCCAGCCCGTCCACCGAGCAACAGCATGCCGCCGAACGCGAGCAGGAAGGCGTTGACCACCCACGAGAGGCCGGCAGTTGAAAAGCCCAGATCGTTCCTGATGACCGGAAGCGCCACGTTGATGACGGTGCCGTCGAGCATCAGCATGACCTCGCAGGACACCAGGGTGGTGAGGGTCAGAGCGGCCGCCCGGTCGATGTTTGTGGTCGGCGCGTGGGTGACTTCGGTCGTGCTGGGCAGTGAACTCGACACGAAACCTCCTGCTGAAATAGCGTGAAGACAGGCGAGGAATAGTGAACGTTTACGTCTACTATATGCGCAGAGGTGCGGCTGAAACAAGCAGCTTCCTGCGTGGCGGGCACGCGCAAAGGCCAGGAAGGCGACACATGACGACTCCGACGGCAGGGCAGGCGACCAGGGTCCAGGGGCGTCGGCGGGGTGTGGATCTTGAACGCGCGATCTTCGAGGCGGCAATCAACCAGCTCGGCACCGTCGGCTACGCCAAACTCACCATGGAGGGTGTGGCGGCAGCAGCCCACACCGGCAAGGCAGCGCTCTACCGTCGCTGGGGCAACAGGGACGAACTTATCCGCGACGCCCTGGGTAACCTGCTGCCAGAGCCGCCGTCGGTGCCTGAGGGCACCTCTCTGCGTGAGGGCCTGTTGACCCTGCTGCGCTATTTCGACTCGGTGTTGTTCGGGTCCAAGGGAGCCGCATTCCAGGCGATCGCCGCCGAGAGCGCCAGCGATGTGACAATGCTGCGCGACCTCTTTCAGGCCAGAGTGACCACCCCGT
Source organism: Micromonospora sp. NPDC050784 (assembly GCF_044456765.1). NCBI lineage: Bacteria > Bacillati > Actinomycetota > Actinomycetes > Micromonosporales > Micromonosporaceae > Micromonospora > Micromonospora sp. NPDC050784. The sequence goes on along the minus strand of NZ_JBITGG010000018.1, from coordinate 173,824 downwards.
GCCAGGAACGAATCCGTTCCCTGCTGCGCAGGGACATGCCCACATCTGGTGCGGCGACCCTCGACGAGGCGGCCGAGAAAGCGTTCGCCACAGTCGGGCCCGCGATGCTCATGTACAACTGCGTCACCGGGCAGGACAGGAGCACCGACCAGCAGATCGAGGCCATCGTGGACGGCCTGCTCCTGCCGCTGGCACAGACGAAGCGGTCAGCAGACGTCGAGCGACCTGGAGCCCACCCCGTCGGGTACGAGGGTTCGGGATAGGTAATCAGCTCCAGCGGGGACCCGTCCCAGTCCCGGCGGTAGACACTCACGCCATGACCACGCCAGCGGCAGCGACTCGGCGCCGGGAAGCACCGACGCGCGCGGGCTCGGTGCGACCGATTCGGGCTTGCTGGGCATTCCCCTGGCCATCGCCGTCGGCGTCTCGTTCCGTCAGGCAGCACTGATACTGAATATCAGCTCCCAGTTGGGCGTCTCGACCGGAACGGCGCTGTTGTCGGTGGTGCTGGCGTCGACAGACCCTGCCCTGCACCCGGAGGTTCGGAAGGTAGCTACATGTCCCCGCACCGTGCGGCAGCTCAGGCGTTGTCGAGCACGAAAGTCCGCATGAGTTCGGCGCATTCGGTCGCGTGCGTTTCCAACAGGAAGTGTCCGCCGTTGTAGAGGTGCGCGTCCATCCGATCGAGAGCGCGGTGGTAGGCAAGGACCTCCTTGACGTTGAAGAACGCGTCATGCCGTCCCCAGAGGACAAGCGCTGGCGGCTGGTGCGCGGCATGGTAGTCGGCCAACTCATCGAAGCGGGCGACGTGGTTGGCATAGTCGCTGAACAGCGCGAACTGGGCGTCGATGTTGCCAGGCCGTTGCATGCGCTCCCAATCGAGGTGCCACGACTCGGGTGGTTGCAGGGTGCGCACGCCCTCGGGCAGGCCGGCGAGGTACTGGTCGCGGGTCCCGGCAAAGGTCAACCAGTCCGGCAGTTTGGCACGCTGGTGGTCGGTCGGGTCGGCCCAGTACGCCTTCGCGTCGTCCCACTGCTCACCGAGGCCGTCCTCGTGCGCGTTGCCGCTCTGCACGATGAGGCCGCGGATGCGATTCGGGGCGCGGGTAGCCAGGTGGTAACCCACCGGCGCGCCGAAGTCGTGCAGGTAGACGAAGAAGCGCTCGACCCCGAGCTGGTCGAGTAGGTACTCGACCGTCCACGAGAGGTTCTCGAAGGTGTAGTCGTATTCGTCGGTGGTTGGTGACGAGGACATGCCGAAGCCGGGGAGATCGGGCGCGATCACGTGCGCGACATCGGCCAGCCTGGGCATGACCTCGCGGAAGGTGTGCGACGAACTCGGGAAACCATGTAGCAGCAGTATCGTCGGCTGCCCGATTCGCCCGGCTTCACGGAAGAATACCTCCAGGCCGTTGATGTCGGCCTGGAGGTGGCGGACCTTCTGGATCGCCTGCATCGCGTCCTCCTTTCAGCGCGGATGGCGCAGGTGGTGGTGGGTGCAGTTGAGCGCCGTTCAATGCCGTTCAGCGCAGTTCAGGGCTGTTCGGAGCACCATGCTGCTCCCAATCCGCTCCCCCGAGCCAGGCTCGCCATGGGACACCCAGGGCACCGCGATGAGTTTTGGCACGCTACAGGGCCCCGTCGGGCAACCTCTACACCGACGAGGGCAACCATTGGGACATCCTCTACCACACCTGGGGCTGTTGACGTCTGAATCACCCGCGGCCGCCGTGCCGCCGTGGCCGGGGTCGACACGACGGGGGCCGGGCGCGGCCCTTTCCGTGGCCGGCCCGGTGGCGCAGCCGGCCGCCGGCACGAGGGCGAGCAGCAGCCCGGCAAGCAGGGCGGACAGCCTCGCCGGCCCGTTGCCGGGCTGGCGAGGAGGTACGACCGTCACGGCGTCCCGCTGACGCCGCACTTGATGATCGGGCGGATGCAGTCCCCTACCCGGCGCTCCATCTCCGCCACCGGCCAGGCGTTGAAGAAGTCGCCGTGCATCGTGTAGCCGGCACCGGACGCGAGCCGGAAGCCGGCAGGGTCACCGTTCGCCGGGTACCGGATCACCTGGCGCAGCTTCGGCACGGGCACCGGGTGGCTGGCCGGGCAGTCGTTGTTCACCGGGTACGCCATGTGGCTTTGATGGTTGGCCGAGTCCAGGTTCACCCCGTCCCAGCAGCGCCACGGCGAGCACCGCGGTGCGCAGCCGCCCGCGAGCCGGTGTCGGAGACGTCGGCAGGGACATGAGGACTTCCTCCCGGCCGGGCTACTGGTAGACGCGGACGTAGTCGACGAGCATCCGCGACGGGAACGGCGTGGTGCCGTCCACCGGTCCCGGGAAGTCGCCGCCGACGGCGAGGTTGAGGATGAGGTAGAACGGGTGGTCGAAGACCCACGGCCCACGGGTCGACTCGACCGTGGCCTTGCTGGCGACGAAGACCGTCTGCCCGTCGATCTTGAAGGTGATACCGCGACTGTCCCACTCGGCGGACCAGACGTGGAAGCCGCCGGAGAGGTCCACCCCGCCCGGCGACGGGTACTTCTGGCCGTACCCGTTGCCGCCGTTGTAGGCCGGCGCATGCAGGGTCGAGTAGGCCTCCAGCGTGTTGCGGCCGAGGACCTCCATGATGTCGATCTCCCCGTTGTACGGCCACGGCCGCCCGGTGAGGAAGTCGGCGCCCATCATCCAGAACGCCGGCCAGAGCCCGTTGCCCTTCGGCACCCGGACGCGGGCCTCGATCCGGCCGTACTGCACGTTGAACTTGTTGCCGGTGTTCATCCGGTGCGAGGTGTACGAGCGGCCGTTGATGGTTTCCCGGCGGGCCTCGATGACGAGTGAGCCGGCGCCGTCCAGGCTGGCGTTGTCGTTGTTCGTGTAGTACTGGAGTTCATTGTTCTGGCCGGTGCCCGGATCGATCGTCCACTTGGCCGGGTCGGGCTTGCCGCCGACGGCGCCGTTGAACTCGTCGGCGAACACGAGCCGGGTGGCCGGGAACGTCGGGTCGGGAGGCATCGTCGGCGGCGGGGTGGGGTTGCCGCCGGTGCCGTACACCTTGAACTCCCACAGCGAGTACCCGTACTGGCTGCTGCGGGCGGTGCCGTACATCCGCACGTACCGACCGGTGCCGGTCACGTCGATGGTCTCCTTGAAGCCCTTCCCGGTGGTGGTCGAGTAGACGGTGGTCCAGGTGGACGCGTTCGGCGAGACCTGAATCTGGTACGACCTGGCGTACGCGGGATCCCACTGCAGCACGACCTGGGTCACGGTGGCGGTGGCGCCGAGGTCGACGTAGATCCAACCCGGGTCGACCCAGCCGTTGGTCGGACTCGTCGCCCAGCGGCTCGCTGGGTCGTAGTCGAACGCCTTGTCCGGCGTGCAGCCGAAGCACGCGCCGTCGTTCTGGCTGGTCGACGCGACCGCCGGCTTGGCGTACGACAGCAGCGTCGCGCCGCCGGGCGGCGGGGTCGTGGGCGGCGGGCCGGTGCTGCCGTAGACCTCGAATTCCCACAGCGACACGCCGTACTGGGTGGCGCGCTGGGTGGTGTTGACCCGGACGAAACGGCCGGTGCCGGTCACCGCAAGGTCCTGGACACCGCCCGTGCCGGCCGTGGTGGTGTGGATCGTCGTCCAGGTGTCGGTGCCGGTGGGCGATGTCTCGATGGTGAACGCGCGGGCGTAGGCGGCCTCCCAGCGCAGCACCACCCGGCTGACGGTGGCGGAGACACCCAGGTCGACCCGTAACCACTGCGGGTCGCTGAACGCGCTGGACCAGCGGGTGCCGGCGTTGCCGTCGGCGGCCGCCGAGGCGGGGAACGCCACGGACTCGGTCGACGAGGCGGTGACCGGCCGCCCCTGGGACAGCAGCGCGTCGGCGGCGGCGGCGGGCGGCGCCAGGATCGCCAGGTACGCGCCGAGCAGCAGGAGCAGTGCGCTGCCGAGGGCCGCGAGGCGGCTGCCGCGCCCCGCTCGGGACAACGGGGTGAGGGACGGGGGGAGAGTCCGATTCATCGGTACTCCTTCGGGGTGGCGGCGGCGGGACCGACAGCTCACTGCTTCGGGCCCAACTCGCAAGAGAGAGCGCTCTCCGACGTAACTCACTCTTAATCCTGCCGACCACGGATGTCAATGACATTCAATTGATCAGCATGAATATCTTGACGGCGGCGGATGGTCGGGGCGCGGGGGCCGGCCCGCTACCGGACGCGGCCGATCGTGGCCGGGCGACTCCCGCTCGACGCCGAGCACCGGCCACGATCGACGCCACCTGACCGCTACGGCTTCTTGGGGTCCTCACCGACAAACAGCACCGACCCGCGGAGGCGCGAGCCCGCAGCGTGCCCCTACCTGCAGCGTTCACCCTGCATGGCCTGTTCGAGCTCACTGACGCGCTCGTCCGATATGCACAGACCGCCAACACGCTGTGGACTCAGCTCGAGGGCCAGTCGCCCCCACCCGAAACCGCGCTGCTACACCTGTCGCTGACAACCGCCGAAGGACTGGCCACAGTCGTGGACCTCAGCAGCTACTCGCGGCGGGGTACCGCAAGCCGTAGTCAATACTCCAAGGTCTACCGGTACCGCTCCGGGTCCCGGCGATAGGTAGAGCAGGATCTGGTTCTCTGGAGACACGATCTCCATGTCCAGCTTGGACCGGGTCAACCCGGCCGCGTCGGTTGGCACCAGGAACAGCGCCGGGTCCCCCTCGTAGCCGAGGGAGGCCGCGATGTACCGCGCGATCTCGACGTCGAACCCGACGTGCTGGCCGTTCCGAACCTGGTCAGCAAAACGACATCAACGACGGCCGAACCCTCATCCGCGTCGACGACCTCGCCGACCGGACCACCAGCCGCGCGTGGCAGCAGCAAAGCTGCGGACCAGGAATACGCCCTGGCCAACGAGGTCGACCACCCCCGCAACGTCTACCTGCGCGAGGACGCCCTCACCGACCCGCTCGACGAGTGGCTGGCATCCGCGTTCAACCCGGACCACCTCGACCAAACGATCACCGCCATGTGCGACGCCCAACCAACGGACACAACGCCACAGACGGCCGCAGCGCAGGCCACGATCGCGGCCTGTGACGCAAAGCTCGCCCAGTACCGGGCCGCCCTCGACGCCGGCGCAGACCCCGCACTAGTCACCGGTGGATCACTCAAACCCAGGCCGAACGGACACGAGCCGAAGCTGATCTTCAAACGACCCAGCAGACAGAGCCACGCCGGATGAGCCGCTCCCAGATCGCCGACCTAGTCCGAGCGCTCGGCGACATCGTCGCCGTGCTCCGCGACGCCGATCCGGCCGACAAGGCCGAGGTCAATCGGCAACTCGGTCTCCGGCTGAAATACCAGCCTGAAACGCAAACGGTGCGCGCTGCAGTCGATCTCAGCGCACACCGTGGGCAAACTGTTTGTGTCCGAGGGGGGACTTGAACCCCCACACCCTATACGGGTACTAGCACCTCAAGCTAGCGCGTCTGCCATTCCGCCACCCGGACCTACACGTTCAGCCTACCTCGCCGACCAGATGATCTTTCCATCCGGTGGTCGGCACGGCGGGCCGCACGGGGAGTTACTGTACACGCCGCTCGTGGATCATGCACATCGCCTTCCGGCGCCTCTCCCCAGGCGCTTGCGCCGCTGCTCAGACCGCCTCGAACGCGCTGCTCAGGCCGCCTCGAACGGCCCCGGCGACACACCGTCGGAGCGTGTACGGGTAGCGTCCGGCGGCCCTCTGCCGGCAGCATTGCCACGTGTCCCATCCCTCCCCCTTGGCAGCCGCCCAGCACCGAGCCCTCGCCCTGCGCGCCGCGGGCGACCTCAGCGCCGCCCGGCAACTGCTCGCGGAGGCCGTCGAATCCGCTCCCCCGCCGTACGGTGACGATCATCCGGAGATGCTGCACACCGCGCATGTGCTGGCACGGCTACACCGGGAGGGGGACGATCCACTCGCCGCCCGCCGGGTGTTGGAGGAGGCGTTCGCGGCGGGCGAGCGGCGCTGGGAGCACTCCGACCCGCTGATGCTCGCGCTCGCCTTCGAGCTCGCCGAGGTGGCGGAGGAACTCGGCAACCGGCACGAGGCCCGCCGCAACTACACCCGCGTCGCCACCGCCGGACCCGCCGCGCTCGGGGAGAACCACCCGGCGGTACGCGCAGCCCGCGACTACCTCGGCCTACCCGCGTCGACGCCGGGCGAGCAGCACCCCGTACCTACGCCCGGTCCGGCCCCCGTCGCGGTGACCGAGCCGGGTGCCCGGTCGGCGCTCTCCGGCCCGACCCTGTCGCTGGCGACCCTCGCCGCGATGCGGCCCTCCGCCAGTAGCCCGCCGCCCGCCGTCTCACCCTGGGCGCCACCGCAACCGCCGGCCACGCCCCAACAAACCCCTCCAGCGGTACGCGCACCCGCCACACCCACGTCGCCCGGCAACGCCACCGCGACGCCCGTTCCAGCCCCTCGGGCGGCGCCCGCCCAGCCGGCAAACTCCTCGATCGCGCCCGTTCAACCGGCAGCTTCCTCGATCGCGCCGGCGCAACCCACGCCGACGGCCGCACCCGGACCTGCGATGCCGCCCCGCCAGCGCGCCGACGCGCCACCGCCCGGACCGTCTCGGCCGGCGGTCGGCCCGATGCCCCGACCGAGTGCCGGAAATCCGCCGACAACGCCGGCCGGGCAGCGGCCACCGGCCGGGCCCGCCGTCGCACCCCGTCAGCGGTTGGGCGACCAGGCGTCCCCACCGGTAGTCGCCGTGCCACCCCCGCCGGCAACACCGGTGGTGCCGGCACCGCGCTGGGACGACCCCACGATCCAGGTACGGCAGATCGAGCCACTCCTCGCTGAGGAGGCCGCCCGGGCCGCCGCCCGGCCAACCGGGCCGAGCGAATCGCACAACGTGTCCGCCGCCGAGGCGACACCATCGGGCAGGTCCTCTCCGACCGTTGACCGCCCAGGGCCGGCGTACCCGGTGAGCGGACCACCGGCCCAGCCCATGAACGCACCGCCCGCGACCCCGCATCCGATCTCCGCACCACCCGACCAGCCGCACCCGGTCTCCGGACCACCGGTCCAGCCGTACCCGGTCTCCGGACCACCCAGCTACGGCCTACCCGTCTCCGGACCGCCCGGGCACAGCCAGCCCGTTTCCGCACCACCCGGTTACGGCCAACCCGTCTCCGGGCCACCCGGGCACACCTACCCGGTGTCCGCGCCGCCCGATTTCGGCCCGCCTGTCTCCGGGCCGCCCTACGGACCACCGATCTCAGCGCCGCCGGTGAGCGCGCCACCCGTGCCGCCCTGGGGGTTGACCGCGCCGCCCTGGAGCAGCAGCGCCCCACCGCAGCCCCTGCCAACTCCAGGTGCCGGCCCCGCCGAGCAGACCACGACGGCTGCGCAGGCCACGACCGCTGGGCAGGCCACGACCGCTCCGCAGACCACGACGCCTGCGCAGACCACGGTGTCTGGACAGACCATGATGGACGCGGGCGGCACCGGTGCCGGTGGTGACTCCGGGCTGGGCATTCTCGACGCCCCTGTGGCGCCGAACCGGCAGGCCCGTGGCGTGCCGTCCGACCAGACCGAGGTGTTCCCGTCCGTTCCATCGCATGGTGGTCCGGCCGGGGTCGAGACCAGTCCGGGCTGGCCCGCGGCTACCCCGCCCGCCGCGACGGCGGCGCAGCCGCATCCCACGGCCGCACGGGCGAACCCCACCGCCTCCCCGGCGAACCCGAGCTTCACTCAGGCAAGCCCCGTCGCAGCGTCGGCGGCGCCGGCCTGGTCACCGGGAGTCGGCGTCGACCCGGCGCTGGCACCTCCAGCCGCACCGCCACCGGTGCAGCAGTACCACCACCAGCAGCCCCAGACGCCGTACAGCCAGGACCAGGTCCAGGCGCCGTACCCGGGTCAGCAGTACCACCCGGTGCCGGACCCGTACCGGCCGGCGTACGCCGATGAAGGTGGTGGGTCGACGGGCCGCAACCGGGCGGCGCTGATCGGCGCGGTCGTGGCGGCTGGGGTGGCCGTCGTGGCGGTGGCGGGCCTCGGTGCGGTGGTGCTGACCCGCGACGATCCGCCGCCGACCGGGAGCGCGCCGACGGCGGTGGCGCCGGCACCGACGGCGGCCGGGCTTCCACCGGGCGACCTGGAGCTGCGGGACGATTCGACCACGATCACGTTGACCTGGACGGACCCGACCGGCGGGGCGGTGCCGTTCATGGTCGCCGCCGGCCGGGCCGGGCAGGCGTTGGGTGTGATCGCGACCGTGGACCCGGGCCGGACCAGCTACACGGTCAACGGGTTGAACTCCCGAGTGGATCACTGTTTCACCGTGTTGGCGGTCTACTCCACTGACAGCTTTGCGACTTCGGGACAGGTTTGCACCGCCCGGGAGCGCACAGCCACGTCGAGCGGGGAGCCCTCCGGCCGACCGTCGCCGCGCTGAGTCGCGCCGAAACCATCGCCGAGTCGCGCTGGAACCGGGCTGAGCTGGACGTCCACAACGCACACGCTCGGTATCCACAGGGGTGACACTGCGGGTTCCCCCGCCACCACCAGCGCCATATGATGGCACCCGGCTCAGGGGAGGGGTCGCCGCGAGGCGCGCCACCTGCCACGACTCAGGGGAGGCAGCCGGCTGTGGCCAGCATCGACGACGCCGTACAGACCGCGGCCCCCCGCTCCCGGTCCCGGCTGCGCGGCGGGCTGGTGACCGTCGGCACGGTGGCGGCACTGCTGGCCGCGATGGGGCTGACCGTCCTCGGGTTGGGCGCGGCGGACAACGCGGTGGCCAACTACGACGCGAGTTCCTGGCTGTGGAGCGCGGCGCGCAGCGAGCTGGCCCGGGTCAACGGGGTCACCGCCCGGGTCGACACCCGCACCGAGATCCCCGGTGCCCGGCAACATCCGATGCAGATCACCCAGACCGACCGGCTGCTGCTCCTGCGCGACCTGCAGACAGGCCAGGTCAGCTCCCTGGACCTGGCCACCCTCCAGCTCAGCGCGACCACCCGCACCACCCCCGGCCTGGGCGTCAGCGTCGCCCTGCACGAGGACGCGGCGTTCGTCGTCGACGCCGTGCAGGGCATCGTCCGGCAACTCGACCCGCGATCGTTGACCCCGGTCGGCGAGCCGGTGCGCTATCCGCCGGGCATCACTGGCGGCACCTTCGACGGCAAGGGTCGACTCTGGATCGCGGTGCCCAGCCAGGGCACCGTCTCGGCGATCACCGCCGCCAAGCTGCCGTCCGCGCCGGCGACGGCGAGTGCCGGGCTCAGCCCGCAGCGGGTCGAGTCGTACGACGTCGCCGACGCCAGCCACGAGCTGGTGGTCTCCACCCTGGACGACGGGGTGGCGGTGCTCGACCGGACGGCCGGGAAGCTCGTGCGGGTGCAGCACGGTGAGGTCCACCCGACGCCGCTGACGCTGTCCGGCCCGGCGGCGCTGCCCGCCCGTACCAGCGGCCCACGGGTCCCGGTCACGGTGACCGCCGACCGGCGGGTGCTGCTGGTGGGTGACGGTGGGCTGGAGAGCGGGTTCACCGTGCCGGGTGAGGGGGATCGGCTCAGCCCGGCGGTGGCCTGGGCGAACCGCTTCTACTGCGCCGACGAGGCCACCGGCACCATCTACTCCTTCGACGCCGCGGGTCAGCTGGTCGAGACCATCCGCGGGCGGGCCAACGGGCCGCTGGAGCTGGAGGTCCGGGAGAACCACCTGTTCATCAACTCCCCCGACTCGGCGACCGCCCGGGTGGTGGACGACAAGCACCAGGTGCGCGAGGTCAACAAGTACGCCAACGACGTGCTCGGTGGCGACCCGCCGCCGGTTCCCCCGCCGCCGCCTCCGCCGAAGAAGCCGCGGGTGGGCAAGCCGAGCGCGCCGCGCAGCGTCACCGCCTCCGCCGGCAACGCCCAGGCGCGGGTGAGTTGGCGGCCGGCCGCCGCCAACGGCGCCGAGATCATCAAGTACGTGGTGGAGGGCGCCGACCAGCGCCTGGAGGTGGGCGCCAACCAGCGTGCGGTCGAGGTCAAGGGTCTGACCAACGGCGAGACGTACCGGTTCGCGGTGCACGCCGTCAACGCCAAGGGCGACGGCCCGCCGCGCACCAGCAACCCCGTGACGCCGACCGCCGCGGTGCCCGACCCGCCGGCGAGCGTCACCGCGCAGGAACGGCCGGACGGCACGGTCCTCGTCAAGTGGCCGGCGGCGAACGGGCAGGGCAACACCATCGCGAGGTACGCGGTGACGGCCAGTTCGGCGGGGACGAACGCGCCGGCCGGCGAGTCGACCAAGACGGAGCTGGTGGTGCCCGCCGGTGAGCTGGAGTTCGGCACCCAGTACGCGTTCACCGTGGTGGCGGTCAACAGCAAGGGCGCCGGGTCCGCGGCATCCCCGGTCAGCAACACGGTGGTGCCCTTCGCCGCGCCCGGTCGGCCGCTCGACCTGCGCGCCGGCACGGTCGCCAACCAGCCGGGCGCGGTGACGGTGCAGTGGGCGCCGGCCGAGGCCAACGGTCGGCCGGTGACGAAGTACCTGGTGGACGTCGGTGGGCGGGTCAGCGAGGTGACCGACACCCGCACGACCGTCACCGGGCTGGGCAACGGCCAGAACGTCGCGGCAAAGGTGAAGGCCGTCAACGAGGCGGGGCCGGGCCCGGAGGCCACCGCCACCGCCCGCACGGTGGCCGAGCCACGGGTCACGGTGACCGGCTCCTCGTCGACGGCCACCGGGGCGACGGTGACGTTCACCGTGGACGCCGGTGGCGGTCAGGCCACCTGCGCGCTGACCACGGCGGGCGAGCCGGCGAAGGCTGGGGCGTGCTCCAGCATCACGATGACGGGCCTGACGCCGGGCACCAACTACACGTTCACGGTGACGGCGAGCAACGCCGCCGGCAAGGGCACCGCGACGCGGGCCCAGAAGACGCAGCCGCTGTACGGGATCGCGACCTGCCGCAACGGCGCATCGGGCCCGGAGGCGAGCTACTGCACCCGGGAGATTCCCGGCGAGCGCAACGGCAACGAGATCTTCGAGGTCACCCGGCAGGACAACGACCGGCAGGCGGGCTGGGTGCCCAACGGCGAACGCTTGCAGGCGTACTGCAAGAAGTCGGGCGAAGAGGTCTACGCCTACATCTACAACAACAACAAGCGCAGCACCTGGTGGGTGCAGGTCAGCTACAAGGGAAAGAACTACATCCCCTGGGCCTGGCTCAATCTGGAGGGCGGCGACAACATCAACGTCCTGCCCACCTGCTGAGGACACCAGGCGAGGAGCACCACCGACCGTGAACACCCACGAGCCGCTCACCCAACCGGAGGTGCAGGGTTTCGCCGCCCTGGCCGCCCGGCTGGCCGAGAACGTCAACGCGGTGGTGCTCGGCAAGCCGCAGGTGGTGCGGCTGGCGCTGACCGCGCTCTTCGCCCAGGGTCATGTGCTGCTGGAGGACGTGCCCGGGGTCGGTAAGACGACCCTGGCACGCGCCATCGCCGCCACGGTGAAGGGCGAGTGGCGGCGCATCCAGTTCACGCCCGACCTGCTCCCCTCGGACGTCTCCGGCGTGACGATCTTCAACCAGGCGACCCGGGACTTCGAGTTCCACCCGGGGCCGGTCTTCGCCAACATCGTCATCGCCGACGAGATCAACCGGGCGTCGCCGAAGACCCAGTCGGCGCTGCTGGAGGTGATGGAGGAACGAACCGTCACAGTAGACGGGGTCCGGCACCCGGTGCCGTCGCCGTTCCTGGTGGTGGCCACCCAGAACCCGGTGGAGATGGACGGCACCTACCGGCTGCCCGAGGCGCAGTTGGACCGCTTCCTGGTGAAGCTCTCCGTCGGGTACCCGGACGAGGCGGTCGAGGTCGAGGTGCTGCGCGGCGCGACCGTACGGTCCCCCGAGGCGCTCGCCCCGGTCACCGACACCGCCACCGTCGGCGAGATGGTCCGGATGGCCCGCCGGGTGCACATCGCCGAGCCGCTCTACGCGTACGCGGTCCGGCTGGCCGCGGCCACCCGCACCCACCCGCAGGTGCGCGTCGGGGTCAGCCCCCGGGGCGTGATCGCGTTGACCCGTGCGGCGTGCGCCTACGCGCTGATCGACGGGCGGGGCTGGATCATGCCGGAGGATCTGAAGGCGCTCGTCGAGGCGGTGTTCGCGCACCGGCTGCTGCTCACCCCGGACGCCCAGGTGCGCGGGATGACCCCCGCGGAGGTGCTGCGCCAGGCGGTCGCCTCGGTGCCGGTGCCGCTGCCGTCGGGGCACCCCGCTCCGGTGCAGGGCTGACCGGCAGCAGCGCGATGGGGATCACCGCCCGTGGAGTCGGGCTGCTCGTCGCCGCCGTGGTGCTGCTGGGGGCGGGTTTCCGGTTCGCGTACCCCGAGTTGACGCTGCTCGGCGCGGCGGCCGGCGCGGCCGTCGGCTACGCCGCGCTGGTCGCGGTCTGGCGGCCCCGGCTGACGGTGACCCGCCGCGCGGACCCGGACCGGGTGGCGCGCGGCGAGCCGGCGAGCATGACGTTGACCGTGCGCAACACCGGGCGGCTGCGCTCGGCGAACCTGCTGGCCGAGGACCGGTGCGGGACGCGGACCGTGCCGGTGCCGGTGCTGCGCCTGCGGCCCGGCCGGGACACCGAGGTCCGCTACGACGTGCCGACCGACCGTCGTGGGGTGGTGCCGGTCGGTCCGCTGCGGGTGACCCGGCGCGACCCGCTGGGGTTGGTGGCGCTGGCCCGCCCGTACGGTGCGGCGGTGCCGGTCTGGGTGCACCCCCGCATCCACCCGCTGACGGCGGTGCCCCGGGGCGCGGGGCGCAGCCTCGACGGCCGGGTCGACGGGGTACCGCACGGGTCGATCACGTTCGACTCGCTGCGGGAGTACGTGGTCGGCGACGAACTGCGCCGGGTGCACTGGCGCACCAGCGCCCGGGTGGGTGAGCTGATGGTGCGGGAGAACGTGGACACCAGCCTGCCGCGCCTGGTCGTCCTGCTGGACAACCGCGTCGCCGCGCACCCGCAGCGGGTCGGCGGGGTGGCGGAGTCGTTCGAGTCGGCCTGTGAGGCGGCGGCGTCGATCGTCATCGCCGCGCACCGCGCCGACCTGCCGGTGCTGTTGCTGTTGGTCGCCGCCGAGCCGGCGGAGCCGACAAAGCCGGCGGAGCCCGCGCAGGTCACGACGCCCGACGGCGGGGCCGACGGCCCGCTCGGGCCGCTGGACCGGCTCGCCGCCGCCGAACTGTCCACCGACGGTGACGCGGTGCGGGCGGCCACCACCCGGTTGCGGCAGGACCGGCTCGGCGACACGCTGATCTTCCTCACCGGGCCGGGCGGCCGGGACGAGCTGGGACACGTCGGGGCGCTACGTGGGGCGTACCCGTCGGTGGTGGTCGGGGTGTTCGGCGCGGCCGAGCCGACGCCGCCGGGCACCACTGGTCTGGTGGTCGTCGACGCCGCGGACGGCGCGCAGTTCGCCGCCGAGTGGGACAGGGTACGCCGTTGGTGACGGGCGCCGTACGGGTGCTGCGGGCGGCCGTCCTTCCGCTGGCGCTCATCGGGCTGACGGCGCTCGCCGGGGTGGTACTCGGCCGGGTGTACGCCGGTGGCCTGCTGACCTGGCTGGGCATCGGCGCGGCGGCGGGTTCGGTGCTGGTCAGCGTGGCCGCCCGACGGCTGCCGTCGTGGCTGGTGGCGCCGGTGTCGGTGGCCGTGATGGCCGGCTGGACACTGTGGTCGCTGCGGCTGGCCGCCACCCGCGCGGAGGTGCCGGGCGGCCTGTTGGAGGTCACCGCGGACGCCGCCCGCAACGGCATCCCCCGACTGCTCACCGCGATGATCCCGGTGGAGCCCACACCGGACACGGTGCTGGTGCCTGTCGTCGCCGCCTGGCTGGCCGGGCTGACCGGCGCGGAGGTGGCGCTGCGCACCGGCCGGGTGCTGCTGGGTTACCTGCCGGCGGCGGGGCTCTACGCCGCCGCGCTCTACGTGGTCGGCCCGAACGCCGAACCGGCCCTGGGAACGACCCTGGTGTTCGTCGCGGTCGCGGCCCTCGGCCTGGCCACCCCCACCCAGACGGCGCCGGGCGGCGGTGACCCGACCGCCGAGCTGACCCCCCGGGTACGCGCGGCAGTGCGGCTGCGGCTGGCCACCAGCGCGGCGCTCGGGGTGGCCCTGGTGGTCGGGCTTGTCGCGTTGCTCGGCCCGCTCGTCGCCGAGCAGGTCGACGGCCGGCCGGTGGACCCCCGCCGGTACGTCGAACCGCCGCAGGTGCAGACGCTCGACGAGAACCCGTTGATCCGGATCTCCGGCTGGGCGCTGCACCCGGAGCAGAAGCTCCTCGACGTGAGCACGGACCGACCCGACGCACCACCCGAGACCGACCCGGCGGCGGACACCGCGCGCAGTGTGCGGATCCGGTTGGCGGTGCTCAGCGACTACGACGGGGTGACCTGGCGCGTCGGGGCGACGTACCGCAACGCCGGGCGGATCCTGCCGGCTGCGACTCCCGCCCGGGACAGCACGCTGCAGACGGTCCGGCAGCAGATCAGCGTGGCCGAGTTGAGCGGTCGGCTACTGCCCGCCGTATCGACGCCCCGGGAGGTCAGCGGGGCACGGGTGGCGTACGACCCGGCGAGCGGGACGCTGATCCGGCCGGAAGGGCTGACACCCGGGCTGCGGTACACGGTGACCTCCGCCGAGGAACGCCCGGACTCCAACCTGTTGGCCACCGCGAACGTACCCGCCGGCGACGAGGTGGCCCGGGTGCTGCGGGTCGCCGACGGGGTGCCCGACCCGATGCGCCGGCTGGCCACCCAACTCGCCGAGGAGAACGGCGCCCCGTACGCCCGCGCCTTGGCGATCGAGGCGTTCCTGGCCGAGCACTACCGGGTGGTGGCGGACGCCCCGAGCGGGCACGCGTACCCGAATCTGGGTTTCTTCCTGTTCGGCCCCCGCAACGGCGGCGGGCAGGAGGGCACCTCGGAGCAGTTCGCGGCGGCCTTCGCGGTCCTCGGCCGGCTCTCCGGGCTGCCGACACGGGTGGTGGTGGGCTTCCGGACCAGCGGGCAGGGGCCGGTGCTGGCCGGTGACGCGTACGCCTGGCCGGAGGTGCTCTTCGACGGGCTGGGCTGGGTGTCGTTCGACCCGCTACCCCGCCCGAACGACGAACCGAGGCCGGTGGAGGAGGACTTCCGCCCGACGCCGGAAGACCCGCCGCCGTCGGAGGCACCCGCACCGACCGCCGAGCCGAGCGCCTCACCGGAACCGGCGACCGCCGCCGACGCCCCGTCCGCCTCGGACGGGCTCTCCACGCCGGTGCTGGTCGCCGGCGGCAGCGGCGGCCTGCTGCTGGTGGTGGGAGCACTCCTGCTCGCCCTGGTGGCGATGCGCCGCTCCCTCACCCGCAGCCGGCTCGTTCGGGGCGACCCCGGCCAGCGCATCGCCGGCGCCTGGCGGGAGGTCACCGACGCGCTCCGGCTGGCCGGCAGACCGGTCGGGGACGACCTGGCCGCCACCGAGGTCGCCAGGCACGCCCGCCGAACCCTGACCGACGCCCGCATCGGCCGCAGCGGGGGTGACGTGGTCGGTGGGGCCACCGGCGGCACGGCGCAGGCAGACGCGTCCAGCCCGGCCGTCGACGAGTTGGCGGCCCTGCTCAACCAGGTGGGCTTCGCCCCCGGCGCCGCAACGCCCGACCAGGCCACCCGGGCCGCCGAGGTGGCCACCACCTACGTGGCCACCCTGCGCTCCGCGCGCCCCTGGTGGCGCCGCCTGCTCTGGTCCGTGCACCCCGCTCCCCTGCGCCGCGCCCGCCGCTCCCCCCGCTGATCAAGAGCTTTGCGTCGACTGCGGGCCCACTTCTGACCCAAACTTCTTGATCACCGGGGGCAGGATCACCGGGGACGAAACACGCTGGCGGTGTGTGTGGGCGGCGACGAGCATCAGAGCGTGGACCAGCATTCGAGTGACATCGTCGACTACTACACGCAGCGCTACCGCGAGGACCAGCGGCTCACCGGCAGGCCGCAGGCGCGACTGGAGTGGATACGCACGACGCAGCTCCTGCGGGACCTCCTGCCCGTTCCCGGTGCCCGGGTGCTGGACATCGGTGGGGGCACCGGCGAGTACGCGCGGGCCCTCGTCGTCGCCGGCTACGACGTCCGCCTCGTCGACCTGGTGCCGAGTCACGTCGCGCAGGCCGCCAGCGGGCGCCCCCCGGTCGAGGCACAGGTGGCCGACGCGCGTGCGCTTCCCGACGCCGACGGCGGGTATGACGCCGCGCTGCTGCTGGGTCCGCTGTACCACCTGGTCCGCCGCGACGACCGGCTCCAGGCCCTCCGCGAGGCGGTCCGGGTCACCCGCCCCGGCGGTCTCGTCGTGGCCGCCGTCATCTCCCGCTTCGCCGGCCCGTTGGACTTCGCAGCCACCGGACGACTCGACGAGAGGCTGCTCGACGAGGCCAGGGCGCTGCTGAGCGACGGCGTCAACGACCCGCGGATCGGTTTCACCCACGCCTACTTCCACCGGGTCGAGGAGATCACCGACGAGTGCGCAGCCGCGGGGCTGACCGACGTCGTCGTACACGGAGTGGAGGGCCCGGCCTGGACGGCGGCGGAGGCCGCGGCGAACGGGCCGGCGCAGGACGCCGTCTTCGCCGCCGCGTTGGACCTGGCCCGGCTGTACAGCAGCGAGCCGGCGCTGATCAGTTCCAGCGCCCACCTCCTGGCCGTCGGACGCGTTCCGGTGCGCTAGCGGGGTCAGGCGGTCAGCCGGCGGATGAGTTTGCGCATGCCGGCCTGCCAGCCGTCCGGGTCCTCGGCGCGGCGGCGCGCGTAGTCGGCGACCTCGGGGTGCGGCAGGATCAGGAAGCGTTCCTCGGCCAGCCCGGCGATGGCCGCGTCGGCGACCTGGTCCGGGGTGAGCACCGCACCGGAGGCGGCGACCACCCGGGCGCCCAGGTGACCGTCGGCGAGCCCGTCGGCGAGCATCGGGGTGTCCACCCCCTGCGGGCAGAGCGCGCTGACCCGGATGCCCCGGTCCCGGTAGGTGATCGCCAACCACTCGGCGAACCCCACCGAGGCGTGCTTCGTCGCGGTGTACGCGGCGTCTCCCACCGCGGTCAGCACACCCGCCGCGGAGCAGGTGTGCAGCAGGTGCCCGCCGCCCCGGGCCAGCATTCCGGGCAGCACCGCGCGGGCCGAGTAGACGTGGGCGAGCACGTTGACCCGCCACGCGCGGTCCCAGCCGGCGTCGTCGACCTCCACTCCCCCGCCGGTGGTCACCCCCGCGTTGGCGCAGAACAGGTCGATCCGGCCGTACCGCTGCTCGGTGTCGGCGACCAGCGCGCGGACCTGCTCCTCGTCGGTGACGTCGAGGGCGCGGGGGTGCGCGACCGGGCCGATGCCCTCGGCCACCGCGCGGGCCGCGTCGGCGTCCAGGTCGGCGACCACCACGGCGGCGGCCCCCTCGGCGGCGAACCGGCGCGACAGCGCCGCGCCGATGCCACCGGCCCCGCCGGTGACCACCACGACCCGGTCGGTGAGGTTCACGCGGACGCCTCCACGAGGTTGGTGCCCAACCGGGCGATGAGGTTGAGCAGCGCGGTCGCGCCGCCGGCGGTGACCTCGGGGGTAGGAAGCAGCGCGAAGACCGGCACGTCCACCCCGTTGTCGGCGTAGCGGCGCACCTCGGCGCGGCACCGCTCCGGTGAGCCGTGCAGCACCAGCGCGTCGACCACCTCGTCGGGCACCGCCGCGCTGGCGCCACGCCGGTCACCGGCGGCCCAGGCCGCCCACATGGGCGCGAGCGTCTCGTCACGGCCGAGCCAGCGGTGGAACTCCGCGTACGCCGGGACGGTGAGGTAGCTGGTGATGAGCCGACGGCCCAGCGCCCGGGCGTACGCGGCGTCCTCGGTGGGGCAGACGAAGATCCGGGCGGCGACCTCGAAACCGGCGCGGCGCTCGCCCAGCTCGGCGAGGGCACGCGGCACGTCGTCGGCGCTGAGCCAGTTGAGGATGACCCCGTCGGCCTCCGCGCCGGCCAGCCGGAGCATCCCCGGGCGCAGCGCGGCGAGCAGGATCGGTGGCGGCACCGCCGGCGGTCGTTCCAGCGTGAACCGGCGGACGGCGAACGTGTCGTAGACCTCGTCGACGGTCTCCCCGGCCAGCGCGGCGCGCAGGAAGCGCAGCACGTCGCGGGTGCGGCGGAACGGCTCGTCGAACGGCACCGCGTTCCAGTCCCGGACCAGCACAGGTGAGGACGCGCCGATGCCGAGCGAGAACCGGCCCGGCGCCGCCTCGGCCAGCGCCGCCGCGCTCATCGCCAACAGCCCGGGCCCCCGGGTGAAGACCGGCGTGATCGCGGTGCCGAGCCGCAGCCCGGGCTGCCAGGCCGCGGCGAGCGCCAGCGGGGTGAACGCGTCGGTCCCGGCGACCTCGGACGACCACACGTCGGTGAACCCGGCCCGGTCGAGGGCCGCGTAGGCCGCGTCGTGCTGCGCCAGCGCGATCCCGCCCAGCGGCACGGTCATGCCCCATCGATTCGTCACCGATCGATCGTGCCCGTTGACGCCGGCCCGAGCAAGATCCCCGGGTTGGGCAGAATCGCCGGTTTCCGGCCGTGCGCGCCGGTGGGAAGTGCTACCACTTCGAGGTGGACCGGACCGACGGCGCAGGCCGCTGACCATGGGTTCCAGGGCGGCGGGACACCTGGAGCCGATCCCTGCGGCGGTCACGCCCGGCCGGGCGACGTTCCTGGAACTCTTCTTCGACCTGGTGTTCGTCTTCGCGCTCACCCGGATCTCGGCGCGCGCGTTCGAGGACCTGACCCAGGACCCGGGCCGGGAGCACGGCTGGGGGACGGTCACCGGCGGCGGCAAGACACTGCTGTTGCTGCTCGCGCTCTGGGCGGTCTGGCAGGGCACCGCGTGGACGACCAGCCGGTACGACCCGTACCGGGTGCCGCTGCAGACCGTGGTGATCACCGCGTTGGTGTGCAGCATGGTGATGGGGGTGGCGGTCCCCCGCGCGTTCAGCGCGACCGGACTGATGTTCGCGGTGGCGTACGTCATCGCGCAGGTGACCCGGCCGGTGATCCTGTCGATCGCGCTCGGACCGCACCCGTACCGCCGGTTGAAGGTGCGCATGGCGGTGGTCTTCGCCGTCACCGGGGTGCTCTGGATCAGCGGCGCGATGCTGAGCACCAACGCGCAGGTGGTGCTCTGGTCGGCGGCGCTGGTCATCGAGTACCTGGCCGGCCGTTACGGCTGGCCGGTGCCCGGCCTGGGTCGTTCGACGGTCTCCAAGTGGGAGATCGCCGGGGAGCACCTGGCCGAGCGGTACCAGCAGTTCTTCCTCGTCGCGCTGGGCGAGACGATCCTGGTGGCGGGTTTCGCCTACAGCGCGGGGCCGTACGAGGCGGGGCACGTGTGGGCGTTCGCGCTGGCGCTGGCCACCTCGATCATGCTGTGGCGCATCTACGTGCAGCGGGCCGGCCGGATCCTGGGCGAGGCGGTGATGAAGGCCCGCCACCCCGCCACCATCGGCCGGTCGGCCGCCGACACCCACCTGCTGATGGTGATCGGTCTCGCTGCCACCGCCATCGGGTACGAGCTGATCATCAATCATCCGCTGGAGCGGATCCCGGGGCCGTGGCTGGCCATGGTGCTCGGCGGGCCGGCCCTGTTCCTGGCCGGGCGGGCCCGCCTGGAGTACGAGGTGTTCGCCCGGGTCTCCCCGTCCCGGTGGATCGCCCTCACGGTGCTGGTGGCGTCGTCGGTGCCGCTGCTGTACCTGCCCGGTGTGGTCGCGACCGCTGTCGGGGCGGTGGTGCTGGCCGCGGTCGCGGTGGCCGACGCCCGACGGGCCCACGGCGCCCCACCGGAGCCCGCCGCACCACCGTTCTGAGCCTCGCGGGCGAATGCCGCAGCGGCGCGGCCGGTTACCCTCGGCCGGTGACCTTCTCGCTCGTCGCCCGCTCCGCCGACGGCCGCCTGCACGGCGTGGCCGTCGCCAGCAAGTTCCTCGCCGCCGGGGCGCTGGTGCCGGCCGCCGCCGCCGAGGTGGGCGCGCTGGCCACCCAGGCGCACGTCAACCTCGCCTACCGCCCGCAGGGCCTCACCCTGCTGCGCACCGGGGTGGCCGCCGCCGACGTGGTGGCCGGGCTGATCGCCGCCGACCCGGAGCGGGAGCACCGCCAACTCGGCGTCGTGGGGGCCAGCGGTGCGGGCGCCACCTGGACGGGGCCGGCCTGCCATCCGTGGGCCGGCGGACGGACCGGCGACGGCTGGGCCGCCCAGGGCAACGTGCTCACCGGCCCGGAGGTCGTCGACGCCCTCGGCGAAGCCTGGCAGGCGGGAACGGCGCTGCCGTTCGCCGAGCGGCTGCTCGCCGCGCTGCGCGCCGGCGACGAGGCCGGCGGAGACCGGCGTGGCCGGCAGAGCGCCGGCCTGCTGGTGGTCGAGCGCGGCGGCGGGTACGGCGGCACCAGCGACGTGGTGGTGGACCTGCGCGTGGACGACCACCCGGACCCGGTAGCCGAGCTGGGTCGCCTGCTCGCCGTGCACACCATGCTGTTCGGCAAGCCCGACCCGGCCACCCTGCTCGACCTGAGCGGCGCGGTCGCCGCCGAGGTGGCGGCGCTGCTCGGCGCGCTGGGCCACCCGGTGCACCAGGCCGGCACGGAGGCGGCGTTGATCTCCTGGGCCGGGTTGGAGAACCTGGAGGAGCGGCTGGTGCCGGGGCGGATCGACCCGGTGGTGCTGACACACCTGCGCGGCGTCGCCCCGCACGTCCCGGCCCCACGCTCCGCGAGCTGACCCCGACCGGCGGCCCCCGGCTGCGCCGGCTGGCTCAGCCCTTGACCCGGGGCACCAGCCGGTGGACGACGCTGAGCACCAACGCCATCACCACCGCCATCGTGCCGGCGATCCCGGCGGCGCTGCCCGCGTACCCGACGAACAGGGGGCGGCGGCTCAACTCGGTTGGCCCGGTGCCGCGCAGGTCGACCAACCAGGCCAGGGCCAGCCCACAGGCGAGCAGGGCGAGCACACCGCCCACCCCGAGCACGAGCGCGGCGACCCGGTGCGCGTCACCGGGCGCGACCTCGGCCTGCTCCCGCTGGAAGACGAGCAGGACCAACCCGGCCAGCGCCGCCCAGACACCCACCACCAGATACGCGGCGACCGCGTCGCTGGGCCGGTGCCAGCCGGCGGAGAGGGTGGCCACTCCGGCTGCGGCGGCGTAGCCGGCACCGATGAAGGCACCGACGGCCCGCACCTTGCGCGGCAGCACGAGCATCAGCGCGACCGCCACCGACGCGGCCACCGTGGCGTGCCCGCTGGGCAGGCTGTTGCCCACCGCGGCGCGTTCCGGGTCGAGACCGTAGTCGGGCCGGTTCAGCCCGTACTTGAGCAGTTGGGTGGTGACGTTCGCTCCGGCGATCAGCAGGGTCGCGGTGATCGCCAGGGCGATCCGCCCCCGGATCAACGCGATGAACCCGATCATCGCGGTGGCGGCCAGCAGCGAGACCACCGACATCGCGTTGAGGATTTTATCGACCGGACCGTCGATGGTGTCCTGCCCGATCCGGTTGCCGGTGAGGGCGACCGTGTCCACCCACTGACCGATCTCGAGGTGCACGGCCACCCGCCACACGGCGAGGAAGGCAGCCGCCTGGACGAGGGCCAGTACGACCAACCAGACCGCGGTCCAACCCCGTGCCGTCGCGCGCATCCGCACACCGTAGCGGCAGGTGTCGGCGGTCCGAGCGGTGGCCCGCCGTCCGTCGCCGGTTAGGTTGTGCCAGAGGCGAGGAGGCGGTGGTGAGCGGAACACCGGAGCGCGACAGCGGCCCGGCCGAACCCGGTCCGGAGCAGCGCAAAGGCGACGACCCGGGGTCGGCAGGGCCGGCGCCAGCCGGCGCCGACACCGGTCCGGCTGGGCCGGCGCGGGCCGAGTCGCTGACGGATCTGCTGGGCGGGCGACGCGGCGCCATCGACGCCACCCTGCCGCCGCTGGCGTTCGCGGCGGGCTGGCTGCTGGGCGGCGAGTCGCTGTGGGGCGGGGTGGGCGCGGCGCTGGCCGTGGGCGCGGTGGTGGCGGGCGTACGGCTGCGTCGGGGTGACCGGCCGCGTTCGGTGCTGATCGGGCTGCTGGCCGTCTGCGTCGCGGCGTTGATCGCGGTGCGCACCGGCCGGGCCGAGAACTTCTTTCTGATCCAGGTGCTCTCCAACGCCGCGAGCGCTCTGGCGTGGACAGTCAGCATCGTGGTGCGCTGGCCGCTGCTCGGCGTGCTGGTCGGCGCGGTGCTGGGCCAACGGGCCGGGTGGCGGCGTGACCCGGCGCTGCTGCGCGGGTACGGGCGGGCCAGTTGGGTGTGGACGGCTACGTACCTGCTGCGGCTTGCCGTGTTCGTGCCGCTCTACCTGGGCGGGCAGGTGCTCGCGCTGGTGGTGGCCCGGGTGGCGCTGACCTGGCCGCTGGTCGCCGCGGCGCTGGCACTGAGCTGGGTGGTGCTGCGGCGCTCGCTGCCGGCCGGGCACCCGGGGCTGCGTCACCCGGTCACCCCGCCTCGCTGACCCGGTCGGGCGCGGCCGGGCTCCGGGCAAAAAGGCGGCCGGGCTCGGGGCAAAAAAGTGGAGAGGCCGCCACGGGGGGAGCGGCCTCTCCGGTGACGTACGTTACTCCGTCACGGACCTCGGTGTGATCCCGCGACGGCCCGAATTTCTGGGCTTTTTCGCGGTTGGCTTCAGTCCGGGCGGTGGGGTGGGCCGACCGATCCGCTGCGTCGGCCAGATGGCCGGCCCACCCCGGCCTGACCGTGGGTGTCAGGCCGTCCGCCAGCCCTGGTCCGTCGTTCCCCGGACCCGGGCCGGACCCCGGGGTGGGCGGTCCACGCCACCCACCCCGGGTCGTCTCAGCCGTTCGGGAACAGGCTGCCGTAGTCGGCGTACGCCATGGCGACGTCAGCCTGCGCCCAGAACCGGTGGTAGTTGAAGCTCGGCTCCGGGCCACCGTCCAGGTACGCCTGCACCTTGGGCCAGTCCGGGTCGTTCTTGTAGAAGGACCGGATGTCGAGGAAGCTCTTGCCGGCGGCGATGGCGTCGCCGTTCGGCATCTTCCCGGTCCAGCCCGGCGGGACGTAGAGGCCCTGCCCGGTGGACGCGTTGTAGACGTCGTCGAAGCGCCGGTAGTCGCCACGCTTCTCGGTGGTGGAGACGCCCTTGGCGTCGCTGGCGGCCGACAGCGCGTCGAGCAGACCCTTGGCGGTGTTCTTCGCCGCCACGTTGCCCGACTTGGCCGCGTACGCGATCAGGGTCCGGGCGTAGGCGGCGGCGACGCCGACGTCCTGGCCCTTGCTGATCACCTCGACGTGCAGGTTGGTGTTGGGCTGCGGGCTGGACGGGTTCCAGGTGGTCGGCTGACCGGTCCACGCCATGTCCGACGGGATCGACCAGTTGGTGCCGACGGTGGTGTTGGCGATCGCCCACGGCACCCACTTGTCCAGCAGCGCCTTGGCCTTCGCGTTGCCGGTCTGCAGGTACAGCTCGGCGATGCGCTGCATGGACCAGGCCTGCATGCCGAACCACTGGTTCGACGGCGGGTCGTTGTAGACCGGGTCGACGTCGTAGAACATCCCGTAGAAGGTGCTGGTGCCGGCCGGCGGCTGGGCGTAGCTGCCGTCCCAGCTGTTGGTCGCGCCGCCGGCGATGCCGCCCTCGGCGGACTGCAGCCAGGTGTAGAACTCCAGCTGCCGCTCGAAGCTCTTGGTCCAGTCGGCGACCGCTGTCGACGACTGCGGCTTGAGCTCCGGGGTGTTGGTCAGCGCCCAGGCCGCGAACGGGTTCTGGTAGCCGAAGTGGTTGTGGCTGGAGCCGATCCGCCAGGACCAGTTCTGGCTGGCGTCGTACGCGCCACCCCAGGCGTAGTACCAGGACAGCAGGTAGTGCGCCGAGTCCTTGCCGCTGCCGGCGGGGCAGGTGCTGGCCCCGACGCAGTTGCCGATCTTCTTGAAGTACTTGTCGAACATCGCGTACCGCAGGTAGTCGCCCATCTTGGCGGCCTTGGTGATGGTGGCCGCGACATCGGCCTGCTTGTTCTGCGCCTTGGCCCAGGTCAGCGCCCAGTACGCGGCCTGCACGGCGCGGGCGTCGGCGTCCGGGGCGTTGGTGTACTTCCACTGCTTGGCGGGGGCGCCGGTGTCCTTGACGAACAGGTCGAGGTAGCCGTACTGACCGCCGTGCTTGAAGGTGTCGCAGGACGGCTGCGGGATGGTCTCCCACACCGACTCCTGGGTGCCCCGCTGGAAGGTGTTGATGTAGGCCGGCTTGGTGGTGCCGTCACCGCAGCGGCCGAAGCCGTAGGTGTTGTCGACGTCCATCAGCCAGTGCATGCCGTAGATGTCGCCGGTGCCGTAGGTGGACTGCAACTCCGAGCGGAGCGGGTCCTGACCGACCGGGACGTTCGGGTTCAGCGCCGACGGGTACTGGCTGGGCAGGTTGTACTCCGCGGCGTACTGCGGCGTCCCCGCTGAGCCGGCGGTCGGCTGGTCGGCGTGCGTGGGGATGATGTACTTCTCCATGACCGTCCAGGCGTTGTTGAACGGGGCCCAGTTCTGGGTGACCCGCCCGTAGTTCGCCTCCAGCCAGAGCCAGAAGCTGAACGCCTCCGAGGTGGTCTCGTGACCGTGGTCGGGTGCCTCGACGATCAGCGTTTCCACCGAGTGGTACGGCACGCCCTCGGGGCTGAAGTAGCCCGAGTTCTTGATCTTGCCGTACTGGTCGAGGAACTTCGCGATGTAGGTGTTGTCGCCGCCCGGGGTGTCGTTGTCGATCTCGGTGGCGGTGACCGCCAGCGAGGCGAGACCCGTGGCGGAGGCGGTGATGGTGGCGGCGCCGCCGGCGGTGTCGGTGTCCTCCGCCGCGGCGACCGTGACGGTGACCCCGGTGTTCCAGTTGCTCGTGGTCAGCGTGGCGGTGGCCGGCGAGACCGTGACGTCGGTGTCTCCGGTGCGGGTGAGGGTGACCGGCACACTGGCCGTCGGCGCGGCGCTGAGCTTCAGGTTGAAGGTGCTGGTGCCACCCTCGGTGACGCTCACCGCGGACGGAGTGGCGATCAACGTCGGGCCGCTGGCGGTGCCGACGGTGAACGCCTTCTCGTCGACCCCGATGCCGTTGGCGTTGTCGTACGCCTTGGCCTGGACGGTGTAGCTGCCGGCCGGCAGGTCCTCCTGCGTGTAGGCGTACGGAGCGCTGGTGTCGGTGTTGATCAGCAGGCCGTTGCGGTAGAACTCGACCTTGCTGATCGTCCCGTCCGGGTCGCTGGCGGTGGCGGTCAACGGCACGTCGGCCGGCGCGGTGAACGGCCCGGCCGGCAGGCCGAGGGAGACCGTCGGCGGCTGGTTGGCCGGGGTGCCGTTGCAGGGGGTGCCGTTCAGGGTGAACGCGGTGGGCTTCGGGTTGCTCCCCGAGTGGGTGCCGTTGAAGCCGATGGTGGTGGAGGCCCCGGTGCCGAGGTTGCCGTTGTACGACTCGTTGGTCGCGGTGACCTCGCTGCCGGACTGGCTGAACTTGGCCGACCAGCCCTGGGTGACCCGCTGACCGCTGGTCGGGAAGGTCCACTTGAGCGTCCAGTTGCTGACCGGGTCGCCCAGGTTCTTGATGGTGACGTTGGCGGTGAAGCCGGTGTTCCAGTCGTTGGTCGCGTAGACCACGTCGCAGGCGGGTGCGGCCTGTGCGGCGCCGGCAGGCAGGGTCACCCCGCCGATGGCGAGCAGCGCGGCGGCGGCGAGCGCCACGCGGCGGCGTATTGCCAGTTGTCTCATGTGCGCGGTGTCTCCTCGGACCAGGCCGGGATGGTTCTCCGGCGAGGCGCCTGCCCGCGAGGGTGGTGGTCCGCGGGGATGTCGAGGCGCCGGGAAGGTGGTCTTCCCCGGGCCCGGCCGGGGGTAGGGCGGTGCGGCCCGCACGGGAGGGGGTCCCGCCGGCCGCGCTCGGGTGACCGTGACCGGAGCTGGTGCTGCCGGTTGCCCTCGGTGGACCCGCACTCACGCGATGTGGCTCGTGTCGCGTCGAATCGACAGTGTGCCATGGAAGCGCTCCCACAACAAGCGCACGGAGCGCCGGATCAGCTCCTTGTTTCGATCTCGTTTTGGGGCTTTCACAATGGCGTGACGGGCGTTACAGTCGCAACATCGGTCGATGGGAGCGCTTCCATCGACAAGGTTCCAACAAGAAGATCGCTGGGGTCGTCTCTGACGAGCCCGGGGAACCAGACCGAGGGCCGACGACGGGCCAGCCCGGACGCCGTCGTCAGCCATCGTCCCGCCACAGGGAGGGAGGTGGAACCAGAGCCACTCGCGTGGCCCGGCTCCCGCGCGACACGCACGGCAGGACCCAAATTCCGCCCGTGTGTGTGCAGTTACGGTGGGGACGGGGGTTGCCCTCCCCCGTCCCCACACTAAACCCCCGTACACGATAGGAAAAGAGGCCGACGGGACAGGCGCGCCGCGCCGCCCGGACGGCCTCGTTCGCTGCTCGGGGCCACACCCGCATCCCATCCGCCAGCGCCGGCCGTTCTGACGGCCGGCTGACCGGCCGGCAGCGCCTGCCCTATCATGGGAGCGCTCCCGAAACTTTCGGCGGTGGCCCCGTATCCATGAGGAGAATCCATGTCGATACCTATTGGGCCCGCCGGCCCGCTGCGCTTCCCGGAGAACTTCGGCTGGGGCGCGGCCACCTCCGCGTACCAGATCGAGGGCGCCGCCAAGGAGGACGGGCGCGGCGAGTCGGTCTGGGACACCTTCAGCCGCGTCCCGGGGCGCACCCGCAACGGCGACACCGGCGATGTGGCCATCGACCACTACCACCGCTACGCCGAGGACCTCGACCTCATGCGCGACCTCGGGTTGCGCAGCTACCGCTTCTCCATCTCCTGGCCCCGGATCCAGCCCGACGGCACCGGCACGCCCAACCAGCGCGGCCTCGACTTCTACCGGCGCCTCCTCGACGGCCTGCACGAGCGCGAAATCACCCCGATGGCCACCCTGTTCCACTGGGACCTCCCGCAGGCGCTCCAGGACGCCGGCGGCTGGGAGTCACGCGACACCGCCCACCGCTTCGCCGACTACGCCGATGTGGTCTTCCGCGCCCTCGGCGACCGGGTGCCGGCCTGGCTCACCATCAACGAGCCCAAGACCGTCGTGCAGAACGGCTACCTCACCGGCCACCACGCCCCCGGCCGGCAGGACCCGGACGCCGCCTACCTGGTCGCCCACCACCTGCAACTCGCCCACGGGTTCGCCGTCGGCGCGCTGCGGGCCAGCGGCAGCGACAGCCGGATCGGCCCCGCACTCAACCTGCACCCCTGCTACCCCGCCGACGACTCCCCGCAGGCTGCCGCGGCCGCCCACCTCTACGACGCCTACGAGAACCGCCTCTACCTCGACTCCCTGTTCAAGGGCAGCTACCCGGAGGACCTGCTGGCCGACCTGGGCCCGCAGAGCCGCATGGTCCAGGGCATCCGCGACGGCGACCTGAAAATCATCTCCTCGCCGGTCGACCTGCTGGCCGTGCAGTACTACACCCCGATCTACGTCACCGCCGACGGCGGCACCGCGCACCGCTGGGCGACCTCCGAGGCCGAGTGGCAGCAGATCTATCCCGAGGGGATGTACGACCTGCTGACCCGGATCACCCGCGAGTACGGCCCGATCCCGCTCACCATCACCGAGAACGGGCTGCCCACACCGGACACTCTGGACGCGGATGACACCGTCCAGGACACGGGTCGGATCAGCTTCCTGCGCGACCACCTCACCGCCGCGCACCGCGCCATCGCCGACGGGGTGCCGCTGGAGAGCTTCCACGTCTGGTCACTGCTGGATAACTTCGAGTGGGACCAGGGCTACGACCAACGATGGGGCTTGGTCTACGTGGACTACCCCACCCAGCGGCGGGTGCTCAAGAGCAGCGCCACCTGGTACCGCTCCGTCATCGCCGCCGGCGGCTTCTGAAGGCGCCGCCACCCGGACGGCCGGGCCCGGACGGCTCGGCTCGGGTGAGCCGGTGACCGTCCGGGCCTCGGCCGGCGCACTCAGCGGGGCAGCGCCTGCTGCAACTCCGCCCGCAGGGCCGGGGTGAGCATCTCCCCCGCCTGCTTGGCCAGCCGGGCCATCTCGTAGCCCACCACACCGATGTCCGCGTCACCGGCGGCCAGCGTGGCCAGAATCGAACCGTCGCGGATCTGCATCACCAGGAAGTAGCCACGGCCCATCTCGACCACCGTCTGCTTGACGACGTCGCCGTCGAACATCTGGGCCGCACCCGCGGTGATGCTCATCAGCCCGGAGGTCACCGCGGCGAGCTTGTCCGCGTTGTCACGGGGCAGGTGATCGGAGATCGCCACCAGCAGCCCGTCGGAGGAGACCACCACCGCGTGCGCCACACCCGGCACCCGCTCCGCGAACGCGCTCACCAGCCAGCTCAGGTCACGTGCCTCCTGGCTCAACGTCGTCACTGTCGTCGTCCCCCTTCGTCGTGCCCCCCGGACGGTGGCACGGGTATCTCGGTGGTGTCCTCAGCCTCGGCGCGCCGTACTCCGCTGTAGAGCCGCGAGAGCATGCCGCCGACCGCCTCCGGGTCCGGGTCGGTGCGGGTCGGTGCCGACATCGGTTGTGCCGAACGGGTGACCGCGCTCAACTGCGCCATGGGCACCCGCATTGGCAATCCCCGCTCATTGGTGCCGGCGGTCACCGGGACGGTCGGCGGCGCCGCCGGTGCGGGCACCGCCGGCCCGCTCGGGCCCTGCCGCGAATACCAGCCCCCGCCGCCACCGCGAGCAGCGTTCGGGGTCAACACGTCCTCGGCGCGCACCGGCACCGGGCGGCCCTGACGTGGCACGCCGACACCCGGCGGGCGGCCGGCCACCGGCAGATCCCGCGCCGCGGCGCCCGGCACCGGGGCGGCGGCCGGCCCGGCGGCCCCGGACTGCCCAGCCAACCCTCGCGCCGCGCTCGCCGCCAACATCCGCGCCGACGGGGGCGCGTCCAGCTCGACGTTGCCCGCCGGAGCCAGCAACACCGCGGGCAGGGCGAGTCGCGCGACCAGGCCGTCCTCGCCGCCGGTCAACCGCACGCGTACGCCCAACCGGGCCGCCAGGTGGCTGACCACGAAGAGCCCCATCCGCTCCACCGCCGCGACGTCAGCGGCCGGAGGGCTGGCCAGCACCTCGTTCGCCTGCACCAGCGCGGCCGGGCTCATGCCCAGACCACGGTCGACGATCTCGATCAGCGGAGCGCCCGCCTCGACCCGGGCGGTCACCACCACGACGGTGTCCGGGCGGGAGAAGGCGGTGGCGTTCTCCAGCAGCTCGGCCAGCAGGTGCACCAACTCGCCGACGGCGTGCCCGACCACGTGCACGTCGGCCACCGACTCGATCCGGACCCGCTGGTACTGCTCGATCTCGGCGGCGGCGGCCAGCAGCACCGCACCGAGGCCGACCGGCCGGTTCCACCGGCGGGTGGAGTCGGTGCCGGCGAGCACCAGCAGGCTCTCGTCGTTACGGCGCATCCGGGCGGCCAGGTGATCGAGCTTGAACAAATTCTCCAGCTGGTCCGGGTCGCTCTCCTCGCGCTCCAGGTCGTCCAGCAGCTCCAGCTGCCGCTCCACCAGCACCTGGCTGCGGCGGGCCAGGTTGACGAACATCGCGTTGACGTTGCGCCGCATGAGCGCCTGCTCGACGGCGACCGTGACCGCGCTGCGGTGCACCGCCACGAACGCCTCGGCCAACTCGCCGATCTCGTCGAGCGAGCGGACCACCGCCGGCGCGACGTCGATACGGGGCACCCCGCCGGTGACGGTCTTCAGCCGGTCCAGGGTGTCCGGCAACTCGACCTGGGCGATCCGCAGCGCCTGGCTGCGCAGCAACCGCATCGACCGGGCCACCGACCGCCCGATGAGCAACGAGATCAGCAGGGCGGCCAGCAGGACCGTGACGACCCCACCGACGACCAGCAGGGTCGTCCGCAGCTGATCGTCGCTGGCCTCCTCGGCCTGGCGCACGGCGTCGTCGAGCACACCCGCCTCAAGCTGGCGCAGCAGCTCCTGGCGCTGCTGGCTGGCCGACCACCACTGCTCCGACGGCAGCACCTGCGGCGACGCGCCGCCGGAGGACAGGCTTTGCTCCTCCAACCCGGTGGCGACCAGGAACATCGGTGACACCGAGGTCTCGTCGTAGCGGCGGATCTGATCGGTGGTCGCGGCCACCCGGAACGCGCCGAGCGCGGTGAGCTGCTGGCCGCGCAGGTCGGCGAGGACCACCCGGTCCTCGGTGCCGTACGCACCGGCGCGGGCGGCGGCGTAGAGCTGCGCCCGCACCCGGGAGGAGAGTTCCTTGACCCGGGCCAGCTGGACGTAGCGCAGCACCGCGTCGTTCAACGCCGGCTGGTTCTGACCCGGCGTCGGTTCGGCGAGCAGGTCCAGCAACGCCCCCACGGCCCGGTGGTAGTTGCCCAGGATGGTCTCGCTGCTCAGCACCGCCGGCGGAATCGCCGCGCGGATGTCGACCACCTGGTCGTACGCCTCAAGCGCCTCGGAGAAGGCGACCCGCCAGGACGCGTCCGCGTCGGCCAGCGGCTCGGCCGCCCGGCTCAGGTCCACGATGGCCTTGTCGGTGGACGCCTGCAACGGCTTCAGGTCGTTCGCGGCGGCCTGCCGGTCACCACCCTTACGCAACTCACCCAGCTCCCCCGCCGAGCGGTCGCGCTCCTGCTGGAGCTGATGCACCGCCGCAGTGATCTGCCGGCCGATGCCGACCTGACCGGAGAAGTCGTTCAACGCCGTCGTCCGCCCCACCAGCGTGCTGGTCTGCACCCCGGCGAGCAGGAGGAACGCCATCGACGGCACCAGCAGCACGGTGGCGAGCTTCGTGCTCATCCGCCAGTCGCGCAGCCGGAACGGAGAGCGCCGTCGATGCGGAACGACTCGGACGTCGAAGCGGCGTCGGCGATGGTTCGACACCGCGCCGTTCGCCGGGTCGGGACCTGCCGCCACCCTGCCTCCTCCGTCCTACCGCGTCCACCGCGGTCGGGGGAGCGCAGTCCATCCAACCAGGCTCGGTACCGCTGTCAACGGCCCGGGCGAGGCCGAGGTTCAGGAAGGATACTGCGGGTGGGAACGTCCTGCCGGGGTCGGTAAAACCAGCTCGTCCGTCCGGCCGATGTCGGCGAGCTCGATCGCGTCACCGAAGCGCCCCAACGCCACCAACGCGGCACCGGTGGCGCCGATCTCCGGGTTGCGTTGATGCGACACCGGTCGCGGTGCGAGCGCGGTGGCGAAGGCCTGCCGCCACCACACCGAGGCGGCCACCGCGCCGCCGCCCAGCACCACGCCTACCGGTTTGTCGATGGTGGACTCCAGCACCCCGAGATCCTCGGCGACCAGCTCACACAACCCCTGCATCAGCCCGGCCAGGATGTCCACCGAGGTGGTGCTGAAGCTCAGACCGCGCAGCTCACCGCTGCCCGCCGGCGCCAGCCCCGGCGCCCGGTCACCACCGAAGCGGGGGTCCGCCGGTCGGCCGCCGCCCGCCGGCACCAGCGCCAGCGCCGCGTCCAACTCGGCGCCCCGGGGCAACCGCAGCTCCCGGTCCGCCCAGGCGAAGAGGTTGCCTCCGTTGGCGTACGCGGCCCCGGTCACCACGTGGTCGTGGTCGACCCGGTACCGCCACAGCCGTTCGGGCAGGCGGGGCATCGGTTCGCCGGCCGGGATCCGCTGCATCAACCGTACGGCCGCGGAGGTGCCCACGGTGACGGCGGCCCGGCTCGGGTCGACGCAGCCCGAGCCGACGTTCGACGCCCCACCGTCGCCCACCGGCGGTGACCACCGGGCCTGCGCCAACTGCGGCCACCGACGGGCCAGGTCGACCCGGAGCCGGCCGTGCCAGTCCAGCTCGCTCAGCGGCGGCAGCTCCTCCGGCCGCGCCTCGGCGAGGGTCAGCGCCTCCTCGTCCCAGCGCAGGGTGCGCAGGTCCAGCAGACCGGTCCCGGAGGCCTGGGAGATCGACATGGGTGCCGTGTCGAGCAGCTCGCCCAGCACGTACTCGGGCAGACCGACGAACCGGGCGATCGGGGTGCCGGACTGCTCGCGCAACCAGGGCAACCGCATCGACCAGTACGAACGGTGCCACCAGCAGCCGGTGCGCTGGTGGAAGCCGTCCGGGTCGGCCGGCCCGGCGGTACGCCCGACCGGGGCGGGCCGGGTGTCCAGCCAGGTGACCACCGGGCCCAGGGGTGCGCCGTCACGGTCCAGCGGGAGCACCGAGTGCCACTGGGCGGAGACCGCCACCAGACCGACGTCGTGCAGGTGCCCCGAGTCGGCCAGCTCGTCCAGGCACTCGACCAGGTTCGCCAGATAGTCCCGACCGGACAGCGTGCCGGTGCCGTCGTCACCGATGGCGAGGTCGACCTTGCGGCGGGCCAGGGCGCCGGGCAGCGGCTGGGTGTCCGCGTCCAGCACCAGCCCGCGTACCGAGGAGGTGCCCAGGTCGAGCGCGAGAATGTTCATCGCCGGTCAAGTTACCCCGTGCCAGCCGGCCGACGGGCGCGTAGGGTGGATCACATGCTCGCGCAACTGACCAGTTGGTGGCCCGCCGACCCGGCGGCCATCTCCCGCGCGTAGCTCCATCCACGCGGCCGCCATCGAGGCGGTCGCCGGATCTCCCGGCCAGCGGGCCGCCCGACGGCGGCGCCCCGGCCCGACGGAGACACCCGATGACCCACCTGACCGACCTGCTCACCGCCGTCGCCCACGGCGTCGACCCCGGCCCCTTCGCGCTGCTACGCCGCGACAACGCGGCCGAACTGGACCTGTTCACCGGCCCGGTCGACACCGTCGAAGGGCTCACCGACCTTCCGCTGCCGCCCGGCCCGCCCGGGGCGCGGACGCTGGCCCTGGTGCCGTACCGGCAGATCACCGAGCGCGGCTTCGCCTGCGTCGACGACGGCGCCCCGCTGGAGTTCCTCCAGGTCCGCGAGCACCAGCGGATCACGCTGGCCGACGCCCTCGCCGCGCTGCCCGACGAACCGGTCCAGACCGGCGACGCCGGCTTCGACGTCAGCGACGAGGAGTACGCGCGGACCGTGCAGCGGGTGCTGTCCGAGGAGATCGGCCGCGGCGAGGGCGCGAACTTCGTCATCCACCGCGCCCTGCACGCCACCGTGCAGGGCCCACCGCTGGGGGCCGCGCTGGCCGCCCTGCGCCGGCTGCTGATCGCCGAACGCGGCGCGTACTGGACGTTCGTGGTGCACACCGGCACCCGGACGCTTGTCGGCGCCAGCCCGGAGCGGCACGTCAGCGTCGACGACGGCCTGGTGATGATGAACCCGATCAGCGGCACCTTCCGCTGCCCCGGTGGCGTCGCGGACCGGGCGGCCCTGCTGCGCTTCCTCGCCGATGAGAAGGAGATCGAAGAGCTGTACATGGTGCTCGACGAGGAGCTGAAGATGATGGCCACCGTCGCCGAGCACGGTGGGCAGGTGATCGGGCCGTACCTGAAGGAGATGTCGCACCTGGCGCACACCGAGTACCTGCTCGCCGGGCGGGGCACCCGCGACGTGCGGGAGGTGCTGCGCGAGACGATGTTCGCCCCCACCGTGACGGGCAGCCCGATCGAGAACGCCTGCCGGGTGATCGCCCGGCACGAGCGCCGGGGCCGGGGCTACTACGGGGGCGTGCTGGCGCTGCTCGGCCACGACGAGGCCGGCCGGCAGACCCTCGATGCGCCGATCCTGATCCGGACCGCCGAGATCTCCCCCACCGGCCGGCTGCGGGTGCCGGTCGGCGCCACTCTGGTCCGGCACTCGACGGCGGCCGGCGAGGTCGCCGAGACGCACGCCAAGGCCGCCGGGGTGCTGGCCGCGCTCGGCCTCGGCCCGGCGGCGACCGTCGGCGACCGCGGGCCGGTCACGCGGCTGGCCGACGACCCGGCGGTACGCGACGCGCTGGCCGCGCGCAACGCACCGCTGGCGCGCTTCTGGCTGGACCAGCGGTCACCGGACGCGCCCGGCCTGCCCGGGCTGGTCGGCCGCCGGGTGCTGATCGTGGACGCCGAGGACACCTTCACCGGCATGCTGGCCCACCAACTGGGCGCGTTGGGCCTGACGGTGACCACCCGGCCGTGGCACGCGAGCGGCCCGGTCGACGACTACGACCTGGTGGTGGCCGGCCCCGGACCCGGCGACCCGGGCAGCGTGGACGAGCCGAAGGTGGTGGCGCTGCGGGAGCTGCTGACCGGGCTGCTGGCCACCGGCCGTCCCACCCTCGCGGTCTGCCTCAGCCATCA
The DNA here is from genome assembly GCF_044456765.1 of Micromonospora sp. NPDC050784. Classification (NCBI taxonomy): domain Bacteria; kingdom Bacillati; phylum Actinomycetota; class Actinomycetes; order Micromonosporales; family Micromonosporaceae; genus Micromonospora; species Micromonospora sp. NPDC050784. The sequence continues at coordinate 139,515 of NZ_JBITGG010000018.1, read as the reverse complement.
GGTGCTGGCCGGGCTGCTGGGGCTGGCGTTGCACCGCCGGGAGGCGCCCTATCAGGGGTTGCAGCGGGAGGTACCGGTGTTCGGCCGGACCCGCCGGGTCGGGTTCTACTCGACGTTCACCGCCCGCGCCGAGGCCGACCTGCTGGCCACCGCGTACGGGCCGGTGGAGCTTGCCCGGGACCCGGGTGACGGCGCCGTGCACGCCCTACGGGGGCGCGGCTTCGCCGGGGTGCAGTTCCACGCCGAGTCGGTGCTCAGCCCGGACGGGCTCGCCGTGCTGAGCGAGCTGGTGACCGATCTGCTGCCCGCGTCGCGCACCGACGAGCTGTCCGCGACGCTCGGCGGCGCATAGTCGGCCCGGCCCGGGGGTAGGGCTGGGTGGACCGGTGGCGCGGACGGGCCGAGAGCCCCCGCCCGCGTCACCGGTCGCCCTCGTCCGTCAGCCGGCCAGGCCCGCCTTCAGCGCGGCACCCAGCTGCACCGCGCGCCGGGCGGTGAGCGCGCAGGCCCCGAGCGCCACGGCGTCCGGGGCGATCTCCCCGTTGTTGCTGGTGTGCGAGGCACCGTACGGGTTACCGGCGATGAACTGGCTGGTGTCGGTGTAACCGGGGGTGACCACCACACCGCCCCAGTGGTAGAAGACGTTGAAGAGCGAGGTAAGCGTGGTCTCCTGACCCCCGTGCGAGGTCGCCGTCGAGGTGAAGGCGGAGTAGACCTTGTTGGCCAGCGCGCCCTGGCTCCAGAGCGGGCCGGTGGTGTCGATGAACTGCTTCAGCTGCGCGGCGACCATGCCGTACCGGGTCGGCGCACCGAAGATCGCCACGTCGGCCCAGGCCAGGTCGTCGACCATCGCCTCGGGCACGTCCTGGGTCTCCAGGCGGTGCGCCTGCCAGCCGGAGTTGGAGCGGATCGCCTCGTCCGGCGCCAACTCGCGCACTTTGCGCAGGCGCACGTCGGCGCCGGCATCCCCGGCGGCCTCACACACGGCCTGCGCCATCTGGTAGGTGGTGCCGGTGGCGCTGTAGTAAATCACCGCTACCTTGGTCTGGGCAGCCATCAGAGTGTCCCCTTCTCGTCTCGGATCAGCTCCCGCGACTACCCGCTGCGGACGCGCTCTAACGACAGCCCGAGGCGCCCCCGCACGCCGGTCCGCCAACTCAAGTTTTCCGCAACTTCCCGGTCGTTTCGGCCCGACGCCGCACGCGGACGACGATCCTGATGCCATCGGTGCCGGCGGGATCGAGCCGCCGCCCCGCACCGGGCACCTGAACGGGGGATCGCGCTCCGCTGGCAACGGCGCTGGCGTAGCGCGATCAGGGGACGATCACGCTTCCGCGCCCCGCCTCGGTTCAGCGGACCAGGGTCGCCATCAGCCGGTCCAGCTCGGCCGCCGGGTCGACGGTGAGACCGGTGTGCACCGGCCCGGTCTGGATCATCGTGCTCCGTGGCGCGGCCAGCCAGTGGAACCGCTCACCGAGCCGCATCCGGGTAGCCGGCCCGTCACCGGAGCAGGTCCGGTCCCAGGAGTCGAGCACCGCGGCCACCGCCGGCAGGTCGACGTCCGGCGCCAGCGCGCGAACCCGGTCGGCGTCCAGGTGCGTCCGCGCGGCCAGGAAGTCGCGCTGCTGGCAGTAGAGCAACACCCCGACGTTGATCTGCTCACCGCGCTCGATACGGGGCACGAGGCGGATCAGCGCGTACTCGAAGGGTTGCCTCATGCCCCGCTCCCCGTTGGCAGCCAGTCGGCCGTGCGAGCGACGCGGCGGGACAGGTGGTCCAGGTACGCCTCGCGCGCCGCGTCGGCCGTCTCGAAGTCGGCGGCGGTCAACCACTCCCCCGGCACCTGGGCCAACACCTCGGTGAGCAGCGCCGGGGTGACCTGGGGGGCCAACTCGGCGTCGGCCTCGGCCAGCCGCGACGCGTACGGGGCCAGCACGTGATCCTCCGCGCGGTAGGCCCGGTGCACGGAGGCCTCGGCGCGCGGCCAGTTGTGGTGGAAGTACAGCGAGGCGCCGTGGTCGATCAGCCACAGCTCCCGGTGCCAGACCAGCAGGTTCGGATTGCGCCAACTCCGGTCGACGTTCTCCACGTACGCGTCGAACCAGAGCACCCGGGACGCCAGCACCGGGTCGACGGGGTGCGCCACCGGGTCGAAGCCCAGCGCCCCGGGCAGGAAGTCCATCCCGAGGTTGGCACCACCGCTGCTGCGCAGCAGCTCCTGCACCTCCTGGTCGGGCTCGGCGCGCCCGATGACCGGGTCGACGTCGAGGACCACCAGCGGCGGCACCCGCAACCCCAGCCGGCGGGCCAGCTCACCGCAGATCACCTCGGCGATGAGCGCCTTGGGCCCCTGCCCGGCACCACGGAACTTCGCCACGTAGGTGCCGAGGTCGTCGGCCTCCACCACGCCCGGCAGCGACCCACCCTCGCGCAGCGGGGTGACGTAGCGGATCGCGGTGACCTGGCGGAGCACGCCGCCCACCCTACTGGGGCCGGCCAGAACGGGTGGCGGGCCGGCCCAGACCGGTACGCGCCGGTCAGTCGAGCTTGTCGCGCAGCTTGTCGACCTGGGTCTGCAGGCGGTCCACCGCGTTCTCGTTGTTGACGAACGTGGTGATTCCGGCGGCCAGACCCAGGCCGATCAGCACGGCCAGGATGCTGAGCACCAGGCCGCCGATCGACACGCCACGACCGGTGACCCCGGGTCGGCGGGCCATCTTGAGGCCGACGATGCCGAGGATGATCCCGATGATGCCGAGCACCAGCCCCAACCAGGCGAGGATCGCCGTCAACACGCTGAACAGGCCGGCCACTCCGAACACCAGGGCGAAGGTCGCGGCGGCGCTCGTCTTCGCGCGGGTGTCCCCCCGATGGCTGCGGGACCCGGCCGGTACGCCGGCACCCCGGGCCGGCTCGCTTGCGGCAGTCATGAGATTCCCTTCCGTACACGCGGCGCGCGTACTTCCGGCGGGGCGCATTCCCCCGACGACCGTCGTTACGCCTCCCATCTGCGGAAGTGTCGGTGGTCGGCCCTAGGCTGGCCGCCCGGCCACGAAAAGGAGGGCCCGATGCCTGTCGACCTCAGCGCGGCCGACGCGTTGGCGCTGCGGATGACCAGCCTGCTGCTGCGCCCGCATCCGGGCACCCGACCCGACAGCGTCGCCGAGGTGGTCGAGTGGTTCGGCGCGATGCAGGCACAGGACCTGGCCAGCGGGTTGTGGTCGCTGGGGGCCCGGCTACCCGGCCGTAGCGTCACCGACGTGCAGGCGGCGTTGGAGCGGCGCGAGGCGCTGCGCACCTGGCCGATGCGGGGCACCGTGCACCTCGTCCCGCCCGCCGACGCCCGCTGGATGCTGGAGCTGACCGGCGTACGATCGCTGGCCGGCCTGGCGACCCGGCGGGCACAGCTCGGGCTCACCGAGGCCGACGCGGACCGGGCGGCGGACGTCCTCGGCGCCGCGTTGGCCGGCGGCGGTCGGCTCACCCGCGCGCAGTGCCTGGCCACCCTGCGGGCGGCCGGCCTGGGCACCGACGGGCAACGTGGCTACCACCTGCTGTGGTATGCGAGCGTCCGTGGCGTGACCTGCGTGGCGCCGAACATCGGCACCGACCAGACCTTCGCCCTGCTCGACGAGTGGGCGCCCGAGCCCCACCGGCTGGAACGGGACGAGGCGTTGGCCCTGCTCGCCCACCGCTACGTACGCGGGCACGGCCCGGTCACCGACCGCGAGTTCGCCGGGTGGAGCGGCCTCACCCTCACCGACGCCCGGCGCGGTCTGGCCGCCGCCGCAGCCGCGCTGAGCACGGTGCGGGTCGACGGCACACCGATGTACGTCGACGCGGCCCTGGCCGACGCGCCGCGCACCGCGCCGGAGGACGTGCTGGCGCTGCCCGGGTTCGACGAGTACCTGCTCGGCTTCCGGGACCGGACGTTGATGCTCGACCCCGCCCACCAGGCGGCCGTGGTGCCGGGCAACAACGGCATCTTCCAGGCCACCGTGGTCCGCGCCGGTCGGGTGGTGGGCGTGTGGAAGCGCAAGATCGGCCGCACCGCGGTCACCGTGACGGTCCAGCCGCTCACGGCCCTCGACGTCGCCGCCCGGGCCCGGGTGGAGCAGGCGCTCGGGCGCTACGCCGACTTCCTCGGGCTGCCGGCCCGCTTCGACTGGCTGACCTGACCGGGCCGGGTCACTCCTCGGCGGCCGGCGTCGGGTCGGCCGGTCGGGGGCGGGCGGCGCTGAGCAGGTCGACGATCCGGGTCACCCGGGGGTCCGCCTGGATCTGCGCCACGCTGGCCGGCAGCGGCAGCCGCCAGTTCGGATACTCGTCCACCGTGCCCGGCATGTTGGGTTGGCGCACCTCGCCCAGCACGTCGTAGAGGGAGACGCCGAGCAGCCGGGTCGGGCTGGCCGCGAGCGCGGCGTGCATCGCCACCACCACCTCGCCGTCGTCGGGCGTCGTCGCCGGTTCAGCCGACCCGGACCCCGCAGCCGGCTCGGGCAGCAGGTGCTCGGCGCGCAACATCGTGAGCAGCCGGTCCCGATCGGCGGCGGCACGGGCCCGCTCCACCGCCACGTCCGTGCCGAGCAGTTTCAACTCGTCGCGCACCCGCACGTGCTCACCGGTCAGGAAGCCCGGCGCGGTGGGCAGGTCGTGGGTGGAGATGGTGGCGAGGGCGTTGCGGGGCCACCGGGCCGGCGACACGAAGTCACCGGCGTCGTCACGCGCGAACCACAGCACGGTCGAGCCCAGCATGTTGCGCCCCCGCAACCCTCGGGTCACCGCCGGTTGGACCGTGCCGAGATCCTCACCGACCACCACCGCGCCGGCCCGGTGCGCCTCCAACGCGAGGATCCCGAGCATCGCCTCGGCGTCGTAGCGCACGTAGGTGCCCTCGGCCGCGCCGCCGCCCGGCGGCACCCACCACAGTCGCCACAGGCCGGCGACGTGGTCGACCCGCAGACCACCCGCGTGCCGCAGCGTGCGGCGCAGCATGTCCCGGTACGCGGCGTAGCCGGTGGCGGCGAGCCGGTCCGGGCGCCACGCGGCGAGCCCCCAGTCCTGGCCGAGCTGGTTGAAGTCGTCCGGCGGTGCGCCGACCCGCACGCCCTGGGCCAGCACGTCGGCGAGCTGCCACCCGTCCGCGCCGCCCGGGTCGATGCCGACGGCCAGGTCGTGCACGACGCCGACCGGCATCCCCGCCGAGCGGGCCGCCGCCGTGACGGCGTCGAGCTGCTCGTCGCAGAGGTGTTGCAGCCAGGCGTGGAAGCCAACCCGGTCGGCGAGCTGCCGGCGCTGCTCGGCGACCGCCGGGGAGTCAGGGTGGTGCAGCTCCGCCGGCCAGGCACGCCAGTCGTTGCCGTGCCGCTCGGCGAGCGCGCACCAGGTGGCGAAGCTGGTCAACGCCGGGTCCGCGGCGAGGTCCACCGGCTGGGCGTACGGGTGCAGCAACTCCAGCGCGCGCCGCTTGGCGGACCACACCTCGTCGTAGTCGATCAGGGAACCCCGGTCGGGCCGCAACGCGTCGACCACCGCACGCGTCGCCGGGTCCGCCGCACGGTACGCGGCGGTGTCGCTGACCCGTAGGTAGAGCGGGTTGACGAAGCGCCGGCTGGCCGGCGAATACGGTGAGGTGGCCACCGGGTGCGCCGGCCCGACCGCGTGCAGCGGGTTGAGTAGCACCAACCCCGCCCCGGTGGCACCGGCCCACCCGGTGAAGTCGGCGAGGTCACCGAGGTCGCCCATGCCCCAGGAACGCTCCGAGGTGAGCGCGTAGAGCTGGAGCATCCACCCCCACGTCCGGGGCGGCACCGGCAGCCGACGCGGCACCACCACCAGCGTCACCTCCCGGTCGGCACAGGCCAGCCGGTGCCAACCCAGCGGCAGGTCCGCTGGCAGCTCACCGTCGACCGCGCGGCGGCCACCGTCCTCCAGGGTCACCACCCCGGGGCCGGGCAGCGCCCGGGCGCGGCCGTGGGTGAGCACGACCGTCTCCGGCAGGGCGCTCCGGTCGACCGCACGGGCGGCGGCCAGCGCGTCGGCGATCGCCGCCGGGCTGGTGGCGTCCACCCCGAGCAGCCCCAGCACCCCCACCACGGTCTCCGGTGCGACCTCGACGCGGCGGTGCCGCCAATCCTCGTACCAGGTGGAAACACCGTGCGCGTTGGCCAGCGCGGCCAATCGTCGGTTCATCCCGTCCCCCGCTTCACGACGCGACCTGCGACCACCTTGCCACGCCCGCCCGAACGCCGCAGGGCGGCGGGGCGCCCCCGCCCCCTGCCGCGCCGATCTTGCACTTCCGTCCCGACACAAGGGGCATTCCACCCGTGTCGACAACCGAAACTGCAAGATCGGCGCGATCTGGCCGTCAGTCGGCGAGCGCGCCGGCGGCCCGACCCTCGTGCAGGGTCAGGTTTCGGCCGTTGGCCGGGTCGAACAGGTGGATCTTCTCCAGGTTGAACCAGACTCGGCGCGTCTGGCCCTCGGCGACCGGGGACTCGGCGGACAAGCGGGTCACCAGGTTGCCGCCGGCACCGGCGAAGTCGGCGGCGCCCGCGTCGGCGGCCAACTCCTCCAACTCGGCGGCGCTGGCCTTCTCACCCTCGACGGTGAAGTAGACGTACTTGTCCGAGCCCATCGACTCGACGATGTCCACCGGCGCCTCGAACTCCATGCCCCGCCGACGGGTGTCGTCGTCGACCAGTTCGGCGTCCTCGAAGTGCTCGGGCCGGATGCCGAGGATCAACTCGCGGGACGCGTCGGCCGACTCCAGCTCCCGGCGGACCCGGTCACCGAGCGGCACCGCGCCCAGGGCGGTGTGCAGCTCGCCGTCCTGCACCGCGGCGTGCAGGAAGTTCATCGACGGCGAGCCGATGAAACCGGCCACGAAGAGGTTGCGCGGGTGGTCGTACAGCTCCTGTGGTGGCCCGACCTGCTGCACCGCGCCCCCGCGCATGATCACCACGCGGTCGCCGAGGGTCATCGCCTCGGTCTGGTCGTGGGTGACGTAGACGGTGGTGGTGCCGAGCTGCTTCTGCAGGCGGGACACCACCGTGCGCATCTGCACCCGCAGCTTGGCGTCGAGGTTGGACAACGGCTCGTCCATCAGGAACGCCTTCGGCTGGCGGACGATCGCCCGGCCCATCGCCACCCGCTGACGCTGGCCACCGGAGAGGTTCGCCGGCTTGCGGTCCAGCAGCGAGGTCAGCTCCAGCACCTTCGCCGCCTCGTCGACCTTGCGGTCGATGGTCTCCTTGTCGAGCTTCGCCAGCCGCAACGGGAACGCCATGTTCTCCCGCACGGTCATGTTCGGGTACAGCGCGTACGACTGGAACACCATGGCGATGTCCCGGTCCCGGGGAGCCTTGTCGTTGACCCGCTGCCCGGCGATGCGTAGCTCACCGGAGCTGATGTCCTCCAGCCCGGCGATCATGTTGAGGGTGGTGGACTTCCCGCAGCCCGAGGGCCCGACCAGGATCACGAACTCGCCGTCGGCGATCTCCAGGTCGACGTCCTGCACGGCGACGGTCCCGTCCGGGAAGCTCTTGCTCACCTTGTCCAGCACGATGTCAGCCATGACTACCCACCTATCCCTTGACTGCGCCGGAGGTCAGACCGGACACGATGCGACGCTGGAAGAAGAGGACGAACAGAATGATCGGCACGGTGATCACCACGGCGGCGGCGCAGATCGCCCCGGTGGGGTCCTCGAACTGCGACGCGCCGGTGAAGAACGACAACGCGGCCGGCACCGTACGGGACCGCTCGGTCGAGGTCAGCGAGATGGCGAACAGGAAGTCGTTCCAGCAGAAGATGAAGACCAGGATCGCCGTGGTGAACAGCCCGGGCGCGGCCAGTGGCGCGATCACCCGCCGGAACGCCTGCCCCTGGGTGGCGCCGTCCATCTTCGCGGCCTTCTCCAGGTCCCACGGGATCTGCTTGAAGAACGCCGACAGCGTGTAGATCGCCAGCGGCAGCGCGAAGGTGATGTACGGCAGGATCAGCCCGAGCCAGGTGTCGAAGATCTTGAGCTGACGCTCGATCTCGAACAGCGGCGACACCAGTGACACCTGCGGGAACATCGCGATCAGCAGCGAGACGCCGACCAGCAGCTTCTTACCGGGAAAGTCCAGCCGACTGATCGCGTACGCGGCCATCGCTCCCAGCACCACCGCGATCAGCGTGGCGATCAGCGCGACGCCGATCGAGTTGACCAGCGCCCGGACGAACTGGTCGGTGTCGAAGATGGTCCGGTAGTTGTCCAGCGTCCACTCCCGGGGGATGAAGTTCCCGTCGGTGAGGGTGGCCGGCGTCTTGAACGACAGCGACGCGATCCACAGCACCGGGACCAGCGCGAAGACGACCACGAGGACGTCGAGCAGACCCCAGCGCAGCTTTGCCCTGGTAGTGGTTTCGACAGCCATGTCAGCGCCTCTCTCCGTCGTCGCTGCCCGGAGCAGCGGTGCCGAACAGCTTCACGAAGACGAAGGCGATGATCGCCACGGTGATGAAGATCAGCACCGACATCGTCGAACCGATGCCGAGGTTGAGACCCCGGATCAGGTTGTTGTAGGCGAGCATCGACACCGACGACGTCTCGTTGCCGCCAGCGGTCAACACGAAGATGTTGTCGAAGACCCGGAACGCGTCCAGGGTGCGGAACAGCAACGCGACCAGGATCGCCGGCTTCATCACCGGCAGCATCACCTTGGTGAACTTCTGCCAGGCGGTCGCGCCGTCGGTGGACGCCGCCTTGAGCAGGTCCTCCGGCACCAGCGCCAGCCCGGCCATCAGCAGCAGCGCCATGAACGGGGTCGTCTTCCAGATCTCCGCCAGCATGATGATCGCCAGGGAGCTGGCCCGTTCGGTGAGCGGTGCGCCGTCGCTGAACAGGTCGGCCAGGTAGCCGGTGCCGGGCGTCCAGGCGTACCGCCAGGAGAACGCCGCGACCACGGTGACGATCCCGTACGGGATCAGCGCCGAGGTCCGCACCAGGCCGCGGCCGACCAGGGTGCGGTGCATGATGATCGCCAGGCCCATGCCGAGCACCAGCTCGACGGCCACGGTGACCACCGTGATCAGCATGGTCACCCCGAACGCGGTCCACCAGAACTCGTTGGTGAGCACGGTGACGTAGTTCTCCAACCCGATGAACTCGCGCTGGTCGGGGAAACGCAGGTCGAAGCGCTGCAACGACAGCCAGACCGAGTAGATGATCGGGTACGCGGTCACCGCGATCATGACCAGCGCGGCCGGCGCGCAGAGCAGCAGACCGAGCTTGCGTTCGGCCTTCTTGTTCTCACTCAGTGGAGGCTTGCGACGGCCGCCACGTTGCTTCGGTACGGCGGCGGGCCGGCGGGTCTCCTCGGCGGCGACGTCGGCGCCGGTCGGCGTGGCGTTGATACTCACGGCAGGACCCCCTTGGACTGGAGGGCGTCGGCGATGGCGCCGCGCAGCTCGTCGGCGGTCTGCTGCGGACGGATCCCGGACGGCGGCGACAGGATCGCCGACATCACGGTGGAGATGCTCTGGTAGGCGGGGGTCAGCGGACGCGTCGCCGGGTCCTTCAACTCCTCCAGGATGGTGTCCTTCATCGGGTACGCCTCGGTCATCTCCGGGTCGTCGAAGACCGCCTCGATGGTCGGTGGCACGCCGTCGTTGATGGCGGAGAACTTCTGGTGCTCGGCGCTGCGGATGCACCGGGCCGCCTCGAAGGACTGCTCCGGGTGCTTCGAGTAGGAGCTGACCGCCAGGTTGACCCCGCCGATGGTGACCTTGCTGGGGGTGCCCCCGTCGATGCCGGGGATCCGAGCCCAGCCGACCTGCTTGGCCAGCTCCGGGTTCGCCTCCTGAAGGGCCGGGTAGACGAACGGCCAGTTCACCTGGAACGCGCCGGAACCGGACTGGAACTCCAGCCGAACCGGGTCCTCGGTGGCGTTGCTGAACGACGGCGAGGTCACGCCCGACGTGGCGAACTTCTTCAGCTGCTCCAACGCCCGGACCGTGCCCTCGTCCATGACGGACTTCGTACCCTCGTCGTTGAGGATCTTCCCCCCGGCGCTCTCGGCCAGGGTGTTGTAGAGGACGACCAGACCCTCGTACTGGGCGCCCATGGTGAGCACCTGGTACGGCTTGCCCTGGTCCTTGAGCTGCTGGGCCGCGCTGATCATCTGGTCCCAGGTGGTCGGCGGCTGCGGCACCAGGTCCTTGCGGTACCAGAGCAACTGGACGTTTGTGTTCTTCGGCGCCGCGTACAGCTTGTCCTCGTAGCGGGCGGTGTCCAACGGTCCGGCGAGGGTGCCCTGCTCGACCTCGGCCTTGTCCTGGCCGGTCCACTCACGGATCCAGTCGGCGCTGGCGAACTCCTGGGTCCAGGTGACGTCCAGGCCGAGCACGTCCATCCCGCTGTCCTCGGCGGCCAACCGGCGCACCATCTGCACCCGCTGGTCGTCGGCCTGCCGGGGCAGCACCCGGTAGGCGATCTCGTACCGTCCCTGGGCCTGCGCGTTGCAGTCGTCGACGACCTTCTGCAGGTTCTGTTCAGGCGGGTAGTACAGGTTGATCGTCGGTGGGCCGCCGGCGTCGTCCGCGCCGCACGCGGCCAGCGGCGCGACGAGTGCCAGCGCGGCAGCCGCCGCCCCCAGCCGAACAACCGGCCGGCGTCGGTGTCGAGCCGTTTCGGGGTCCGTCATCGCCCTCCCCCTCTCCTCGGCGAAAGACCGGGGAGGGCATCCGTGCCCCGGCGCACGGCGAGACGATTCCGAGCCGGCGAGCTGCGGAAACTCCGGCCCGGATGCTCTGTAGCGGCTACTCTGCCCCACCCGCGAAGCCACGAAACCTGGCTGTCACAACGGGAGCCGCGAGCACCGACCGGCCGCCTGCGCCCTGCACCGACGCCGCGCGCATGATCGACCCGGCTTCCTGAACCGGCCGCCCCAACAGCGCCCATGATCGACACGGTTTCCTGGAAGTCGCGCCATCACCGCGCCGGGAAGCCCTCGCCTTTCCGGAAGCGGAGTCGATCAGGAACTGGGACCGCGGTCCTCACCGGCGAGGGCCCCGGCTGGTCCGACGGGGTGCCGCTGATCCACTTCCCGAAATGAACCACGCGTCAGCTACACCAAGCAGCACTGAACATAAACTCGGAGAAGATGCCCTACCCCGGGTGTTCTCCGGCAGCGATATGCCCTGACCGGCCAGACCTCGAACCTCGCCCACGATCGGCCCTTCGATGAAGAGTAGTGACCAAAGACGATCAATCCCGAAACTGGAGATCTTGGACAGTTTCCGTTCGGGCAGAACGGAAACTGTCCAAGATCTAGCCTGACAGGTCCCGAAGCCGCCGGCAGTCAACCGAGCTGATCAAGGAAGTGGCGAAGTCATGGGCATGCTGACCCCACAGTGGCGGAAGTCGAGCCGGTCCGGCGGCAACGGCGGCTCCTGCGTCGAGGTCGCCGACAACCTGCCGAGCGTGGTGCTGGTGCGCGACACCAAGGACCGCGACGGCGGCACCCTGCACGTCGACCCGACGGCCTGGAAGTCCTTCATCGAGTACGCCAAGCAGCACTGAACGCGAACCCGGAGCAGCCCAACGATCGCGGCCGGGTCGGGTCGATCATGGGGTTATGGTGCCTGGTTTGGGATGATCGCGGACTTTGTCACCCACCACAACTCCATGATCGACGAGGCGTCGAGCGGCACTGACTCCGCCACGCGGCGCTTGTTCCACGGGCGTCCAGCTCGGACCGGGCATGCTGGAAGCATGATCGCGCGCTTCAAGGACCTCTGTCTGGACGCCACCGACCCGCTCGCGCTGGGTGCCTTCTGGGCCCGGATGCTCGACGGTGACGTGGCCGATGCCGGTGACGACGACACTCGGGTGGACCCGCGCTCGGCGCGCTCGAACGCCGAGTCGATCTGGGTGAACAAGGTGCCGGAGCCTCGGGTCGGCAAGACCCGCGTACACCTGGATCTGCGGATGGCCGGCGCGGACCCGGCGGGGTTGCTCGCGGACGGCGCCCGACTGGTCCGCGAGCCGGCCGGCGACGCCACCTGGTGGGTGCTCGACGACCCGGAGGGCAACGAGTTCTGCGCGTTCCCGGCCCGCGACGGCACCCGGCCCGGCCCGTTCGAGCTGGTCGTCGACTCGGCCGACCCGGCGGCGCAGGCGACCTGGTGGGCCGGGGTGGTCGGCGGCACCGTCGAGCACGAGCCGGCCCACGCGTCGGTGGTCGGCGCGTCCGGGTTCCCCTGGGACTACTGGGTGTTCGCCGCGGTGCCCGAACCCAAGACGGTCAAGAACCGGCTGCACTGGGACGTCGACCTGGTCGACCCGGAGCCGATGGCGCTGATCGCGGCGGGCGCGACGCTGCTGCGGGAGCCGCTCGACGAGGCGCACTGGTGGTGGGTGCTGGCCGACCCCGAGGGCAACGAGTTCTGCGCCTTCGCACCACGCCCCACCGGGTGAACGACCGACTACCCAGCGCGGGCGTCGTCGGCTAGCGTTTTCCTAGCGCCGTAGCCGGCGCGTTCGCCGCCGCCGTCGACACGCCTCCGGCCGACCCACACCTGCCCGACCGGTTGGTAATCGCGGGAACGACCCACCGCCGCTCCCCCGGTTCGGCAGGATCGTCCCAACGAGGAGGTGCCGTCGTGCAGGACACCCGCGCTCTCGCCCTGACGTTCGAGGTGAGCGGCCTGCCACCGGTCAAGACCGAAGCGTTGTCCATCTTCGCCGCCGGGCATCGGCAGGCGACGAGGGTCCGCACCCTGCTCCAGGCCGCCCTCGCCGCGGCTCAGCGCACCGGCTGGACGCCGTTGCCCGGGCCGATCGAGGTGGACCTGGTGTTGCGCTGCCCGCCCGGGCACCGGACGTCCGACGCCAGTACCCTGCTCGGCGGCATCTGCGCGGTGTTGCAGGACAAGAAGCGGGTGTCGAGCATCGGGCTCGCCCACCTCGGCGTCCTTGTGGACGTCGCTTTGTACGACGACGACCGGCAGATCCGCCGGTTGTCGTACCACGAGGAGCCGGCGGAGGACTTCTCGTACCAGGTGCGGGTCGCCGCCGTACCGACCGGGGTTTGACCGACGTCCGCGGTGGGGTATCGCGGACGCCGACGAAGGGAGCACCGATGTCGGAGCCACATGTCACGCTCGACCCCCGCGGGCTCGATCCTGTGCAGCAGAAGCTGCGCGGCCCGCTGGAGGAGCAGCTGACCTCGGCGCTTCAGGCGGCCACCGACCGGGTCCGCGGCGACTACGCGGGCGAACCGGTCGAGCAGGTCTGCCAGCGACTGTTGGAGGAGACCCGCTCCGGGTTGCACCCCGACATCGCGGCCGGGTTCAACCCGGACATGGACGAGTTCTGCCGGGTGGCGGTGGCGATCGTCCGGCGTGAGGCCGACTGAGCCGCGGCGCTTCTCAGTATCGGCTGAGCTGGGCGTACGGGCTGAGCACGATGCGTGGTGACAGTGCCGGGTCCAGCCAGTTGAGCACGTCGACCAGGTGGTCGTGTGCGAGGGAGACGCAGCCAGCGGTGGCGTTGCCGGCGCTGGTGCTGAACTGGTGCAGGAAGATCCCGCTGCCCGCGTTCGGCACCGGCTTCGACACGTTCGGCGGCATGTTGTAGGTGATCACCGCGAAATGCGTGTACGCGGGAACCTCCTGCCACAGTGCCTCGCTGGCCCCGCCCGGGTTGGTCGCACTGTGCTGGAAGGTGTTGTACAGCGCGGACGACGGATTCTCGTTCCACCAGTCACCGCTGACCAGCCGGTGGTAGGGGAACCGAACGCCCGGGTTGGCGGCGATGCCGTACATGGTGGGGCCGATCGAGTAGACCCCCGTCGGCGTGGTCGGCACACCCTCCACGTGGTTGTCGCTGAAGCCCTTCGAGCCGATCCGGGCGGGCAACTTCGCCGCGGCCGGCTGCCAGCCGTTGCGCACCCGCACGTACGCCTCCAGCGTCGCGTAGGTGGTGGTGTAGCTGGTGGCGCCCACGATGATCACTTGCTTGGTCTCCGCCGGCAGCGTCCGCAGCTCACTGGCGCGGTTGTGGAGCGGCAGCGACGACCGGGCGCCGGGCACCGGGGCGGTGCCCCAGGCCGGCCGCAGCGGCCCGCTCGCGCCGAGTGCCGGCGCGGCCGGGCTGAGCACGGCCGGGGCGGCCAGGCCTGCCGCCGTACCGAGCAGGAGAGATCTGCGCTTCATGCCGCCATCCTGACAGTCGATCGGCCGCGCGGTCTGCCCCGCTCGGCCCGGTTGAGCGATTCGCCGGCCGGGTCAGGGCCGGGTCCGCAACTACCCGGCCCTGACCCTCGGCCGTCCGACAGGGGAGCGGACAGCTTCGGCACCCCGCCGCGCGGGCGTGGCACGACGCCACGCGCGAGAACGGGGTGGGCCAGCCACTCCGTCAGCACTCAGCTCCACGGTGCTCGCCCGCCGAACGCCGACGCGCCCCGACACACCCCGAAAGGCCGTGAGCGCCGGACCAGGCTAGGCGGGCTCCGGTCGGCCGGACAAGCCGCGTCGGGCTGCCGGAGGCAGGACTGATGCCACTGTGAAAAACAGGCATCTCGGCGTAACGCCACCATGATCGCCGACGCTGTTTGCCTTCGAGACGGTCAGAAGTGCCGCAGCAGGTCCCGGAACGCGGCGAGCCGCAGCACCCCGTCGTCGGTCGGGTCCAGCTCGTCCTCCTCCAGCACCCAGGTGTTCGCGTTCGGAATGAACACCGCGTTCAACCCGGCCGCCCGCGCCGGCAGGATGTCGGACTTCGGGGAGTTGCCGATCATCCACGCGCCGGCCGGCGCGAAGCCGTGCTCCCGAGTGAGCCACCGGTACGTGTCGACGTTCTTCTCGGCGACGATGTGCGCGGCCCCGAAGTGGTGCAGCAGGCCGCAGGCGTCCAGCTTGCGCTGCTGCTCCTCCTGGTCACCCTTGGTCAGCAGCAGCAGCTCGTGCCGGCCGGCCAGCTCGTCGAGCGCGTCGGCCACCCCGGGCATCAGCTCCACCTGGTGCTCGACGAGGGCCACCGCCAGCCGGTCGATCTCCTGACGTTCGGAGTCGGTGGCCGGCCGCTCGCGCAGCCGCTCCAGGCACTCCGCCAGGCTGCGCAGGAAGACCTTGCTGCCGTACCCGTGCGCCACCGCGTTGGCCCGCTCGATGTCGTCGAGGACGGCCCGCAGCTCGGCCCGGTCCAGGGTGGGGTGGTCCAGCCAGCCCAGGAAGTCGTCGATCACCCGCTCGAAGACGACGTTGTTCTCCCACAACGTGTCGTCCGCATCGAAGATCAACACCTGTGCCTGCCGCCGCGCCGCCACGCCGACCGTCATGCCATCGCCTCCCCGCGCCCAGAGCCCGCTAAGCCGAGGGCCAGGATAGGCGCGGACAGATTTCAGATCTTCCCGATTTTCCGTGAACCGCTCGGGACGGCTCTTGAGGAGTACGGCATGGTCACCATGAAGTGGGTCACCGGCGCGGCGATGCTGGCCTGCGCCAGCGCGCTGGTGGGGTGCCAGGGCGGTGCCGACAGGGCGCCGGGCACCGCGGCGGGCACGCCGACGCCGTCAGGCACGGTGACAGGCGCGCCGACGCCCACCGCGGGGGCACCGGCCACGTCGTCGGCGGCTGCGGCCGACCCGCTGCTCTCCGGCAAGCGCGAGGTCACGATCACCCGGGTGCAGGGTTCGGGAAAGGCGCTGGAGCTCGGCGGACGGCTCGAGGAGGGCGGTGACACCGGCGGTCGCGTCCTGTTCGTACCGACGCCGATCGGCGGCGACCGGTACGTGATCAGGGCATTCGGCGTGAAGGACGGCCACCCCGCCAACGACGACCCCTCCTGCTGGCAGGTCAACGGCCTGGACATCGAGCCCGAACTGACCATCGAGTCCGTCGTCTGCGACCAGGACGACCCGATCCAGCGGTTCACCATCATCGCCAAGGGCAACGGCACGTACGCGATCGGCAGCGAGACCCGTTTCCTCCAGCACCTTCCCGGCAACGGCCTGGTCCTCAAGGAGTTGGGCAACGCCCCGCTGAACACCACGTTCCGGTTCACCGACAAGGGCCCGGCCGACCGCGAGCCCCTCAACTGACCACGATCGGGGGCGTCGGCGGCGGCGTGGTCACGGGCCACCGCAACAACCGTTGCGCGATCAGAGCCTCGCGTTCCTCCTGCCCCTCGGGTCGGAGCCGGCCACCACGGGTGAGCATCACCACGCCGTGCAACAGGCTCCAGCCCACCTCGGCGAGGGTGTCCGGGTCCCGGCCCTCGGCCAGTGGGGTCAGGGCCGCCCGCAGCTCGGCGAAGACCGCCCGCGGCGCGGCCGGCACACCATCCACGCCGAGGGCCAGGTCGGGGGTCAGCGCGAGCATCGCGTCATAGACCTCGGGATTCGTGTACGCGAAGTCGAGGTACGCGGTCGCGACCGCCGGCCAGACCCCCTCGGGGCTGCCGGCGGTCTCCGCGTGCGCCTCGGCGAGATCGGCGGCCAGGTCGGCGAAGGCGCACACCGCGACGGCGGCGATCAGCGCCTCCAGGTCGGCGAAGTGCCGGTAGATGTCACCCATGTCGATCTCGGTGCGTTCGGCGAGCCGCCGGGTGGTCACACCCGCCCAGCCCTCCGTCTCGGCCAACTCTCGCGCGACCGTGACGAGGAGGTCACGCCGGTCCTGTTCAGTGGCCTTCTCGGCAGGTCCGGGCACGCCCACGAGCGTAAGGGCGTACACCGGCCGTAGCGGCCGGGTGACGGATTGGTGACTGTTGTGGTGGGCCTGACCCCTCCCCCACGTGCCACAGCCGGCCCCTGGCTCGTTAGGCGAGGAGATCACCGCGACGGGAGGGCACGTGCTCGTTCGGCGACACCGGCGCGTGGCGAGCCGATGAGCGAGAACCACGCCGGACGACTGGTGCGCAGCGAGGCCAGCTTCCAGCGGGCGACGTTCCTGGAGCTCTTCCTCGATCTGGTCTTCGTCTTCGCCCTCACCCGGATCTCGGCGCGGGTGATCGTCGACTTCACCGACGGTCAACGCGGCGTGTACGCGGGGCTCGGTCAGGCCCTGCTGCTGTTCCTGGCCCTGTGGGCGGTCTGGTCGTTGACCGTCTGGTCCACCAGCTGGCTGGACCCGGAAGCGCCGATCGTCCAGACCGTCATCGTGATAACGATGATCGGCGCCATGACGATGGCCGTCGCGGTGCCCGACGGCTTCGGGGCCCGGGCCGGTCTCTTCGCCGTCACCTACGTCAGCCTCCAGATCGGCCGGGTGGTCTACTTCCACATCGCCGGGCACGGCCGACCCGACCCTCGACAAACCACCCGGGTCCTGGTCTGGTTCGGTCTGAGCGCGCCGCTCTGGATCATCGGCGGCCTGGCCAGCACGGGCACGGTCCGCGGGACGCTCTGGACCCTCGCAGCGCTGATCGACTACGCCGGATTTTTCCTCGGCTGGCCGACTCCGCGCATCGGCGCGCAGCGGATCGGTGGCCAAATGATCGCGGCCGAGCACCTCGCCGAGCGGTACCAACAGTTCTTCCTCATCGCGATCGGTGAGGCGGTCTTCGTCATCGGGGTGGCGTACAGCGGTAGCGGGTTTCATGCCGACCAGACGGGCGGCTTCCTTCTTGCCCTGACGACCACCGTCCTGCTCTGGCGGATCTACTTCCACATCGCGGGGAGGGTGCTGGATGCGGCCATCGGCCGCGCCCGGGACGCCGCCCGACTCGCGACCGACATGGCGTTCGCCCACACGGCCATGGTCGCGGGGGTGGTGCTGACCGGCGTCGGCTTCGAACTGTTCATCACCGAACCGCTCGGGCACCTCCCGGCGGCCTGGCTCATCGCCATCTTCGGCGGCCCCGGGCTCTTCCTCGCCGGGCGATCCACCCTCGAATACCAGGTCTTCGGCCGGGTCTCCAGGAGTCGGATTGCTGGCCTGCTCGCCCTCGGCCTGCTCACGCCGGTTGCACTACACCTCCAGCCGCTCACCGCCGGCGCGGTTGCCGCCGTGGTGCTGCTCGGCGTCGCCGGAGCGGACACGCGACGCTCCCGCCACCGGTCGACGGAGACGCCCACGCCCCCCTTCTAGATCCGCAGGACTGCTCCCTGCGGCAGGGTTGTCCCGCCACCAGGCCAGCCCCAGCCGGGCGAGGAAGCGCAGAAGCAGGCGGTCGATCAGCGGCGCAGGGCCGTTTCGCTCCGCATGTGTGACAACTTCTCGGGGTTGCGCACGGCGTAGACCCCGCTGATGAGACCGTCGTCGATACGCAGCGCGAGGACCGTGTCGACCGCGCCGTCGAGCCGCAGAACCAGCGCCGGGTGACCGTTGACCTGGGCGGGGTGCAGCGACATGGTCGCGGTCCTGCCGTGTGTGCTGCACAGCAGGCGGGCCACCTTGTCGGCCCCGGCGACAGGCCGCAGCACGGCCTGCTTGATCCCGCCGCCATCGCCGAGGAGCACGACATCCGGCGCGAGGACGTCGAGCAGGCCCTGCACGTCGCCGGTCTCGACCGCCAGCCGAAACGCGGTGAGCGCACGTCGGGTTTCGGCCGGCGAGACCATCCCGCGGGGCCGCCGCGCGGCGACATGCGCCCGCGCCCGGTGGGCGATCTGACGGACCGCGGCGGAACTCTTGTCGACCGCCTCGGCGATCTCGTCGTATCCAAGGTCGAACACCTCACGGAGTACGAACACCGCCCGCTCGGTCGGCGCCAGCGTCTCCAGCACCAGCAGCATCGCCATCGAGACGCTCTCGGCGAGTTCGACGTCGTCGGCGACGTCGGGTGCGGTCAACAACGGCTCGGGTAACCAGGAGCCGACGTAGGACTCCCTGCGCCGACCGACCGCACGCAGCCGGTTGAGCGACTGGCGGGTGGTGATCCGGACCAGGTACGCGCGCTGGTCCCGCACCGTCGAGAGATCAGCGTCCGCCCACCGCAGCCAGGTCTCCTGGAGTACGTCCTCGGCGTCGGCGGCCGAGCCCAGCATCTCGTAGGCGACGGTGAAGAGCAGGTTCCGGTGGGTGACGAACGCGTCGACAGCGGCGTCCGCTCCAGCATCCATGCGTTCTCCAGTCTCGTCGGTCACGTCCGCGTCGCCCACAGGACACCACTCCCCCGCCTTTTGTGACGCCGAGCCCCCGTGCGCCACGTCACGTGTGCCGAGCCGTCACGGCGAGCGGGCCGGCGGTGTCTGGTGGGCGACCCCGACACGAAATGGAAGACTCATGAACCTGGCACTGTGGATCGCGGCCGGACTGCTGGCCGCAGTCGCCCTGACCGGCGGCATCACCAAGACGTTCGTACCCAAGGAGAAGTTGGCCACCGCCAACGGCGGCGGGTGGACCGGCGACGCCAGCGTGGGCTTCGTCAAGACCCTCGGCGTCCTTGAGCTCCTGGCCGCGGTTGGCCTGATCCTGCCCGCCGTGCTCGACATCGCACCGGTGCTGGTGCCGGTCACCGCCGTCTGCTGGATCCTGCTGATGGTCGGCGCGATGATCACCCACCTGCGCCACGGCGAGGCGAGGTTCATC
Source organism: Micromonospora sp. NPDC050784 (assembly GCF_044456765.1). Taxonomy (NCBI): domain Bacteria; kingdom Bacillati; phylum Actinomycetota; class Actinomycetes; order Micromonosporales; family Micromonosporaceae; genus Micromonospora; species Micromonospora sp. NPDC050784. Next base: position 119,991 of record NZ_JBITGG010000018.1, on the reverse strand, counting down.
GTGCTGAATCTGGTCTACCTCGCGATGGCCGCGTTCGTGGCCTGGGGCCGCCTCGGACCCGAGCCCTTCACCGGCTGACCTGTGCCCACTCCTGCGGCTGATCGACCGCACCCCGCTATCCAGGTGGATCCGCCATGGGGCGGTCAGAAGGGTGCGGCGGCGGGGAAACCGGCGGTGAGCGCGCCGATCACCCGCTGGATCCGGTGCTCCGCTGTCGAATCGGTGTGGCCGGTCAGCGCGACGTGATGCAGCACGCCGACCACCGCCAGGGCCAGTGCCTCGGTGTCGACGCCGGCCGGCACGCGCCCACGGCTCTGCTCGGCGGCCAGGTAGCCGGCGACCGCACGTTCGACACCCCGCAGCCCCGACATCCCGGTGCCCAGGACCGCCTCGACGTTCGCCGTCAACTCTGGCCGGAACGCGGTCAGCCGGGTCAATGCCGTCAGCGTGCCCAGCGGTGTCGCCAGGACGGCCTGGCGCAGGTTGTCGGCGACCGTGCCGGACCCGGCCCGCTCCGGCAGCCCGGCCACCTCGCCGGAGATGTGGAAGACACGGTCGACCGCGAACCCGGTCAGGAAGTCGTCGAAGTTCGCGAAGTGCGCGTAGAGCAGGCCGGTCGCGACGCCGGCCTCGCGCGTGACGGCCCGGCCGGTGAGCCGGCTCGGCCCCTCCTCCACGATCAACCGCTCGACGGCAGCGAAGAGCTGCTGTCTGAGCGCTGGGATGGCGACTCCGCGCGGCATTCCTGAAGTCTAGGCGGTTCCGCCGCCGCCGTTTGCGCCGGTATGAACAGTCGCTCATACTAGTTTGAGCAGATGCTCATTCTAGGTGGCGAGGTGCGGGATGAAACGTGCGGTGATCGTGGGAGCGGGGATAGCCGGGCTGGCCACAGCCCTACGCCTCCACCAGGACGGGTGGCAGGTCATCGTGGCCGAACGCGCCCCGGCCCGGCGCAGCAGCGGCTACCTGGTGAACCTGATCGGTCCGGGCTACGACGCCGCCGAGCGCCTCGGCCTGCTCCCCGCGCTGTCCGCCGCCGACCTGGGGCTGTTCACCACAGTGCTGGTCCACGCCGACGGACGACCCAAGTTCACCGTGCCATCCGCCATCGCCGAGGCCGCACTCGGCACGCGCGCCCTCTCGGTGTTCCGCGGCGACTTGGAAGCCAGCCTCTTCGAAGCGGTGCGAGACCGGGTCGACATCCGCTTCGGCACCACCGTCACCTCCGTCGACCAGGACACCGATCACGTACGCGTGGAGTTGAGCGACGGCACCATCGAGCAGGCCGACCTGCTGGTCGGTGCCGACGGGGTGCACTCGGCCACCCGCACCGCCGTGTTCGGCCCCGACTTCCGGGTGGAGCTCCCGTACCTCGTGGCTGCCTTCCCCCTGACCCACCCGGTGCCTGGCGTGCCCGAGTCTTCGGCCACCACGTACATCGGCCCGGGCCGCACCGCGGCGATCGTCAACCTGGGCCCGGAGCGGTCGTCGGCGTTCTTCACCTGGCGCAGCGGGGATCCCGCCGCCGACCTGAGGCGCGGGCCGGTCGACGCGCTCCGGGCCGTGTTCGGAGATCTGTCGGGTGGCGTGCCCGACGCGATCGACCACCTGGAGAATGACCCGGCCAGCGCCTACTTCGACGCCATCAGCCAGGTGGTCATGCCGCGTTGGAGCACCGGCCGCGTCGTGCTGCTCGGAGACGCGGCGTGGTGCGTGACGCTCTTCGCCGGACACGGCGCGGCCCTCGCACTGGCCGGCGCCGACCACCTCGGCGCCGCCCTGCGGCGCCACGCCGACGACCTCCCGGCCGCACTTGCCGAGTGGGAGACCGGACTACGCCCGGAGGTCAGCAAACGACAGGCACTCGCCCGCCGGGGAATGGCCCAGTACGCGCCGCCCAGCCGATTCCACGTCTGGATGAGTGATCTGACCATCCGGGCGATCACCCTCCCCGGCATCAGCGGCCTCGTCCGGCGAGGTATCGAACGGGCAAACCGCTGAGCGCTGCCCGCTGCCCGCATGATCGTGCTCGATCCTGGATCGAGTGGCCTCCCGACGCGTGCGACACCACTACAACATGGATCGAGCGCGATCATGCCGGGGCGGGCAGGCTGCGGGCGCAGGGGCTGGCAGGCGCCGCACATCAGCCGTCAGTGATCGGTGCGCCTGGTCAACGGCTCACTGATCGAACAATCCCTTGATGCCATGGGTCTCGAGCAGCTCGGGCAGGGGATCCACGCCGCGTCGACGGCCGGGACGCCAGATGCGCCCCACATTGGTGGACACGTTGGGCCCCGGCACGTCATAGGGACCGCCGCGAGGGTTGACCGCCAGGGAACTCCCCCACATCCCCATATCCACCCAGCCCATGCGCTCGATCTCCTCCCAGGCGTACGAACGCCGTAAGCCTGACCGATCGCGGACCAGCAGCCCCACGTCATCAGCGAACACCGCATTTCGCAGGCGCATGAAGGCGACGATGATCGAGGCGGCGCCAAACATCAGGACGGTCCAGTTGACCAGGTCGAAGAGCACCCCAACAACGATCATCACCACCAGGACCACGGCCGGTATCGCGATGGCGGGCCAGACCCGCGACTGACCGAGAACGTGCACCTCGCCCACCGGCTCCGCCGACTCCCCCATGGCGGCCCACGATAGTGAGTGGCCGGCATGTTCGCCCTCCGCGAGTACGGCCTCGGGCCGGTCACCGCTACGGCTGGGTCACCGGCCAGCTGGTCAGCGACGTGGACGGCCCACAGTCCTGCTGATCGGCCTGGCCTCGGCAGACCTTGAGCTGGCCGGTCACCGTCGGAAGGTAGCCGTAGAAGCGGGTGGTCACCGGGGTGGTCCCGGCACCGCACCGGCTGGCGACCTGGGTCCAGGGGAACGGGAAGAAGTCACGCCGCCACTGCACCCAGACCGCGTGGCAACCGGCACCGGTCGTCTCCAGCTGTCCCTCGACCACCACGTCGGGAATGAACTGACCGCTGCGCGTCTCCAGCCAGCGTCGACCGCTCGCGGTGGCGTCGCCGTGCGATGCCGACCACGGCACCACGGTCGGCGCCGCGGCGGCCTGGGCCGGATCCGCCGCGGCCGGGGCGGCGACGCCCATCAGGGAGAGCGTGGCGATGGCCGTCACCAGGCCGGTAGGAAACTTCTGCATGGTTCCTCCTGTCGCAAGGTCTGCCTCCGAGACCGCGCCGATGCGCCCCGGTCAACCACCGGGCGCACTGATCACCGACAGCTACCCTCGGGGTGTCGTGAAGGGATCTGGGGTGGGCGGCCGCCCTGGAATCTCGGGCCAGTATCTGCACCGCTCGATCACCTGTGGCGCGACACCGGTCGTGTCTTGAGGGCTTCTTGAGGAATCGATGATGGACGGATGACCGAGCTGGATCTCCTCGTCCGACGGACCGCCGAGCGGCTGACGAGGCGCGGGGTGGGTGCGGTCGCCGCCGCGGTCACGGCCGACCGCGTGGTGGTCCACGGCGCGGGCAGCACTGGCGGCCCGGCCCCGACGGTTCCCGACGCGAGCACCGTGTTCGAGATCGGGTCGATCACCAAGATCTTCACCGCGCTCGCCCTCGCGCGCCTGTCGCTCGCCGGCACGGTCAGCCTGGACGAGCCGCTGCGGGACCTGCTTCCGCCAGGTGCGTCGGTGCCGACCTGGGCCGGCGCGGAGATCACTCTGGGCCACCTCGCCACCCACACCGCGGGGCTGCCGCGACTGCCGGCCGGCTTGCTGCGCCGCGCCCTGACGCATCCCGGCCACCCGGACCCGTACCGGGATTGCACGACGGATCGGCTACTGGCCGGCCTCGCGAGAACCCGGCTGCGGAGCCGGCCGGGCCGCCGCTTCCGGTACTCGAACCTCGGCATGGGTCTGCTGGGGCTGGCTCTCGCCCGTCGGGTGGGCACGACCTACGAGACCCTCGTGACGGATGCCGTCTGCCGCCCCCTGGCGCTCGACGACACCGGCGTGACCGTCGACGCCGACCGGCTCGCGCAGGGCCACAGCGCCCGGCGGCGACCCACCCCCCGGTGGAACCTCGCCGCCCTGGTCGGCGCGGGTGGGCTCTGCTCGACCGCCGGTGATCTGGCGCTGCTGCTCCGCGCCCATTTGCGTGACGGGGGCGAGCTGGCCGAGGCAACCGCGCTCTGCCAACGGATCGAGCACCGTGTCGACGGGTCGCGGGCGGTCCACCTGGGCTGGCTGAGCCACCGGCAGGACCTGACCACCGACGGTCCGCGGGAGTTCTGGCACAGCGGCACCACGGGCGGGTACTCCGCGTACCTCGCGTTCGACCCACAGAACCGCACCGGCGTCCTCGCACTGACCAATACCGCCCGGTCGGTCCACCGCCCGGCCGTCCATCTCCATCGTGATCTGCGGCCTGCCCCCGGGGCTGGGTGACGAGTGCACCCGGCGACGGAAAAGCCTGCGGAAGCGGTCAGCGGAAGCAATTCTTGACCGCGCCGGGAAATGCGGGAGCGCGACTCCGCACATCGAGCCGACACCTCAGCCTAGAAGGGCCGGCAGAGCCATCCGGCGACAAGGCTGCTTCTTGAGGTTTTCTTGAGCTGCCCCCATTCGGGCAGCCGGAAGCCGGATAACGTTTAGGTAACACAGCACCCTCACCGACCCTCAAAAGTGACTCTACGTGCAGCAGATTTCCCCGATCGTCATACTCATCGTGACTTTGGCGTGTCCAAAGCGGACATACGGGGTTCAAAATCCATGGTGACGGATTCCCACGGATCGCTGCTATAACCGAAAAGCACGAGGGCACCGGTTGATACCTGAGTCATCAATCAATCGGCACTCTTCGGCTCCGACGGGGAAGGACGGGAAGGCGTCAGGGACCCAAACTTCCGCCACTATGGTCAGTCGAAAACGGCTTGATCCCGCGATTTCCCGTTACGGCGAACCAGGCCCTAGCGCATGGTCGTCAACGCTTTCACGCAGTTGTTCCCAAACACCCTGGAAAGGAAATCCATGCTTCTCGACAAGGTCAACAGCAACCCGGCGCTGGCGGGCTACGTGCCGCTGACGCCGACCGAGGGTGCCGCAGCGCCGATCATGGCCACCTTCACCATCGCCTGCCCGACAACCCCGGCCATCGCGGCCGGTGCCGCCAAGGCGCTCGGCTTCGCGGCCGGCGCCGGCATGGTGACCGGTGCGGCCTACGTCGCGTACGAGGTGACGAACCAGTGACCTGCACGAACATCATGCTGAGCAAGGTGAACGCCTGCCAGGCCGTGGCCGGTAGCCAGGCGATCATGCCGGTCATGGCGACGCCTGCGGCATTCGTCGTGGCCTTCAAGGCCGGTGCGCAGATCGCGGCGTGGGCCGTGGCCGGCGCGGCGGCCGGCGCCGCAATCGCCAAGACCGCCAACAGCTAGCCGAAAGTTTGGGTCCCCGACGTGAAGCTGCAGAACCGTCTCCGACGGGCTGCCGAGCAGGTCGGCGCTCAGCCTCTCAGCAGTGCCGAGAGGCTGAGCGCCGTCACCCACCTGCTGAGCAGTCTCGAATACATGGCCCGCTCCGTCGATCGCCAGCCGGGCGGGCTCAACAACTGGGAGTACACCCGCGACCAGTTCCCACTCAAGTCGCGCCGTGTCCAGAAGCTGATGGACCTCGTCGCCCGTGAGCCAGTCACCCAGGCCATCCACGCCTCCCGCGCGGCGGCTGCCGCCGTCCTCATCTCACCGGTCGGCGACAACCGCGTCCGGATGGCGTGCAACGCGTACCTCTCGGCCTCGCAACTGGTCGTCTACCCACGACACTTCTTCGGCACGGACGGCTCCGACCAGGTGTCGTTCCTGGTGCAGACCGCGGCGGCGCTGGGCCGACTCGGCGGCACCGACCGCAGCCGCAAGATCGCCAGTGACTTCATCGGCGCCCAGGCGGTGCTCGCCTACGGCGCCTCCGGCCTCGCCAAGCTGCCGGGGCACCGCTGGCGCAGCGGCGACGCCCTCATCAAGATCATGCGAACCCAGACGTACGGCGACGAGCAGTTCTTCCAGCTCCTGTCGAAGTGGCCGGCCGCCTCGCGCCTGCTCTGCCATGCGGTGTTGGCCCTGGAGTGCGGGTTCCCGCTACTCCTGCTCAAGAACGGGCGCCACATCGATCTCGGCCTGCTCGCCATGGGTTCGTTCCACCTGGCGAACGCCCGACTGATGGGGCTGTCCCGCTTCGCCTGGGCGTTCGTGGCCACCTACCCCTCCGTCCGGGCACTGGCGAAAGGAACGGGGCAGTCATGACGAGTCTCGGTAAGGTGACCGGGCTGCTGGTGGGCGCCCTCGGCGTCGCCGGCGTCGGTCACCAGATCTACTGCAGCCTGCGGGCCAAGGCCGACCCGCCGGAGTTGGAGCGGGAGCGGGTCGTCAGCCCGACCGGCAACATCCTCGCCTGCTACCGACGCCCGGGGCTGCCGGGCGGGCCGACCATGCTGCTCGAAGCCGGGCACATCACCAGCGCGATGGCGTGGCGGCAACTGCTCGACCACCTCGACCCCACCGCGACCGTGGTCATCTACGACCGGGCCGGGTACCGCAACTCCCTGCGTCGAAACAACGAGCGGTACTGCATCGCGGAGAGCGTCACCGACCTGGTCGAGGTGCTGACCGTCATGACCGAGGGTCCGACCGTCCTGGTCGGACATTCGCTCGGCGGTTACCTCGTGCAGCGGGCCGCCCGAGAAGCAGCCGAGCGGACCGCCGGGATCATCCTGCTCGACCCGATGCACCCACGGCAGCTCCAGCTGAGCCGGTCGCAGCGGGCCGGAGCCACCCAGCTCGACTCCACCCTCGTGCTGGCGTCGACGACGATGCTGCTGGGCGGTGGCGCACTGCTCGACAAGCGGGGCATCCTCGCCTTCGCGCAACACAGCCCGTACCGGCAGCAGCTGCGCTGGGAGCTGTCGGCCGCCTCGACCTGGCGCACCAGCCGCCGGGAGTGGTCGTACGTGTACCCGTTCATGCTCGACGGGGGCCGCCCGATCGAGAAGGTGCAGGTGCCGGTCAGCGTGATCGCGGCCGGCGAGACCCGCGAGCACCTACCCGAACAGTTCCAACTGTACGAGGAGTACGTCGAGGCGGGCACCGGCGGCGAGATCACCACCGTCGAGGGCTCCAGCCACCTGTCGCTCCTGCACGACCCGGAGCACTGCGCGGACGTCGCCAAGCAGGTCACGGCGATCGTGGACAGGTGGACCGGCGGACCCCTCCGGGCCGACTCCGTGGGAAAGGTGGCCTGACCATGCTCAAGGCCAGGGAAGCTGTCCTCTTGGGCGCCCTGTCGTCCTGGTTCGTCGCCAGCGTGATCTCCCAGCACCCCGACCGCAGCTACGACAAGCTTCGCAAATTCGACAAGACTGGGATTTTCATTCCCAACTGGCGCTTCTTCGCGCCCGAACCGGCGGTCGAGGACCAACACTTCCTCTACCGGCTGGCGACCGCCGACAAGAGCAGCCACACCGAGTGGCGTTCGGTGTACGAGGTGGCACCGCGACGGGCGATCCACGGGATCTGGTTTCCCGGGCGTCGCATCGAGAAGAGCATCTTCGACGTCGCCGCCACCCTGACCTCGAACACCAACACCAACAACCCGATGACCGAGCGCGCCCGCGAATCGGCCTACCGGCTGATCGTCGACTTCGTCCGGAACCGGGTCCAGCCCGAACCGGACCACCCGCTGATGCAGCTCATGCTGGTGCGCTACGCGGGCTACGACCACAGCGAGGACCCGAAGTACGACCTGATCATGGACTACGAACCGGTGACGCCATGACCAGCGTGCAGTACGGCGCCGGGGTCGCCCTGGTCTACGACCGGATGTTCGCCGATCCCACGCCCACCGAGATGACGGTGCAGAGCCTGACTCCGTACGTGCGGGGCCGAGACGTGTTGGAACTGGGTGTCGGGACGGGGCGGATCGCCGTACCACTGGCCGGCGAGGCGCGCTCGATCACCGGCGTGGACAACTCACCCGACATGCTGCGGACCTTTCGCGAGAAGGGCGTTCCGGCCAATGTGACCCTTGTCGAGGCCGACTTCCGCGACCCGGTGCCGGGTCGGCCGGGCCAACGGTTCGACGCCGCCTACAGCACTCTCGGCTCGATGGCCTGCTGCCTGACCCGCGACGATCTCCGCACCGCACTGGGGCATGTCCGCAACGTGCTGCACCCCGGCGCGGTCTTCTGCATGGAGTACTACGCCCGGGAGTTGTACCTGGAGGTCATCCGGCTGACCGGCGGCACCATGAGCACCTCGCTTCCCGGCGGCGAGCAGATGCACACCCGGCTCGCGGTCGACCCGGACACCGACATCATGACCGCGACCACCGACGTGCGCGCCGGCAACGAGACGACCAGCTTCGCCGAGCAGGTGCTGCTCCTCGACTCGGCAGAGATCACCAAGCTGCTGCGGGTGGCGGGCTTCGGCGCTGTCCACGTAGCCGGCGGTCCGGAGCAACCGTTCATCTGGTATATCGCCGAGACCCCGGCACAGCACCCCGAGAGAACGGAGTCGACACCATGATCAAGCGCCGACGTGGCCTACGGTTTCTGGCGGTCTTCGCCCTTACCCTGCCGATCCTGTTGGCCGTCCTGCGCGACGGTGACCTCGATGGCGGCACCTGGGCGCTGGCGATCGTGATCGCCTTCGTCCTCGGCGCGGCCTTCGCGTCGATCGGTGGCCGGGAGGCGAAGCGGTGAGCGTGCAGACCGCACCACGGGTGGCCGAACCGCCGGCGCCCGCCGTGGGCGCCGGCGACGTCGAGGTGCACGCGGTGACCAAGAAGTACGGCGACAAGCTCGCCCTCGACGCGGTCGGGTTCACCGTCCCGGCCGGCACCATCACCGGCTTCGTCGGCAACAACGGCTCGGGAAAGACGACAGCCATCCGCATCATCACCGGCCTGTTGCAACAGGACGGCGGTGAGGTGCGGGTCGCCGGGCGGCCCGTCACCACGGAGTTCCGCTCGGCGATCGGCTACATGCCGGAGGAGCGCGGCCTCTATCCGGAGATGCGGGTGGCCCGCCAGCTCGAGTACCTGGCCCGGCTGTACGGCGCCGGCAAGACGCAGGCTCGCCAGCAGGTCGCGGACTGGCTCGAACGACTCGGCGCGGCGCAGTACGCGTCCGCCAAGCTCAACACGCTGAGCCTCGGCAACCAGCAACGGGTGCAGTTGATCGCCGCCCTCCTCAACGGTCCCCGACTGGTGATCCTCGACGAGCCGTTCTCCGGTCTCGACCGGGCCGCCGTGGCCTCGATGTCGGACATCCTGCGCGAGCTCGCCGCCGACGGCGTGGCGGTGTTCTTCTCCAGCCACCAGCTCGACATCGTCGAGAGCGTCTGCGAGCGGGCGGTGATCCTGCACGCCGGCCGGGTGGTCGCCGAAGGCACGGTCGCACGGCTGCTCGACCGGGGCGACACCGTCGTCCGGGTCACCTTCGAGGCCCCGGTGCCGGCCGACCGGGTGCGGGCGGCGCTGCCCGCCGCCCGGCTGCTGCACGGCGACACCTGGGCGGTGCCGGTCGACGCGGACGACCCGTCGCGGGTGCTGCGCGAGTGCATGCGGCTCGGCGAGGTCACCGAATTCACCCGTGCCCGTCAGTCACTGAGTGACATCTTCGCGGAGGTGTGGCGTGCCGACGTTCCCGAGTAACGGACGCGTCCCGTTCGGACGGTCGCTGCGTATCATCGCCGGCCGGGAGATCCGCCTGCGGACCTTCTCCCGCGCCGCGCTGATGGGCCTGGCGTTCAGCGTCCTCATCATCGCTGGCCTGATCTTCGTACCGAAGCTGATCGGCGGCGACGCCGAACGCGCCCGCGTCGCGGTGGTCGGGATGACCCCGACGCAGCTGCAGGTCGCGTCGGCCCAGCTGCCCGGTCACGAGCTGGTGCAGGGCCAGCCCGGGCAGGTGCCGGACAAGCGGACGCCGTACGTGGTGTCGCTCGGCGAGGCCGGCACCACCGGCGCGGCCTGGAAGTCGTCCCAGCTGACCGACCTGGAGGGCATCGTCACCCGGTTGCAGTTGGACCGGCTCGCGGGCGAGGACCGCGCGGTGGCGACGCCGCAGCTCACGGCGGTCTCCGACGACTCGGAGGACACCGCCCGGCTGCTGATCGGGTACCTCGTCGTCGTGCTTCTCTTCGGGCAGATCGTCGGCATGGCCTCCGCCGTCACGCAGGCGCTGATGGAGGAGAAGGCCAACCGGGTCATCGACCTGCTGCTGCCCAAGGTCAAGACGCTCGCGCTGCTCTGGGGCAAGGTCATCGGTGCGGGTGTCGCCGGTCTGGTGCAGACCGGGGTGATGGCCGCCGCAGCCCTGCTCCTCCTCGCCGTCAGCGGCGATCACACGACGATGGGCATCGTGCTGGAGATCGGCTGGGTGGTGCTGCTCTGGTACGCCCTCGGCTTCCTGTTCATGGGCGTGATCTACGGCGCGGTCGGTGGGTTGATGCGCAAGCCCGACGACGCGCCGACCATCACCGTACCCATGCAGCTGATCAACATGATGACCTTCCTGGTCGGCATCGTCGCCGTGCAGAACCCCGCCGCCGCCTGGGTGGACGTGATCAACAAGGTGCCTCCCTTCTCGGCCGTCCTCGTGCCGCTCGGCGTGATCACCCGGGAGATCTCGACGGCGGACGTCCTGGCCAGCACGGCGGTGATCCTCGCCTGCGCACTGGTCCTGAGCCTGATCGGGGCGCGGCTGTTCGCCGCGGCGGTCCGGATGGACACACCCGGGGAGGCGTTGCGCCGGTTCTGGCGTCGTACCGCCTGATGGCATCGAGCGACAGGAGGATCGACGTGGCACCGACGGCGGCACACCCCCACCGAGGCACCCGAACCGAGGTCGACGTGGTCGTCGTCGGCTCGGGCCCCAACGGCCTGGCCGCGGCCCTGGTGCTGGCCGGCGCTGGCCTGGACGTCGTGGTCTTCGAGGCAGCCGGGACTCCGGGAGGTGGGCTGCGCACGGAGCAGCTCACCCTCCCCGGGTTCTGGCACGACGTCTGCTCGGCGGTCCATCCGATGGCCGTGGCGTCACCCTTCTTCCGGGCCTTCGATCTGCCGGCACACGGCGTCGAACTGGTGCAACCCGAGGTCGCGTACGCGCACCCGCTCGACGGCGGTCGCGCCGGGCTGGCGTGGCGTGACCTGGAGCGGACGGCCGAGGGCCTGGGCCCGGACGCCGCCGCCTGGCGCTCGCTGTTCGGGCCGCTGGTAGCGCGCTGGCAGTCCCTCGTCGACCTGGCGATGTCCGACTACCGCAGCCCGCCACGCGACCTCGGCAGCGCGGTGCGGCTGGCGGCGCGCACCGTCGAACAGGGATCCCCCCTGTGGGACGTCCGGTTCCGCGGTGAGGTGGCACCGGCGTTGTTGACCGGGGTGGGCGCACACGCCATCGCCCCGCCACGGGCGCTGGCGCCAGCCGGCGCCGGGTTGCTGCTCGGCACCCTGGCCCACGCGGTGGGCTGGCCACTGCCCCGGGGCGGCAGTCAGGCCATCGCGGCGGCGCTGCTCGCCGAGCTCTCTCGTCGGGGAGCACGGGTCATCACCGACCACCGGGTCGACAGCCTGCCGGAACTACCAGCCGCCCGGGCGGTCCTGCTCGACGTGGCGCCCCGGGGCCTCCTGCGACTGGCCGGTGGCGAGCTTCCCCCCGGGTACGCCCGGCAACTACGCCGCTACCGACACGGCGGTGCCGCTTGCAAGGTCGACTTCGCGCTGTCCGGGCCGGTGCCGTGGGCCGCCGACGGTTGCGACCGGGCGGGCACCCTGCACCTGGTCGGCAGCCGCACCGAGGCGGTACGGGCGGAACGTGCGGTCGCCGCCGGGCGGCACGCGGACCGACCCTACGTCCTGGCCGTGCAACCGGGTGTCGTCGACCCCGGCCGCGCGCCGGCCGGGCGGCACGTTCTCTGGACCTACGCCCACGTGCCGAACGGCTCCACCATGGACGTCACCGACGCGGTCGTCGCGCAGGTGGAGCGTTTCGCACCCGGCTTCCGGGACCTGATCCTCGCCCGACACGTGGTGACTGCCGCAGGCGAGGAGACCCGTAACCCGAACTACGTCGGCGGTGACATCTCCGGTGGGGCCACCACGCTGTGGCAACTCGTCGCGCGTCCGGTGCCGCGCTGGGACCCGTACCGCACCCCGTTGCCAGGCGTGTACCTCTGCTCTGCCTCGACGCCCCCGGGGCAGGCCGTGCACGGAATGGCCGGGGTGCATGCCGCCGCCCGCGTCCTGCGACAACGCTTCGGCATCTCGGTCAACCCTCTCGACCTGGTGCGGGGCCACGTCCCGCAGCTTCGGTGAGCCCACCATGGGTGAGACGAACCGCCGGGGCATCGATGATGCTGCTCGCCTAAATGATGACCATGCCGATACTGTCAAAGCCATGCGGGTGCTTCTGGTCGAGGACGACGTGCGAGTGTCCGCCGCCCTCGCCGGCGCGCTGCGTCGGCACGGCTACTCCGTCAACTGCGCGACCACCGCAGAGGAGGCGCTGGCCGCGCCGTCCGCCGACCTGGTCCTGCTCGACCTGGGGCTACCCGACCGGGACGGCCTCGAGGTGTGCCGACGGCTCCGCGAGCGTCACCCCCATCTGTCGATCATCGCGGTGACCGCGCGAGGCGAGGAGCACGAGCGCGTCGCCGGTCTCCGCACGGGCGCCGACGACTACGTGGTGAAACCGTTCTCGATGGCCGAGCTTCAGGCGCGCATCGAGGCGGTGCTGCGCCGTGCGGTCCGCGCCGCCCGCCCGCCCGGCGACGTGGTGGAGGTCGGTTCGCTGCGGCTCGACACGGCCGCCCGGCAGGTCAGCCTCAACGGCCGCGAGATCAGCCTCACCCGGATGGAGTTCGAGGTGCTGTTGACGCTGGCGAACAGACCCGGCGTGGCGGTCACCCGCGAGGAGCTGCTGCTGGCGGTCTGGCAGACCACCTTCGGGGGAGGCCGCACGCTGGAGGTGCACATCGCGGCACTACGCGCCAAGCTGGGTGACCCCGACGTGGTCCGCACCGTGCGGGGCGTCGGCTACCGCCTGCAGCCCCGGTAGGACCCGGGACCGTGCGCCGACGGTTGGTCCTTGGCTACGCCTCACTCCTGGCGGCGGTGCTGCTCGCCCTTGCCGTGCCGCTGGCGATAACCGACGTCGGGCATGACAGCCACCGGGTCACCGCCGACCGGTTGGCCGACGCGATCTCCCTCGCCGCTGTCGCCGAACCGGCGCTGCGCACCGGCGAGAGCGAAGCGCTCCGAACAGCGCTCGTCCGGTACGAGGACCTGTACGGGATCCACGCCCTCGTCGTCGACGCCGACGGCCGTACCGTCGCCCAGTCCCGCGTCCTCGCGGACGCCAGCGAAGACGCCGGCCGGGCAGCCGAAGCGGCCACCGGGGTGGACATCGGGCCGGTGCTCCGCCGTGCTCTGGCCGGTGCACAGGAGGGCTCCGACACCCGGATCTGGCCGTGGGGGCCGCACTGGCTGGTGATCGCTATTCCGGTTTCCAGCGGTGGCCAGGCCGTCGGCGCGGTGGTGACGCTGTCCCCCACCGATCGGCAACGCTCGGAGTCGGTCCGCAGTTGGCTGCTGCTGTCCGCCGCCGGCACGGTCCCCATGGCGGCGTGCCTCCTCGCCGCGACCCTGCTCGCCCGCTGGACCCTGCGGCCGGTCCGCGAGTTGGACCGCGCCGCCCAGGAGCTGGCGGCCGGCAAATACACGACCCGGGCGCTGGCCGACGTGGGTCCGCCCGAGCTGCGCCAGCTGGTGGTGGTGTTCAACGACATGGCCGACACGGTCACCGAGGCGCTCGCCCGACAACGGGCGTTCGTCGCCCAGGCCAGTCACCAGCTGCGCAACCCGCTCACCGCGTTGCTGCTGCGGATGGAGTCGCTCGGCGTGGAGCCGCTGACCGAGGAGGGGCGCACCGAGCATCGACTCGCCGTGGAGGAGGTCGACCGGCTGCGCCGGATGCTTGAAGGTCTGCTGGCGCTGGCCCGCGCCGAACGCGGCGGCGACGCCACCGTGACCGTCGACGCGGTCACCGTCGCCGCGGCCCGGGTACGCGCCTGGGAACCGGTGGCGACCGCCCGCGGAGGCCGGCTGCGCCTGGACGCACCGGATGGCCCGGTGCCGGTACTCAGCGTGGCGACCGGTCTGGATCAGTGCCTGGACGCGCTGATCGACAACGCGCTGAAGTTCGGCGCGCAGACCGTCACGGTGCGGGTCGTCGCCGGCGAGCGTCCGGCGGTTCATGTCCTCGACGACGGGCCGGGCCTGTCACCCGAGCGCCTGGCGCGGGCCACCGAGCGGTTCTGGCGGGCACCGGAGTCGCAGAACGTGGCGGGGCACGGCCTGGGTCTGTCCATCGTCGCCGCGCTCACCGCCGTCGCCGGCGGGCGACTGGAACTCGACCATTCTGACGTCGGTGGCCTGGAGGCCGTCCTGCACCTCGCGGTGAGCACCGCGGCGGAATCCGCGCCGGCCGGCGTCTAGGGCTTGCTCTCCTGGAAGTACGAGGCGGCCCCGGAGTGCAGCGGCAGGGGCCCGGTGTCGATCGCCTCGCGCCGATTGAAGTGCTCGGCCGCCGGATGCTCCTCGGCCAGCACGCTCCGCTGCTCCAGCAACACCTCGGTCAGCGCGTAGGCCGTTTCGGCGGGCATCGTCGGTGACACGACGAGGTAATTGGGCAGCGCGACCGTGGCGGTGGGCTCAACGCCGTAGATGGAGGTCGGGATGGACAGCTCCGCGTAGACCTCACCGAAGCGTAGGCGCAGGTCGGGAACATAGCGCCCGAGGCTGACGAGCCGCACCGGGGTCGCCTCGGCGAGCGTCGCGATGGCGGTCACGGGCAGTCCGCCGGAGAAGAAGAACGCGGACACGACACCGCTGGCGAGCGCGGCGGCCGACTCGTCGACACCCAGCCGTACGTTCACCACGTCGGCGGGAGGAAGCGCGGCGGCGGTCAGGACCCGCTCGGCGATCACCTCGGTGCCCGACCCCTGAGCGCCCAGCGACACGCGCTGCCCCCGTAGGTCGCTCACCGACCGCAGCGACCCGTCGGTGCGGACCACCAGGTGCAGGTAGTCGTCATGCAACCGGGCCAGCGCCGACACGGCCGGAAGCTGCCGGGGGTCCAGCACGTCGGCCTGGGTGAAGCCCACCTCGGCGGCGCCGGTGGCAACCAACTTCACGTTGCTCGCCGAGGCCGCGGTGACCAGGACCTCCGCTCGTAGCTCAGGATGGATCCGCCGCAGCGCGCGGACCAAACCCGTACCGAGCCGGAAGTACACGCCGCCCCGCCCGCCGGTGGCGATTCGGAGCGGACCCCGCGGGTGCGGATTGCCACCACAGCCTGCGGAACCGGCCACCAGGGCACCGGCCGCAGCCGTCAACAGGCTCCGCCGACGCACCGCCGCGGACGACAGCACACCCTCACCTCATCCCCGTTTCACGGCAAGGACCCTCCGGGCACGAACCATAGTCGTACGACGATGGATCCGGCGTCCGTCGGATCGGCGGACCTTGCCGTCAGCGGCGCAGGGTGAGGATCAGGTCGGCCACCAGGGCTGTCCAACCGGTCTGGTGCCAGGCGCCCAGGCCGGCCCCGTTGTCGCCGTGGAAGTACTCGGGGAAGGCGATCAGGTCGCGCCAGTCCGGGTGGGTCTGGAAGAGCTGACACGCACCGTAGATCGGCCGGCGACCCCAGTCGTCCTGGGTGAAGAGCGCGATCAGCCGGGCGGAGAGGTCGTCGGCGATCTCGTCCAGGGTGCGCTTCACCCCGGAACGGGTCGGGTACTCCACCTGGAGGTCGTCGCCGAAGAACGCCGCGTAGTCACGCAGTGCGCTGATCAGCAGGAAGTTCGTCGGCATCCAGATCGGGCCACGCCAGTTCGAGTTGCCCCCGAACAGTCCGCTTGTCGACTCGGCCGGCTCGTAGCCGACGGAGAACTCCTGCCCACCGAGGGTGACCGAGAACGGTTTGTCCAGGTGCGCGCGGGACAGCGTCCGGAGGCCGAAGTCGGAGAGGAACTCGTCGGGGTCGAGCATCCGGGCGAGCAGACGGACCACCTGCTCCGGGCCGACCATCGACAACAGCCGCTGCTGCCGGCCGTCGGGGCCCAGCCGGCGGGTGCCGATCACCTGCGCGTACTCCGGGCGGTTGGTGAGGAACCAGCGCAGCCGGGCTCCCAACTCCGGCAGGTGGTGCAGGGTCCGGGCCGTGAGCCGGGTGGTCGCGGCCAACGGCAGCAGCCCGACGACGGAGCGGACCTTCAACGGCACCTTCGTACCGTCGGCGAGGCGCAACACGTCGTAGAAGAAGGCGTCCTCGTCGTCCCACAACCCCTGCTCGTACGCGGCGGCGGCGATGTAGGCGAAGTGCTCGAAGAACTTGGTGGCGGTGTCCACCCAGGTCCGGTCATGCTCGGCGAGCACGATCGCCATGTCCAGCAGGTTGAGCGCGTACATGCCCATCCAGCCGGTGCCGTCGGACTGCTCCAGCACCCCGGCGACCGGCAGCGCCGCCGAGCGGTCGAACGGCCCGACGTTGTCCAGCCCGAGGAAGCCGCCCTCGAAGACGTTGTTGCCGCCGGTGTCCTTGCGGTTGACCCACCAGGTGAAGTTGAGCAGCAGCTTGTGCATCACCCGGGCCAGGAACTCGTAGTCCCGGCCGCCGTCGATCTCGAACACCTTCAGCGCGGCCCACGCGTGCACCGGCGGGTTCACGTCACCGAACGCCCACTCGTACGCCGGGATCTGGCCGTTGGGGTGCAGGTACCACTCGCGGAGCAGGAGCAGGATCTGCTCCTTGGCGAAGCCCGGGTCGACCCGGGCGATGCTCACGCAGTGGAAGGCCAGATCCCAGGCCGCGTACCAGGGGTACTCCCACGGGTCGGGCATGGAGATGACGTCGAAGCTGGTCATGTGCCACCAGGCGCTGTTGCGCCCGTGCCGACGCCCGGCCGGCGGCGGTGTCGAGCCCGGGTCGCCTTCGAGCCAGCGTTTGACGTCGAAGTGGTAGAACTGCTTGCCCCACATCAGCCCGGCGATGGCCTGCCGGGCGACCAGCGCCTCGTCGGGTGTGGCGGCCGGCGGGATCACTCCGGCGAAGAACCGGTTCGCCTCGGCCCGCCGCGCCCACACCACGGCCTCGAAGCCGTCGCTGAGGTCGGCCGGGGGCGGCGGCGCGGCGGCCGGCGGCGACGCGGTACGGGTCAGCCGCAGCCGGATCTGGCGTTGCTCGCCGGCCGGCACGTCGAGCACGTAGTGCAGTGCGCCCTTGGTGCCCTCCCGGGCCGGGTTGACCGTGGCCGCGCCGTTGACGACGTGGTCGTTGATGCCGTCCTTCGGGTACGGCGAGCGGCCGGGCAGCCCCCAGAGCCGTTCGGCGTTGGTGTCGTTGTCGCAGAGCAGCGGCACCGGGCCGCCGTCGCCCTCGAGCAGCAGTTGGCCGAGCACCCGATGTTCGCCGACGAGGCGGGTGCCCTGGCCGGTCAGCCGGGGGATCCGGTCACCGCCGGGCAGGCCCCAGGACCAGGTGTTACGGAACCACAGGGTGGGCAGGACGTGCAGGGTCGCCGCCCGGTCGCCCCGGTTGGCGACGGTCACCACCATGCAGAGGTCGGTCGGGGACGCCTTGGCGTAGTCGACGGTCACCGCCCAATACCGGTCGTCGTCGAAGATCCCGGTGTCCACCAGCTCGTACTCGGTGTCGTCGCGGCCGCGCAACGCGTTCACCGCGACGAGTTCGTCGTACGGGAAGGCGGCCTGCGGGTAGTGGTACCGCCAGCGCATCCAGGAGTGGGTGGGCGTGGAGTCCTCGTACCACCAGTACTCCTTGACGTCCTCGCCGTGGTTGCCGCCGTCGCCGCCGAGGCCGAACATCCGCTCCTTGAGGATCGGGTCCTTGCCGTTCCAGAGGGCCAGGGCGAACGCGAAGGTCTGTCGTTCGTCGCAGACGCCGGCCATCCCGTCTTCATTCCACCGGTAGGCTCTGGACCGCGCGTGGTCATGCGGGAAGTAGTCCCAGGCCGTACCGTGCTCGCTGTAGTCCTCCCGTACCGTCCCCCACGCCCGTTCGGACAGATAGGGACCCCATGCACGCCAGTCCTGCTCCCCCGAGTCAGCCTGGGCGAGCCGGAGCCGCTCAGCGTCGGGTGGCGAGGCGTCGGAGGACGATCGGTCAGTGATCACGTGCACATCTTTGACGTCGCCGCGGTACTTGACCACAGCGGCCATTCTCGTCGTGGCGTGTTACACCCCGCCGCCGGTGGAGGAAAGTTGATCGACATTCACTTCGGCCCGCAGATCTGTGGCGATCTGACCAGCGCTGCCAGCCGGGAGTGGCTGGTCCCCGACGGCCTCGGCGGCTACGCGATGGGCACGGTCGGCGGGCTGCGGACCCGTCGCTACCACGGTCTGTTGGTGGTTCCCGGCGAAACGCCGGCGTCCCGTCAGGTGGGACTGGTCAGTCTCGATCCGGCGGTCACCCTGCCGTCCGGCGCGCGGGTGCGCCTCGGCGCGCACGAGTGGGCCTCCGGCGACGTGGACCCGCGCGGCTTCGAGCTGTTGGAGCGCTTCGACCTGGTCGACGGGCTACCCCGCTGGCGGTGGCGGATCGGCGCGGTGGTGATCGAACGGGAGCTGGCCATGCTGCCCGGCCGCTCCTGCGTCGCCGTGGTGCACCGGCTGGTCGCCGGCGGTCCGGTCCGGCTGGAGCTGTCGGCCGCCTGCACCTGGCGGGACGCGCACGGCGAACGGCGGGCCGACGGCCCGGTCCCGCAGGTCGAGGCGGTGGCCGACGGCGCGGTGGTCGAGGGCGCGTACCGGCTCGACGGCCCGGGCTGGGCCCCCGAGGGGCAGTGGTGGCTGGGCGTGCACCACCGCGAGGAGGCCAACCGGGGGCTGCACCCGGACGAGGACCTCTGGTACGCGGGCCGCTTCTCCGGTGAGCTGGAACGCCCCGGCGACACGGTGTCGGTGCGGGCCTGGGCCGGTCGACTCGACGAGGAACCGCCGCCGGCGGAGGAGATCGTGGCGACGGCCCGACGGCGCAACCGTCAGGTGGTGGCGACGGCGAAGCCGGCCGACGACGTGGACGCCACCCTGGCGCTGGCCGCCGACGCGTTCGTGGTGCGCACCAACCAGGCCGCGGTGGACGTGGTCGCCGGGTACCCCTGGTTCGGGGCGTGGTCGCGGGACACGATGATCTCGTACGAGGGGTTGTTCCTCTGCACGGGTCGCGCCGACGAGGGTCGTGAGCTGCTGCGGGCGTACGCGGCGACGCTCTCCGAGGGGATGCTCGCCAACACGGCCGACACCGGGCGGGTGGAGTACAACACCGTCGACGGCACGCTGTGGTTCCTGCACGCGGTGAGCCGGCACGTCACCGTCACCGGTGACACCGACCTCGGCGACGAGCTGCTGCCCGCGCTACGCGCGGTGATCGACGCCCACGTGGCCGGCACCCGGTACGGGATCCGCGTCGACCCGGCCGACGGGCTGCTCACCCAGGGGGCCGCCGGCACCGCGCTGACCTGGATGGATGCCCGGGTGTACGGGGTGCCGGTCACCCCGCGTACCGGCAAGCCGGTCGAGGTCAACGCGTTGTGGATCAACGGGCTGGCCGGGCTCGCGGAGCTGACCGAGCTGGCCGGGCAGAACGCCGACGAGCTGTGGCGACGCCACGGGCAGGCCACCGTCTCGTTCCGGGAGCGGTTCCCGGCTCCGACCGGTTGGCTGCACGACGTGCTGGACGCGCCCGCGCCGGCGTACCCGCTGGGTGGCGCCGCCCTGCACGACGACGACGCGTTGCGCCCCAACCAGTTGCTGGCCTGGTCGCTGCCGTACGCGCCGATGGAGCCGGACGAGGCCACGCTGCGGCGGGTCGCGGGCGGGCTGCTCACCCCGCTCGGGCCGCGCAGTCTCGCCCCGGACTCCACGGAGTTCGTGGGCCGGCACCGGGGCGGCCCGGCCGACCGGGACGGGGGCTACCACCAGGGCACGGTCTGGCCGTGGCTGCTCGGCCCGTACGTGGACGCCGCACGCCGGGGAAAGGTGTCCGTCGATGACGTATTCGTCGGCATTGAGGCCCATTTGATGGAATATGGGTTAGGCTCGGTAAGCGAGACGGCCGATGGCCTCGCGCCGCACACCGCTACCGGGTGCCCGTTCCAGGCATGGTCGGTGGCCGAGCTGCTGCGGGTGCGGCGAAAGAGCCAGTAGCGCTTTACACGACCGCAACGGTGGTGTCGCCGCTGGTTATCGCGATCCCGGCAGGATTGGCCTCGATCCAGACGCGGCGGCGACACCCATTCCGGTGTCGGTCGGCGCGCGCCCGGGGACAACTCAAAGGGGGCCGCATGTCACTCGATGCCCACGTGATCGACATCAACCCCGCCCGACAGCTGCGGGTGCTGATGCTCTCCTGGGAGTACCCGCCGGTGCTCGTCGGCGGTCTCGGCCGACACGTGCACGCCCTCTCCGTCGCCCTCGCCGCCGCCGGCCACGAGGTCACCGTCGTCACCCGCCACAGCGAGGGCGCACCCCTGGAGGAGTACGCCGAGGGCGTGCGCATCCTGCGCGCCCCCGAAGACCCGGTGGCCTTCCCGCTCGCCACCGGCTCGCTGCTGGCTTGGACCATGGCCTTCAACCACACCCTCACCCGCACCGCGCTGCGCGCCACCCAGGCCGGCTCCTACGACGTCATCCACGCCCACGACTGGCTCGTCGCGCACACGGCCGTCACCCTGGCCGAGCACCTGGACCTCCCCCTGGTCACCACCATGCACGCCACCGAGGCCGGCCGGCACCAGGGCTGGCTGCCGGAGGAGATGAACCGCACCATCCACGGCGTCGAGCACTGGCTCAGCAGCTCCTCCATTCGGGTGATCACCTGCTCCGGGTACATGCGCGACCAGGTGACGGCACTGTTCGACGTACCGGCCGCCCAGGTCGACGTGGTGCCCAACGGGGTCGACGACAGGGCCTGGCGGGCCCGCCCCCGAGCGGTCGCGTCGGCCCGGGCGCGGTTCGCCGGGGACGGCCCGTTGGTCGGGTACGCCGGGCGGCTGGTCTACGAGAAGGGCGTCCAGCATTTGGTGCACGCCGTACCCCGGCTCCGCGAACGGCACCCCGGCCTGCGCGTGGTGATCGCCGGCGACGGCCCGTACCGCGCCGAGTTGGAGGCGGAGGCCCGGCGACTGGCGCTCAACTCGACCGTCCGGTTCACCGGGTTCCTCGACTCCACCCAACTGCCGGCCATGCTCGGCGCCACCGACGCGACAGTGGTCCCCAGCCTCTACGAGCCGTTCGGCATGGTGGCGCTGGAGGCGGCGGCCGCCGGCGCGCCGCTGGCGGTGGCCCGTACCGGCGGCCTCGCCGAGATCGTCGAACCCGGCGTGACCGGGGTGACGTTCCCGCACAGCGACCCGGACGCGCTCGCCGGCGCGGTCGGCCAACTGCTCGGCGACGAGGTCTTCGCCCGGCGGTTGGCCCGCCGGGCCCGCACGATGGTCGGTGAGCGGTACGGCTGGGCCACCATCGCGGCCCGCACCGCCGCCAGCTACGCCGCCGCCCGTCGCGAACACGGCCCCGTGCAGGCCCGCCGCGCCGCCGCCCGACTGGCCGGCGGGCGGAGCCGGATCGCCATCCCGGAGGGGAATCTGCTCGCCGCCGTCGACCACGCCGCATGCTGAGCTGAGTCGGACGACCGATAGGTGACTTCCGATCCGCTGGTTAGGGTGTAGCCCGGACAGCGGCTGAGGAGGAGCGTGCACAGGTGCTGATCGCCGGTCGGTACCGGCTGCTCGACCTGGTGGGTCGCGGGGGCATGGGTCGGGTGTGGCGCGCCCACGACGAGATGCTGCACCGCGAGGTGGCGGTCAAGGAGATCGTCCCACCGAGTTGGTTGGCCGATCGTGAACGGGAAGAGCTGCGCTCGCGCACCATGCGGGAGGCCCGCGCCGCGGCCCGACTCAACCACCCCGCCGTGGTCCGGCTCTACGACGTCGTCGCGGTCGAGGGCAGCCCGTGGATCGTCATGGAGTACGTCCCGTCCCGCACCCTGCAGGACGTCGTGGACGCCGAGGGCCCCCTGGAGCCCGCCCGCGCGGCCCGGATCGGCCTGGCCGTGCTCGACGCGCTGCGGGCCGCGCACACCGCCGGGGTGCTGCACCGCGACATCAAACCGCAGAACGTGCTCGTGGCGCACGACGGGCGGGTGATGCTCACCGACTTCGGGCTGGCCACCTTCGACGGCGGCGACGGCGCGATGACCCGCCCCGGCATGGTCCTCGGCTCCCCGCAGTACGTGGCCCCGGAGCGGGCCGCCGAGGGGGCGTCCACGGTGGCCGCCGATCTGTGGTCGCTCGGGGCGACCCTGCACGCCGCCGTGGAGGGGCAGTCCCCGTACGCCCGCAGCACGGCGATGGCCACCCTGAGCGCACTGGCCGCCGGCCCGCCGGACCCCGCCCCGCACGCCGGGGCGCTCGCGCCGGTGCTCGACGGGCTGCTGCGCCGCGACCCGCGCGACCGCCTCGACCACGACACCGCCCGTCGGTTGCTCAGCACTGCCGCGACCGGCCGCGCCGACCCGCCGTCGGCGACCGACCGGCCCTCGGCCGACGGGCCGGTGCCGGGGCTGGTTGGCCAGCGCGCCACGGCGGACGACCCCGACGACCAGGACCCCACCAATCCACCGCCCGACCCGGCCGCCTCGGCCGTAGCCGTCAGCGCCTCCCCCACCCCGGCCCCGGACCCGGCGGCCGCCGGGCGTACCGCACGTCGGGTGGCGGTGGTCGCCGTGGCGCTGCTGGTCGCCGTCGTGGCCGGCGTCGCGACCGCGCTGACCGTCGCCGACGACACGCCCCGCGACACCACCGGCTGGTCCACCCCGCCGCCGAACCGTCCGACCAACGGCGGGCCGTTCGGCCCCGGCCCGCCACCCGGCCCGCCGCCGAACGGGCGGAACGTCCCCCCGCCCCCGTTCGCCTGCGTCCGCCCCGACATCGTCGGTACGCCCGTGCAGGCCGGCACGCCGAACTCGGGCGAAGAGTTCCGTCCGCCGCCCGGCTGGGTCTGGCACGCCGACACCGCCGGCTTCCGGGTCTCCGTACCGGCCACGTGGCTGACCTCCCGCGACGGCACGGTGGCGTGCTTCCAGGACCCGGCGACCGGCCGGGCGTTCAGCGTCGCCGAGGGTGGCGCCGTCGATCCCCTCGAACGGCTGCGCACCGCCCGCGACACCGCAGCCGGGGCAGGCTCCCTACCGGGGTACGACGAGATCCGGCTCGCCGCGGGCGATCGTGACGCCGAGTGGGAGCTCCGCTGGCAGACACCGCACGGCACGTGGCTGCACGCCCGGCAACAGATCCTCGGGGCCGACCGCTGGACGCTGGGTTGGATCACCCGGGACGAGGACTGGGCCGGGGCCACCGCCGACTGGGAACGGGCGCGAAAGAGTTTCCGAGCACCCCGCTGACCTGCACCGTATGGCCATGATCCGGACCACCGTCCGGCGTGGATCGAGGCCGCTCAGTGGATGAGAAAGCCGACATCGGTGGCTATCGTGGATCCCGGGGTGACCGAGGGGGAGCGACCGTGCATCAGTTGCTGATCGCGGGTCGGTACCGGCTGCTCGACCTGGTCGGCACCGGCGGAATGGGCCGGGTTTGGCTTGCTCGCGACGAGATGCTGCATCGCGACGTGGCGGTGAAGGAATTCGTGCCGCCGTCCTGGCTGGCCGAGACCGAACGCGAGGAGTTGCGGCTCCGAACCCTGCGTGAGGCACGCACCGCCGCCCGACTCAACCACCCCAACGTGGTCCGCCTCTACGACGTGGTGCACGACCGGGAGAGCCCCTGGATCGTGATGGAGTACGTGCCGTCGCGGTCGCTGCAGCAGATCATCAGCGCCGAGGGGCCGCTGAGCCCGCAGCGCACCGCCCGGATCGGGCTGGCGGTGCTCGCCGCGCTCCGGGCCGCGCACGCCGCCGGGGTGCTGCACCGCGACGTCAAGCCGCACAACGTCTTGGTCGCCGACGACGGACGGGTGGTGCTCACCGACTTCGGACTGGCCACCTTCGACGGCGGTGACGGTGTGATGACCGGGCCCGGCACGGTGCTCGGCTCACCGCAGTTCGTCGCCCCCGAGCGGGCCCGCGAAGGCGTGTCCGACGCCCGCACCGACATGTGGTCGCTGGGCGCGACGCTCTACGCGACGGTCGAGGGGAAGTCACCGTACGCGCGCTCCAGCGCGATGGCGACGCTCAGCGCGCTGGCCACCGAACCGCCGGACCCGATGCGTCGGGCCGGCCCGTTGGGCCCCGTCCTCACCGGCCTGTTGCAGCGCGACCCCTGGCGGCGGTTGACCGCCGTCGAGGCGGAGCCGCTGCTGCGCGCCGCCGCGGCGAGCCACGACGAGCCGGCCGGTCCGGTCCGGTCCTCGGCGGTGGCGGCGGTCCGCAGCGCCGGCCGGGCCCTCGCGCCCCACCCGGTCGAACCGGTGGCCCCGTCGGACGAGCCGGCGACGCCGACCCCGAGCCCGCGCCGACCCGGCCGGCGGCGGCGCCTGATCGCCCTGGGTGGTGCGGCCACCGCGCTGCTCGTCGCGGGAGGCGTCACGCTGGCGCTGGTCACCCGGCACGACGAGCGGACGCCACCGTCCGGCTCAGGTGGTGGCGCGCCGACCTCCCGACCGGCGGCGTTCGCCTGCGCGTCGGCCCCGCCACCGTCAGCGACCCCGGTGGTGTCGGCGTCACCGCCGGCCGACGTGAAGTACGCGCTGCGCGAGGGCTGGACCTGGTACGACGACCCGACCGGGTTTCGGATCGCCGCGCCGGTGGGGTGGGCGCGCTGGACCGAGGGCCCGGCGACCTGCTTCCGGAGATCCGGCGGGTCCCGGGTGCTCAGCGTCGAGGCGGGGCCGGCCCACGCGGATCCGGTGGCGCACTGGAAGGCCGAGGAGACTCGGCTGACCGCGAGTGAGGCGCTGCCGGGCTATCGCAAGGTGGACATCTCCGCGATGGACATCTTCGAGGGTGGCGCGGTGTGGGAGTGCGGTTGGCAGAACGCCCTCGGCGTCGCGGTGCACAGCTTCCGGCTGCTGGCCAACACCTCGGCCGACCGCTCCTACACCGTCTCGTGGTTGACAGAAGAGTTCGACTGGCAGGTCAACGCGGCATACTTGCCGATGATCCGGCAGAGCTTCACCCCCACCCTGTGACACCGTCTGATGTGGACCTTCCGGGTGATGCCCCTGCGGCGCCGACGCTGACTACAGTGGCGTAGTTTTGGGCGCTCAAGATCCCTGGGGAGGGTGAGCCGAGATGATGGGACCGCAACACGCGCTGTCTGGCGCGGCGGTGTGGTTGGCGGGCTCCTGGGCGCTGGAGCAGTTCGCCGACTACCACCAGTCGCCACTCGCGTTGGCGGTGGGCACCGCGGTGTGCGCCGGTGGCGCGCTCTTTCCCGACCTCGACATGTCGGGCAAGGTGACCAAGAACCAGGGTGGGGCCACCGTGGCCCGTACCTTCGGAGTCTTCTCGCTCTTCGCCGCCGAGGTGATGGAGAAGGTCTCCCTCGGGGTCTACTACGCCACGAAGCTCAGCAGGGACCCACGCCGCAACAACGGGCACCGGACTCTGACCCACACGCTGCCGTTCACCGTGCTGGTCGGTTGGGGCACCACCGCGCTCTGCGCCGCGTACGGCAAGTGGGCGGTCATCACCATCCTGTTCTTCATGTTCGGCCTGGCCCTGCGCGGGCTGTTCGACGAGTGGGCCGAACGGGCCGGCTGGGTGATCATCACCCTCGCCTCGGCCGGCGCGGCCTGGTTCACCTTCGCCAACCTGCCGGGCGGACGCGGCTATCCCCTGATCGGCACCGCGCTCGGCGTGGGCTGCTTCGTACACATCCTGGGCGACATGATCACCCGAGCCGGCGTGCCGATCCTCTGGCCGATCCCGATCAAACGGCGCATGTGGATGATGATCGGCCTGCCGAACAGCATCGCCCTGCGCGTCGGCAGCAAGGCCGAGGTGGTCGGGATGCGCATCGCACTGACAGTCGTATCCGCGCTCGCGACCGTCGGCCTGATCGCGCCCTCGGTGCTGAGCCGATTCGACATCGACATATGACCGATCCGGTGCCGGTGGTCCCGCCAGCCGAGGACGAGCGCGTGCCGGAGTTCTGCCGCTCGCTGGGGCTACCCGGCCTCGCCGACGTGCACGTGCACTTCCTGCCACCGCGACTGCTGCGTCGGGTGTGGGCCTACTTCGACGCCGCCGGGCCGCTGGTCGGCACCGAATGGCCGATCCGCTACCGGTGGAGCGACGCCGACCGGGTCGCGCACCTGCGCCGGCTCGGGGTACGGGCGTTCAGCGCATTGGCGTACGCGCACCGGCCGGGCATGGCGACGGAACTCAACCGCTGGACGCTGGACTTCGCCCGCGACACCCCCGGGTGCCTGGCCTCGGCCACGTTCTACCCCGAGCCGGACGCCCCCCGGTACGTCGAGGCGGCCCTCGCCGAGGGCGCCCAGCTGTTCAAGCTGCACCTGCAGGTGGGCGGTTTCGCGCCGACCGATCCGGCGCTGGACCCGGTATGGGGGATGCTCTCCGACGCGGGTGTGCCGGTGGTGGTGCACGCCGGGCACGCGCCGGTGGGGACCGCCCACACCGGCCCGGACCCGTTCGCCGCCCTGCTCGCCCGCCACCCCCGGCTGACCGCCGTGGTGGCGCACCTGGGCGCCCCGGACTACCGCGCCTTCCTGGACCTCGCCGAGACGTACGAGCGGGTCCGGCTGGACACCACCATGGCGTTCACGTCGTTCTTCGACCAGTTCGTCCCCTTCCCCGCCGACGAGTTGCCCCGACTGCGCGAGCTGGGGCTGGCCGGCAAGGTGCTGCTGGGCAGCGACTTCCCGAACATCCCGTACCCGTACGCCGAGCAGGTGACCGGGCTGGCCCGACTGGACCTGGGCGACGACTGGCTGCGCGCGGTCTGCTGGAACAGCGCCGCCGCCCTCTTCAACCTGCCCTGACCCGCACCCCGCCCCACCCCGCCCCCGCGCCGCACCCCGCCGCTCCCCACCGCGATCTTGCACTTTCTGTCCCGACACAAGGTGCATATCCAGCCATGTCGGCAACAGGAACTGCAAGATCGGCGCGGTCCGCTCGCTACGCAGGCGCGCCGCGCGACCGCTGAATTCTTTTCGACATCGGCTATTGACGTCGCCGTAACAGGTGGCCTAGCGTCCTGTCGAACCGCTTCGTCGAAACGCTTCGACGAAGTTCGGGAGCGGTCCCACCCCAGGCCGGAGGAGGTGCGCGGTGGCCACCATGCACGACGTCGCCCGCCTCGCACAGGTCTCGGTCAGCACCGTCTCGTACGTGCTCACCGGCACCCGGCCGATCTCGCAGGCCACCCGCAACAAGGTGCTGGCCGCGATGGCGCAGCTCGACTACCAGCCCAACGCGATGGCCCGAGGGCTGGCCAGTCGCCGTAGCCGGATCCTCGGCCTGCTGATGCCGATGGACGAACGCGGCCTCGGCGCCACCGAGACCGCCTTCGTCACCGGTGCCGCCGCCGCGGCCAGCGTCGCCGGCTACCACCTGGTGCTCTCGCCGGTCGGCGGGGGCAACCTCGACGACCTGCGTCGGCTGGCCAGTCAGCGGATGCTCGACGGGGTCGTGCTGATGGAGGTCCAGCTGGCCGACGAGCGGGTCACCGTGCTCCAGGAGGCGGGGGTGCCGCTGGTGCTGATCGGCCGCACCGGCGACACCAGCACGCTCTCCTACGTCGACATCGACTTCGACCAGACCGTCCGGGAGGCCGTCGCGCACCTGGTCGGCCTCGGGCACCGGCGGATCGTCTACGTCAACCACTCGGAGGCCACGCTCGCCAGCGGTTACGGGCCGGCGCTGCGTACCCGTGACGCCTTCACCGCCGCGATGACCGGGCACGGCCTGGAGCCGGTGATGATCGCGGCCGAGGACAGCGCCGCCGGCGGGCGGGCCGCCCTGGCCGCCGCGTTCGCGCAGGCCCCGGAGCTGACCGCGGTGTTGGCCATGAACGAGACGGCGATCTTCGGCATCCTCGGCGAGTTGACCGGCCGCGGGTTGTCGGTGCCCGACGACGTCTCCGTCGTCTCGATGGTCACCTCGCCGCAGGTCGCCGAACTGGCGACCCCGGCGCTGACCGCGATGACGTCACCCGGTTCGGCGCTTGGCCGGATCGCGATCGAGGCGCTGACGCGCCACCTGGATGGCCCCGCTGACCTTCGTCACCAGCAACTGCTGCCGTGTGCGTTGGAGGTCCGGGGGTCGACCGCCGCGCCCCGAAGCCCCCATCCATTGGGGGCGGATCAGTAAATGGCCCGCCGCCGCGCTGCAACGCGACGACGGGCCCCGTGAAGTACCGGCTAGATACTCAACGAGGAGGATGCTAATGCAGCGATTCCACCGGCTCGTCGCCGCGATCGCCCTGGCCGCGACCGCGACGACCACCGTGGCCGCCTGCGGCGGTGGTGACAGCGGGGACGACAGCGACGCCAAGACCCTCAAGCTCTGGCATTACGAGAGCGAGAACAGCGCCATGGGGGTCGGCTGGAACCGGGCGATCGAGATCTTCAAGTCCGAGCACCCGGGCGTCGAGGTGCGCTTCGAGCGCAAGGCGTTCGAGCAGATCCAGCAGAACGCCGGCATGATCATCAATTCGTCCGAAGGCCCGGACATCATGGAGTACAACAAGGGCAACGCGACCGCCGGGCTGCTCTCCTCCCAGGGCCTGCTGGCCGACCTGAGCAGCGAGGCCGACAAGCGCGGCTGGGCCGGCAAGCTCAGCCCCAGCCTGCAGACCACGGCCCGGTACAGCGACAAGGGCGTGATGGGCTCCGGCAAGTGGTTCGGTGTGCCGAACTACGGCGAGTACGTCACGGTCTACTACAACAAGGACCTGTTCCAGCAGAACGGCGTCAAGGTCCCGACAACCATGGCCGAGATGACCGCCGCAATGGACACGTTCGTCGGCAAGGGCGTCACCCCGCTGGGCATGGCCGGCGCCGAGTACCCGGCCGGGCAGCTCTTCTACCAGCTCGCCCTCTCCAAGGGCGACCGGCAGTTCGTCGACAACTACCAGCTCTACAAGAACCCGGTCGACTTCAAGGCCGACCCGCTCAAGTACGGCGCGGACACCTTCGCCCAGTGGGTGCAGAAGGGCTACGTCGCGAAGAACTCGGCCAGCCTCAAGGCCGAGGACATGGGCACCGCCTTCATCGGCGGCAAGGTTCCGATGATCGTCTCGGGTAGCTGGTGGTACGGCCGGTTCAAGACCGAGATGAAGGCCAACTGGGACACCTTCCTCTTCCCCGGCAACACCCTGCAGGCCGGCTCCTCCGGCAACCTCTGGGTGGTCCCGGAGAACAGCAAGGCCAAGAGCCTGGCGTACGACTTCATCGACATCACCCTGCGTCCGGAGATCCAGGACCTGATCGGCAACAACGGTGGTGTTCCGGTCGCCGCCGACGCGTCGAAGATCAGCGACCCGAAGGACCGCAAGCTGATCGAGGACTTCAACACGGTCAGCAAGTCCGACGGGCTCGCCTTCTACCCGGACTGGCCGGTCCCCGGCTACTACGACGTGCTGGTCTCCGGCTTCCAGGGTCTGATCAACGGCTCGAAGACGCCCGACCAGGTCCTCGACACGATCGCCAAGCCGTACGCCGATGGCGTCAAGGAGATCACCGGCAAGTGACACGGCGAGCGGCGGGCGCGACCGGCAGGACCGGCGCGCCCGCCCGCCCCGCCGGGAAGGATCTTCCATGGCAGTCTCCGAGACGGTCGCCGCCACACCGCCGGCCGCGACCCCCACCCCGCCCGCGCCGAGCCGCAGAAGCCGCGGCCGCAACGCGGCGTACTGGCTCTACCTGCTCCCCGGAGCGGTTCTCTTTCTCCTGGTGATCGGCGCGCCGCTGGTCGGCACCCTCTACCTGTCGCTGACCAAGTGGTCCGGCATCGGCGACCCCCGGTGGGTCGGCCTGGACAACTACCAGCAGTTGCTGCACGACGACGTGTTCTGGGCGTCCTTCCGAAACACGGTCTGGATGCTCGTCGCCATGGTGGTGGTGCCCACCCTGCTCGGGCTGCTGCTCGCCGCCGTGCTCTTCGACGTCATCGGCCGCCGGTTCAAGCCCCGCACCGCCGCCGCGCTGCGGGCCGCGTTCTACCTCCCGCAGGTGCTGCCCGTCGTGGTGGCCGGCATCGTCTGGGGCTGGATCCTGCGCCCCGACGGGGCGTTCAACAGCCTCCTCGACGCGGTCGGTCTCGGCGCGCTGCGCCACGACTGGCTCGGTGACCCGGGCACCGCCCTGCCGGCCGTGATGGCCGTGATGATCTGGGTGCAGATCGGCTACCCGGTGGTCGTCTTCATGGCGGCGTTGCAGCGGGTCGACCCCGAGCTGTACGAGGCGGCCGAGGTCGACGGCGCGAACTGGCTGCACCGGTTCCGGGCGATCACCCTTCCGCAGATCCGGCCGGAGACCTTCGTGGTGGCCCTGACCTGCACCATCGCCGCGTTGAAGGTGTTCGGGCCGATCTTCGCCCTGACCCGGGGCGGCCCGGACAACGCCACGAACGTGCCGTCGTACTTCGCCTACTACACGTTCTTCAAGAAGCTGCAGGTCGGCTACGGCTCCGCGATCTCCATGGTGCTGACACTGATCATCGTGGTAGTGGCCGGGGTCTTCATCTGGATGCAAGCCCGCAGCGAGCGCCGGGACCGGGGGTTCTGACATGGCCGTCACGCTCACACCGAGCGCCGCGCCGGTGACGCCGGCCCGGCCGGTACGCGATCGACACCACCGCGGCGTCAGCCGCTGGGTGGTGCTCGCCCTGGTCACCCTCGGCGCGCTCGTCATGCTGGTGCCGTTCGCATTCATGCTGCTCAACGCGTTCAAGTCGCCGGGCGACTACTCGTCGGGCGGCCCACTGAGCTGGCCGACGGAGTTCTACACCAAGGGCCTGCGCACGTACTGGACCGAGGTGAACTTCCCGCTCAAGTTCTGGAACTCGGCGGTCATCGCCGGCTCGGTGGCCGTGCTCGGCGTCGCCGTGTCACTGCTCAACGCGTACGCCCTGGGTATCGGCCGGGTCCGCGGCCGGCTGTGGATCGTTGGTCTCTTCCTGCTGGCCAACATGCTGCCGCAGGAGGCGCTGATCTACCCGCTGTACTACGTGGCGAAGCAGGTCGGCCTCTACAACACCCAGCTCTCGGTGATCATCATCTTCACCGTGATCCAGAGCGCGTTCGGCACCTACCTGCTCGCCTCGGTGCTGGGCACGTTCCCGCGCTCGCTGCTGGAGGCCGCCGCGCTGGACGGCGCCGGCAAGTGGACGGTGCTGTGGCGGGTGGTCTTTCCCAACCTGCGCCCCACCCTCGCGGTGCTGCTCATCTTCTTCTTCATCTGGACGTGGAACGAGTTCCTCATCCCGCTGGTCATGCTTATCGACAACCAGACGCAGACCATTCCGGTCGCGCTCGCGTCGTTGCAGGGCGACCGGCTGATGGACGCTCCGACCACCAACGCCGGTGCGCTGATCAGCCTGGTGCCGGCCATCCTCTTCTTCCTCATCTTCCAGCGCACTTTGGCGCGCGGCATCACGGCAGGAGCCGAGAAGTGAAGTTCACCGACGGGTACTGGCAGCTGCGCCCCGGCGTCAGCGTCCTGCGCCCCGGCACAGTGGAGTCGGTCGAGCCGGACGAGCGCGGCTTCACCGTCTTCGCACCGACCGGTCAGATCACCGGACGCGGCGACACCCTCAACCGCCCGCTGGTCACCGTCCGGTTCTTCTCCCCCGCCCCCGGCGTCATCGGGGTGACCATCGCCCACCACACCGGCGGGCTGCCCCGCGAGCCGCACTTCGGGCTGAGCACCGACGAGACGCACCCGGTCACCGTCGACGTCACCGGGCTCAGCGCGACGCTGACCACCGGCGAGCTGACCGCGCGGGTCGCGCTCATCGACGGGTGGCGGGTCGACTTCCTGCACGGCGATCGGCTGGTCACCGCGTCCACCGCGCGCAGCATCGGCGTCGTCACCGACGCCGAGGGCCGCCGGCACGTACACGAACGGCTCGCCCTCGGTGTCGGTGAGACGGTGTACGGGCTGGGCGAGCGCTTCGGCCCGTTCGTCAAGAACGGGCAGACCGTCGACATCTGGAACGCCGACGGGGGCACCGCCAGCGAGCAGGCGTACAAGAACGTGCCGTTCTACCTGAGCAGCGCCGGGTACGGGGTGTTCGTGGACCACCCGGAGCACGTGTCGTTCGAGGTCGGTTCCGAGGTCGTCACGCAGACCCAGTTCAGTGTCGAGGGCCAGTCGCTCACCTACTACGTCATCGATGGACCCCACCCGAAGGACGTGCTGCGCCGCTACACCGCCCTCACCGGCCGCCCGGCCCGGATCCCCGCGTGGTCGTACGGCCTCTGGCTGTCCACGTCGTTCACCACCTCGTACGACGAGAAGACGGTGACCGAGTTCGTCGACGGGATGGCCGAGCGTGGGCTGCCGCTGTCGGTGTTCCACTTCGACTGCTTCTGGATGCGTCAGTTCCACTGGGTCGACTTCGTCTGGGACCCGGCGACCTTCCCCGACCCCGAGGGGATGCTGCGCCGGCTGCACGAGCGCGACCTGAAGGTGTGCGTCTGGATCAACCCGTACATCGCGCAACGCTCGTACCTCTTCGAGGAGGGCCGCGCGGCCGGCTACCTGGTCCGCAACCCGGACGGTTCGGTCTGGCAGTGGGACAAGTGGCAGGCCGGCATGGCGCTCGTCGATTTCACCAACCCGGACGCGGTCCGCTGGTTCACCGGCAAGCTCAAGACGCTGCTGGACATGGGCGTCGACTGCTTCAAGACCGACTTCGGCGAGCGCATCCCGACCGACGTGGTGTGGCACGACGGCTCGGACCCGCAGCGGATGCACAACTACTACTCGTACCTCTACAACAAGGCGGTCTTCGAACTGCTGGAGACCGAGCGCGGTGAGGGCGAGGCGGTGCTGTTCGCCCGCTCGGCGACCGCCGGCGGGCAGCAGTTCCCGGTGCACTGGGGCGGCGACTGCGAGTCGACGTTCGTCGCGATGGCCGAGTCGCTGCGCGGCGGGTTGTCCCTGGCGGCGTCCGGCTTCGGCTACTGGAGCCACGACATCGGCGGCTTCGAGGGCACCCCCGACCCGGCGGTGTTCAAGCGCTGGGTCGCCTTCGGGCTGCTCTCCTCGCACTCCCGGCTGCACGGGTCCGGCTCGTACCGGGTGCCGTGGGCGTACGACGAGGAGGCCGTCGACGTGCTGCGGCACTTCACCCACCTCAAGCTCGGCCTGATGCCGTACCTGGCGGCCGCCGCCCAGGAGGCACACCGCGACGGGACGCCGGTGATGCGGCCGATGTTCCTGGAGTTCCCGGACGACCCGGCGACGACGCACCTGGACCGGCAGTACATGCTCGGCCCGGACGTGCTGGTCGCCCCGGTGCTCAGCGCCGACGGCGACGTCACCTACTACGTACCCGCCGGCACCTGGACGCACCTGGTCACCGGCGCGCAGGTCACCGGCCCGGCCTGGGTGACCGAGAAGCATGGCTTCGACAGCCTGCCGGTGCTGGCCCGACCGGGCGCGGTCATCCCGTTCGGCTCGCGCACCGACCGACCGGACTACGAGTGGGCCGACGATGTGCGGCTGCGGGTGTACGCACCGACCGAGGGGCAGCGGACCCGGGTACGGGTACCGTCACCCGGCAACGGACCGGGCGCCGAGTTCGACGTGCGCTACGAGGGTGGGACGGCCAGCGCCGAACTGGTCGCCGGCACCTCGACGGGCTACATCTGCGAGATCCAGGGGACGGAACGATGACGCAACACCACTTCCCGGAGAGCTTCGTCTGGGGCTCGGCGACCGCCGCGTACCAGATCGAGGGCGCGGCGACCGAGGACGGACGCGGACCGTCCATCTGGGACACCTACAGCCACACCCCCGGCCGGACCCTCAACGGTGACACCGGTGACGTGGCCGCCGACCACTACCACCGGTGGGCCGACGACCTCGGGCACATCGCCGACCTCGGGCTCGGCGCGTACCGGTTCTCCATCTCCTGGCCCCGGGTGCAGCCGGGCGGCTCGGGCCGGTTCAACCAGGCGGGCATCGACTTCTACTCGCGGCTGGTGGACGGGCTGCTGGAGCGGGGCGTCCGCCCGGTCGCCACCATGTACCACTGGGACCTGCCGCAGGAGCTGGAGGACGCCGGCGGGTGGGCGGCGCGGGAGACCGCGTTGCGCTTCCAGGAGTACGCGGCGGGCATCGTCGGCGCGCTGGGCGACCGGGTGCACACCTGGACGACGCTCAACGAGCCGTGGTGCTCGGCGTACCTGGGCTACGCCTCCGGGGTGCACGCGCCGGGTCGGACCGAGCCGGCGGCGGCACTGGCCGCGGTGCACCACCTCAACCTCGCGCACGGCCTTGCCGGCCGGGTGGTCCGGGAGCTGGCCCCGTCCGCCGAGCTGTCGGTGACGCTGAACCTGCACGTCATCCGGGGTGCGTCCGACTCGGCCGCCGACCAGGACGCGGTCCGGCGGATCGACGCGTTGGCGAACCGGGCGTTCCTCGGCCCGATGCTGGACGGGGAGTACCCGGCCGACCTGTTGGCCGACACCGCCTCCGTCACCGACTGGTCGTTCGTCCGCGAGGGCGACGAGAAGCTGATCGCGGTGCCGCTGGACGTGCTCGGGGTCAACTACTACTCCAGCACCCTGGTCCGGGCCTGGGACGGGGTGTCGGCCCGCTCCGACGCCGACGGGCACGGCGCGTCGACGTCCACGCCGTGGGTCGCCGCGGACAACGTCGACTTCCTGCCGCAGCCCGGCCCGTACACGGCGATGGGTTGGAACATCGACCCGCCGGCGCTGACCGAGCTGCTGCTGCGCCTGCAGCGCGAATACCCCAGCCAGCCCATGATGATCACCGAGAACGGCGCGGCGTTCGACGATGTGGTGTCGGCCGACGGCCGGATCCACGACGACCGGCGGATCGACTACCTGCGTCGGCACATCGGCGCGATGGCCGACGCCCGCGCGCAGGGCGCGGACGTACGCGGCTACTTCGTCTGGTCGTTGCTGGACAACTTCGAGTGGGGCTACGGCTACGACCGCCGCTTCGGCATCATCCGGGTCGACTACGACACCCAGGTACGCACCTGGAAGGACAGCGCTCACTGGTACCAGCGTCTCGCCGCCACGGGTGAGCTGGACCAGGCGCAGGACTGACCGACCGGTTGCGCGTCGCCGTCACCCGCCCGTGCAGGGTTGGTGGCGGCGACGTCGTTCCGGCACCCCGACCGCCACGCCCCGACTGTCACCGGGAACGGCGTCCGTCTCAGGCGTTGCTGCGGTGGGCGCGCAGCCCGCCCCACAGCATCAGGAGGCAGATGCCGATCAGTACCGGCTCGAGGGCGAAGGCGGTGACCAGCCCGTACTGGTCCGCCAGGCTGCCGAGCAGGAAGGGCGAGACGCCGGCGACCACGCCGAGGATCAGTTGCGAGCGGGCGTTGGCCCGGTCCTCGTGTCCGTCGGCCGCGCCGAGGGTGAGGGCGAGCGAGAGCGGATAGAGATTCGCGATCCCCAGCCCGCACAGGAACAGCCCAAGGACGGCGAGGAACGGCTGGTCGGTCAGCCAGAACAGGACGAAACTGGGGCCGGTGACCGCCAGTGAGGCGTACAGCAACGCGACGCCGCGACCGGGACGGCGAGTCAGCCGCGCGCCGAGCAGGCGCCCGATCAGGATACCGAGGTAGTTGCTGCTCAGCGCCGTGCTGGCGGCGGTGGCGGACATGCCGGCGTGGATGAGCATCTGGGGTCCGAAGTACACCAGACAGAACTCGATCGCCGAACTGACCGCGGTCAGCACGGCGAACAGCCAGCAGGCCAGCGGCAAACCTCCGGCTCCCTTCGCCGCGGCGGGCTGAGGCACCGCCGGTAGCGGTTGGTGGCGGTAGCGCAGGTACAGCACCAGGAGGACGGCGGCCGGCAACGCGAACGTGGCGCGCCAGCCCACCGCGCTGGCCGCCAGCACGCCGAGGATCAGCGGGGCGAACACCGCGGAGGCGCCCGCGCCCACGTTGGCCTCGGTCAACGCCCGGTCGCGCCGATCACCGTGCCGGTCGGACAGCACCGCCTGAACCACGGTGAGCATCGTGGTCCCGGCAAGGCCGAGCACCACGGCTCCGAGCAGGGTGACCGGCACGGCCCCGCCAAGGGTGAACAGACCCGCACCGACGACCGTGGCGAGGGCCGAGCACCACAACAGCACACCCCTGGCCAGACGGCGAGCCGCCCACACGAACCCCATCGCGGCGAGGGCCGCGCCGGTCGCCAGGAGGAGTTCGTAGACGCCGAGCAGGGTGTAGGAAAACCCCCACTCCTCGCGCAGGAGGGTCAGCGCCGGCCCGAAGGCGTACAGCCAGAACGTCCAGCAACCCAGGGCGGCGTACGACAGCACGGTCGGCGCATCCCGTACGAACGTCTCGGTCTCGGTCTCGGTCGCGGCCTGCCGCCGTGCTGTGTATCGATACACAGATAGAGTCTGTGCCATGAACCGCCCCGCAGGCAACCCCAAACGGCCGACGCTGCGCCAGGTGGCAAGCGCTGCCGGCGTCTCGCCGATGACGGTTTCCTACACCTACTCCCAGCCGGGAAGGGTTTCCGCGGAGACTGCCGAGAAGGTGCGCGCGGCAGCGCGGAAGCTGGGCTATCCCGGGCCGCACCCAGCGGCCCGCGGGTTGCGCCGTGGGCGGGTCGGCACGCTCGGCGTCGTGCTCGGTGAGCGGTTGAGCTATGCCTTCGACGATCCGCAGGCGGCACGATTTCTCGCGGGGGTCTCCGACGTGTGCGCCGCCGAAGGCGTCGGACTCACCCTGGTCCCGATCACGGGCGCACCCTCCGACGCCCAGCGCGTCGCGCAGGCAGCCGTGGACGGCTTCGTCGTCTGGACCACCAGCGACGACGACCCGGTTCTGGACGCCGTCGCCGACACCGGCCTGCCCGCGGTGGTGCACGCCGGCCCGCACCGGCGGGACCTGCCGGTGGTCGGCATCGATGACCGGGCCGCTGCCGCCGCGGTCGGGCGGGTGGCCTTCGCCGAGGCCCGACGCCCGCTCGTGCTCGGCTTTCCGCTCGATCGGAGTCGCGTCCGCCAACTGCTCACCGGCGACGAGGAGCTGGGGGTGAGGTTTCCGGTTACCCGGCACCGGTGGGAGGGGTTCCGGGACGCCTGGACACACTCGGGTCAGCGAGCCGAGGACCTGCGACTGGCCGTCTGCCCGATCAACCACATCACCGAGGGCGAGACCTTCGTCGCCGAACTGCTCGGGGGCACGGACCCGCCGGACGCCATCGCCGCGATGAGTGACGAACTCGCCCTGGGTGCGCTGCGCGCCGCTGCGAGCGCCGGCCTACGCGTCCCCGACGACGTCGCGGTAACGGGCTGGGACGATTCCGACGCGGCTACGAACGCCGGACTGACCACCCTGGCACAGTCCCTGCGCGAGCAGGGCGCGCACTGTGCCCGTACGGCGCTGGGACGCCCCGCCACGGCATCAAGACGCCACGAGTGGCGCGTCGTGGTACGCGCGACCACCCGCCGCCAGCCCTGATTCGGGCCGCGCCCCGCAGCGGTGGTCAAGAGACTGGCCGGTCTGCTCGACCCGGAGCCGCCGGGGCGGCACTGCGATCACGGTCGGGGCAGGTCGGCGCAGAGCCGGCTCGGGAACGTCGGCTCGGTGGCGCGGACATCCCCGCAGCCGGCCTTCGTCGAGTTGGCGATCGTCGCCCAACCGCCCTGGCCGGCCCACCGCAGGAAGTACCGGCGAACGTTGACCGACGCGTCACAGCCGGGCCGCGCCTCAGCACCGCACGGCACCGGATCGAACGGGACCGTCATGACCAGCCAGGTGCCGTCGCAGCCCTCGACCGATCCGGTGGAGTGCCGGGACACGTCCATACCGCGGACCGCGACGCTGACCCACGCCGGGTCGCAGCGATCCGTCGGCATCGGATCGCAACCGAACGTCGGGTCGCAGCGGTGGTACTCAGCGCCGTTGCGTTTCCACGGCTCCTGGTTGAGCACGACGATCCGGTCGGCGATCTGCCCCGGCGCTGTCAACGTCACCTCGCCCGGCGTGTGGGTGGGGCAGGCCCCGACCACCTCGGACAGGCGCGAATCCTGCACCACGTTGGCGTAGACGCGGTTGTTCTCCTCGGTGAAGTAGGTGATTCGCGGATTCCGGGAGCAACCGTCCGCGTCACCCAGCAGCGCCACGGTCAGCACGAGCGAGCGCGGGTCCGCGCTGACCCGGACGGCCGTGACATCAGCCTGGTAGGTGGCCCAACGGGTGTCCGCGGCTGGGCCGGCCCGCACGGGCGCTTCGCCCGGCCTGGCGCAGCTGACGAGCGCGGCCAGGCACAGCAGAGCGGTGACGAGTCGACGCATGGCAACGAGTATCGCCGCTGGGCGGCCCGGCGCATCCGTACGGATACTCGGTCCGCCTCAGACCCCGACGCGCTGCGGCGGGACCGTCAGGCCATAGAGCGCCATCAGCTCCGGGGTGTCGACCCGGCTGCCGTCGGCCACCGAGTCGCAGGCGATGTCGACGATCTGGTTCTTGTGCGCCAACAGGTACGGTCGAGCGCCCACGTCGGCGCTGGCCAGGGTGGCGATGCCGGGCCAGTGCCGGCGACCGAACAGCATCGGGTAGCCGCGCAACCCGTCGTACGTGGCGCAGACCAGCACGTCCGGGTACGGCAGCGCGGCCACCCGGCTGACCGCCTCGGCGGTCAGGCCCGGCATGTCGACCGGGACCACCACCACCGCCTCGATCCCCTCGTCGTCCATGGCGGCCAGGCCGGCCCGGATGGACGAGCCGACTCCGGTGCCCCACGCCTTGTTGATCACAACGGTGGCCTTGCCCAGGTCGGCGGTCTCCTGGACCTGCTCCGCGGCGGCACCCAGGACGACCACGATCTGCTCGCAGCCCGCCTCGGTCATCGTGTCGATCATCTGATTGACCAGGGGCTTGTCTCCCTGGCGCAGCAGCGCCTCGGGACCACCGATCCGTCGTCCCCCGCCTGCGGCGATGATCATTCCTGCGATCCGGTTCAGCTGCGCCCCCTTTAGCACGGGACGGACCGCGACCGATCCGTCCCCTCCTACGGACACTGCAACGAGGACGGCCAGCCGAGGGTGGCGGGGCGAAAAGGAGAAATAGCACAACCGTTACACGACCGGCATCTCCCGACGCGGACACTCCGTCGGTCAGGCCGCGTCGGCGTAGCAGTCGACGATGGACAGGTCCAGCGGAAACCGGACCGGCGTCGTGCCGAAGAGCAGCGCCGAGGCCCGCTCGCCGGACCTGTTGACCGCCTCGGCGACCGCGTCCGCCTGACCGGCGGGCGCGTGCACGACCACCTCGTCGTGCTGGAAGAAGACCAGCTCGGCGTCGGTGCCGGACAACTCCGTGCGCAGCGTGGCCAGCAACGTGGAGGCCCACTCCGCCGCCGTGGCCTGGATGACGAAGTTGCGGGTGAAGCGCCCCCGGGACCGCGCGGCACGCGCCCGTGGACTGTGCGGATCGGCCGCCCCCTCCGGAGCGGAGGGCTCGTCGTCGAGATCACCGAACCCGGCCGAGCCGGGCGGGCACGTCCGCCCCAGCCACGACCGCACCAGGCCACCCGTCTCACCAGTACGCGCGGCCGCCTCGACGTAACCGAACGCCGTCGGGTAGCTGCGCTTCAGCACCGCCAACGCGGGCACCGCCGCCCCGCCGGTCTGCCCGTACATCGCGCCGAGCAGGGCCACCTTGGCCTTGGCCCGGTCGCCGCCGAACGAGTCCCGGGCCAGGGCCGCGTAGAGGTCGCCGGCACCGCCCGCCGCCGCCAGCCGGGCGTCGCCGGAGACCGCGGCCAGCACCCGAGGCTCCAACTGGCCGGCGTCGGCGACCACCAACCGCCAGCCTGGATCGGCCACCACCGCCCGCCGGATCACCTTGGGAATCTGCAACGCGCCACCACCCCGGGTGGCCCACCGGCCGGAGACGACACCACCCGGCACGTACTCCGGTTGGAACCGGCCACCCCGCACCCACTGATCGAGCCAGGCCCAGCCGTGCGCCGTCCAGATCCGATAGAGCTCCTTGTATTCGAGCACCAGCGGCACCGCCGGATGGTCCACCCCGCGCAGCACCCAGGCCCGGGTGTTGGGCAGCTCCACCCCGACCCGGGCGAACGCCTTCAGCAGCTCGGCCGGAGAGTCCGTGTGCAGGCCGCGTACGCCGAGCGCGTCGGCGATCCGGGCGGCCAACTCGGCGAGTCGGCGTGGCGGCCCACCGACCGGGGACGCCTCACCGAGCAGCTCGTGCAGGATCTCGTTGTGCACGTCGGCCCGCCAGGGCAGCCCGGCGACGCCCATCTCCACCGCGATCAGCGCGCCGGCCGACTCGGCGGCCACCAGCAACCGGAACCGGCCGGGGTGCTCGGTCGCGGCGACGCGGGCGAGCTGGTCGGCGTACACCTGGGTCAGTGCCTCGATGCCCGGGCCCGGCGGACCGGGCAGGGTGTCGAAGAGCGCGCCCTGGCCGTGCCCGGGCGGCGCGACGGCGCGCGGCGGCGGGTCGGGCGGCACCGCCGCGCCGGTCAGCCGGGCCCACGCGGCGGTCAGCGAGCGGGGCTCGCCCCAGCGGCCCGCGTGCCCGAGCAGCAACGCCTCGGTCAACTCCACGTCGTGACACCGATCGACCCGGACGCCGGCGCGCAGCAGCGTCGGGTAGACCGCCGCGGCGCTCGACCAGACCCAACGCGGGTGCGCGGCGGCCTCGCGGACGGCGACCGCGGCGACCAGATCGGTGACGGCCTCGGGCGGGCCGGTCGGCCGGCCGGCGGCGTCCAGCGGGCAGAGCACTCCCCCACCCCGCTCGTCGGACACCACCGCCACCAGCACGAACGTGATTCTGCCTCTCCCATCCGACAGAAACGGAGGCGCACCTCACCGCTGTCGGGTCGGTGCGGTGTCGGGGCCGGTCGGTAGCGTGACCGGGTGCCTCCGCAGATCCCGCACTCCGATCCTGGCACCCCCGACACCCGGGGTCCGATGCGATACCTCTGGTGGCTGGTCCGCTGCCAACCCTGGCGGGTGCTGCGCGGCAGCCTGATCGGCACGGCCTGGATGATCGGGCTCTCGGCCCGGCCCTACCTGATCGCCCGCGCCGTCGACGACGGGCTGCGCGAACGCGACACCCAGGCCCTGGCGCTCTGGGTCGCGGCGATCGTCGTCGCGGGCGTGGGCCTGTCCTACCTGGGCATCATGCGTCACCGCACGATGACCTTCATCCGGGAGGACGCCAAGGCCCGTTCGGCGGAGGTGCTGCTGCGCCACCTGTCCCGCATCGGCGCCGTGCTGCCCCGCCGGGTCGGGGCGGGCGAGGTGTCCACCATCGGTGGCTCCGACATCGACTGGACGGCGCAGGTGCTGACGCTGACCGGGCCGGGCGTCGGCGCGGTCGTCGCGTACGGGGTGATCGCCGTGGTGCTCTGGTCGATCTCCCCGATGCTCGCGCTGTGCGTGCTGGTGGGGGTGCCGGCGGTCGGTCTGGTCGTGGGGCCGCTGCTGCGCCGCCTGGAGCAGGTCGAATCGGTCTACCGCCGGCAACAGGGCGCGCTCACCGCCCGATCCGGAGACATCGTGGCCGGGCTGCGGGTGCTCGCCGGGGTGGGCGGCCGGGACCTGTTCGCCCGGCGGTACGCGGCCCGGTCCCAGGAGCTGCGCGCCGAGGGCTACCGGGTCGGCGCGGTCAACAGCTGGATCGACGCGGCGACCGTCGCCATCC
Organism: Micromonospora sp. NPDC050784; assembly: GCF_044456765.1. Classification (NCBI taxonomy): domain Bacteria; kingdom Bacillati; phylum Actinomycetota; class Actinomycetes; order Micromonosporales; family Micromonosporaceae; genus Micromonospora; species Micromonospora sp. NPDC050784. The sequence continues at coordinate 78,052 of NZ_JBITGG010000018.1, read as the reverse complement.
CCGGGTTGTTCCTGGCGGCGGTGGTGTGGCTGACAGCCCGGATGGCGGTGACCGGTGACGTCACGATCGGCGAGCTGGTCGCCGTCTACGGCTACGTGGCCACCCTGATCGTGCCGGTCTGGTTTCTGTTGGAGGGCAGTTACCAGCTCATCCGCGGTCGGGTCGCCGCCCGGCGGATCGCCGACCTGCTCACCGTGACACCGGACGACGTCGGTGGCCCGGGTCGACGGTGGCCGGACGCCGTGCCCGAGGCCCGCCGGCCGGACGACCCGGGAGCGCCGGACGGCCCGGCCGACCTGCACGACCCGGTGACCGGCCTGACCGTGCGCGCCGGCCAACTGACCGGCGTGGCGGCAGACGATCCGGCGGCGGCCGTGGCGTTGGCCGACCGGCTCGGCCGGTACGTGGCCAGCGGCGTCACCTGGGGCGGCGTGCCGCTGCGCGAGGTCGCCCTGGACGAGGTCCGCGCGCGGATCCTCGTCGCCGACCACGACTCCTACCTCTTCGCCGGGACGCTGCGCGACATCCTGCGCGCCGGGGCCGACGACGATGACGAGCGGATGAGCGCGGCCGTGCGGACCGCCTCGGCGCAGGACATCGTCGACGCCCTGCCCGCCAGACTGGACACCCCGATCGACGCCCGCGCCCGGACGCTTTCCGGCGGTCAGCGCCAACGGGTCCGCCTGGCCCGGGCGCTGCACAGCGAGCCGGAGGTGCTCATCCTCGTCGACCCGACCTCGGCGGTGGACGCGCACACCGAGGCACGCATCGCCGAGCGGCTGCGGGCCGCACGGGCCGGGCGGACCACCGTGGTCATCGCCACGTCACCGCTGCTACTCGGCCGGGCCGACCTGGTCGCGCACCTGAGCGCCGGCCGGATCACCGCCACCGGCAGCCACAGCGACCTGCTCGACACCGACCCGGCCTACCGGCACCTGGTGGCCCGCGGCAGCGAGGAGGCGTACCGGTGAGCCGGCTGCCGGTGGCCGACCGCGGCACCGTCCGCCGGGCCCTACGGGACATGATCAGCCGGCACCGGCGCGCCGTCGGGGTCGTGCTGGCGCTGCACAGCGCCGCCGCGGTCGCCGGGCTAGCCCCGCCGTGGCTGCTGGGCACCATCGTCGACCGGGTAACCGCGGGCGCGGGCGTGGCCACGGTGGACCGGCTGGCACTGGCCATCGCCGGCTGCGTCCTGGTCAGCGCCCTGCTCTCCCGGTACGCCCAGTACGCCGGTCACCGCTTCGGCGAACGGGCCGTCGCCGAGCTGCGCGAGGAGTTCGTCTCCCGGGTTCTCGGGCTGCCCGTCTCGGTCGTCGAACGCGCCGGCGCCGGTGACCTGGCCACCCGCAGCTCCGTCGACGTGTCGACGGTCGGCACGACCGTCCGGGACGTGGTGCCCACCATCGTCATCGCCACGGTGCAGTTGACGTTGCTGTTCGGCGCGGTCTTCCTGCTGCACCCCCTGCTCGGGCTGGCCGCGCTGGCCGGGCTCCCGTCGATCGTGGCGGTGACCCGCTGGTACCTGCGCCGGGCCAGCTCGGCGTACCTCGCCGAGGGCGCGGCGGCAGCCGAACTGACCGAGACGCTGACCACCACCGCCGAGGGCGCGCGCACGGTGGAGGCGCTGCGGCTGGCCGACGACCGGGTCCGGCACGGCACCACCCGCGTCACAATGGTGTGGCGGGCCCGCCGGGCGACCCTCGCGCTGCGGACCGTGTTCTTCTCGGTCGTCGAGGCGAGCTACCCGCTGCCGGTCGCCATGGTCCTGCTCGTCGGGGGCTACCTGCTCTCCCGGGACATGGTGTCGCTCGGCGCGGTGGTCGCCGCCGCGCTCTACCTGCAACAGGCGATCGACCCGTTGGACCGGCTGTTGCAGTGGACGGAGCAGGCGCAACGCGGCTTCGCGTCGTACGCCCGGCTGCTCGGCGTCGGCATGGTCCCACCGGAACCACCCGGCACGACCGCCTCCTCACGGGGTGAGCGGCTCGTCGTGCGGGGAGCGCGGTTCTCCTACTCCGACGACGGGCCGGACGTGCTGCACGGCATCGACCTGGAGGTGCAGCCCGGTGAGCGGCTGGCCGTCGTCGGGCCGTCCGGCGCCGGCAAGTCGACCCTGGCCCGGCTGCTGGCCGGGATCGACGCGCCGCGGCACGGCGTCGTCAGCATCGGCGGCTGCCCGGTCACCGACCTCGACCCGGCGGAGCGACGCCGCCGGATCGCCCTGGTCACCCAGGAGCACCACGTCTTCATCGGCTCGGTACGCGACAACCTCTCCTTCGCCGCGCCCGACGCCTCGGACGACCAGATGCGCGCCGCGCTGCTCACCGTGGGCGCCGAGTGGTACGCGGAGCTGCCCGACGGCCTCGACACCCAGCTCGGCGACGGGGCCCGTCAGCTCGGTGCGGCCGAGGCCCAGCAGCTCGCGCTGGCCCGGTTGGTGCTCGCCGACCCGCACACGCTGATCCTGGACGAGGCGACCGCCGCGCTCGACCCGTCCACCGCCCGACGGACCGAACGTGCCCTGGCCGCCGTGCTGGTCGGGCGGACCGTCATCGCGATCGCGCACCGGCTCAACACCGCGCACGACGCCGATCGGGTCGCCGTGCTCGCGGACGGTCGGATCACCGAGATCGGCAGCCACGACGAGTTGGTCGCGGCCGGTGGCGCGTACGCCGCCCTGTGGCGCTCCTGGCACACCCGTGTCGACGAGCGGTGAGGCGCCCTACTTCACCGCGCCGGAGGTGAGGCCGGCCTGGATCTGACGCTGGAAGACCGCGTACACGATGATCATCGGGAGGATGGCGATGGTCAGCGCGGCGAACAGCCCGGACCAGTCCGCCTCGTAACCGGCGTTGACCGAGATGTCGGCGATGCCCTGGGTGAGCACCCACTTGTCCTTGGCGTTGGAGAGCAGCACCAACGGGAGCTGGTACTGCGCCCACTGACCGATGATGTTGAAGATCGCGACGCTGATCAGGCCCGGCTTCGCCATCGGCATCATCACCTGGAAGAACAGCCGGCTGTGCCCGCAGCCGTCGATCATCCCCGCCTCGGCCACCGACGACGGCAGCGTCTTGAAGAACGCGGCCAGGAAGAACACCGTGAACGGCAACGAGTACGCGGTGTAGACCAGCACCACGCCGGTGTGCGTGTCCAGCAGACCCAGGTTCTTCACCACGAAGAACAGCGGCACCAGGGCCAGGAAGACAGGGAAGGCCAACCCCGAGACGAAGAGGAAGTAGATCGCCCGGTTGCCCCAGAACCTGTAGCGGGCCAACACGTACGCGGCCATCGAGCCGAGCAGCATGGTGAGGAACGTGCTGCACGACACCACGATCACGCTGTTGAGGAAGTACCGCCCCACGTGCGCCTTGGTCCAGGCCCGCCCGAAGTTTTCCCAGCGCAGCTCGGCCGGGAGCGTCCACGGGCTGCTGAAGATCTCGCTGGTGTTCTTGAACGCGGCGAGGAAGGTCCAGAGGATCGGCACGATCACGATCACCGCCCACACGGCGAGCGCGACGTGCCCCAGGCCGGCGAAGAACCGTACCTCCGAGCGGGGGCCCTTGGGCCCCGGCCCGGCGGGGGCGGACGGGTCACCGGTCTTCGGCGGCAGCGCCGCCGGCGTCGGCGGCAGCGTCGACTGCGGATTCATCAGTACTCCACGCTTTCCCGCTTGGTGAGCCGCAGCGTCAGCGCCGCGAACGTGAGGGTGAGGAAGAACAGCGCCACGCCCATCGCCGAGGCGTAGCCGTACTTCGAGTAGACGAACGCGTTGCGGTAGATCTCCATGGCCAGCACGGTGGTGGCGCCGTCCGGGCCGCCACCGTCCACCGAGAGCACCGCCACGATGGCGAACGCGTCGAACGCCGCGATCCCGAGGTACACCCACGCCACCTGGAGGGTGTCCCACAGCAGCGGCAGGGTGACCCGGAAGAACAGGGTCACCTTCGTCGCCCCGTCCATCTCGGCGGCCTCGTAGATCTCACCGGGGATGGAGGCCATCCCCGCCGAGAAGAGCACCACGTAGAAGCCGACCGCCTGCCACACCAGCACCGCGATGATCGACCAGAGGGCCAGGTTCGGCTTGATGAGGAAGAGGACCGGCTCCAGGCCGAACTTCATCAGCACGCCGTTGATCAGGCCGGACTCGTTCGGCCGGTACACCATCTGGAACAACACCGCGATGATGGCCACCGCCAGGACCTGGGGGAAGAAGAACACCACCCGGTAGAACTTCGCCCCCCAGACCCCCTGGCGTTGACCGCCGCTGCTCTTGCCGCCCACGTTGAGCAGGAAGGCGAAGAACAGGGCGATGGCAATGGTGATCAGCGGCAGGGCAAGCAGCAGTACGCCGTGGTGCTGGACCGCCTTCCAGAAGGCGCCGTCGTCGAGCAGCCTCCGGTAGTTGTCGAAGCCCACCCACTGCGGGGCGGAAAGCCCCCGCCAGTTGGTCATCGAGATCTGGAACGCCTGCGCGTACGGCCAGATCACGAATGTCACGTACAGCGCGACCGGGGCGAACAGGAACCCGATCACGAATGGATACTTGCCGTGCCGCATGACCCTAGCTCCGATCGATCAGCGCTTGAACTTGGTGACGGAGCTGTCCTTCTTGATGGCGTCGGCGCGCTTCTGGATCCGCTCCACGAAGGCGTCCGCCTTGATCCGGCCGAACATCAGCTCGTTGGTGGCGGTACGCGCCTCCGTGTCGAGCTCCTTGTACCAGTTGTCGAAGAGCATGTTGAACACGTCCTTACCGGCTGCCTTCAGGGCCACCTGCGCGCTGGCCACACCCGGCGGGAACTGGAAGCCCTCGCTGCCGGCCGGCACGACCGTGGCCGCACCGACGGTCTCGGTGAAGCCCCGGGCGCCCGCCTTCGACAGCATCTGGCGCATGTACTCCAGGCCGCCACGCGGGTTCTTGCTCTTGGACGAAACGAAGTATCCCTCGCCACCGGCCGCCCGGATAGCGGCCGCCGGCAGCTTGTCCGACGCGGTGAGGCTGGGCACCGGCATGAGCTGGTAGGTGAAGCCCGCCGGCGTGTCCTTCTTCTGCTCGTTCTCCAGCCAGTCGCCGGACGGGTAGAAGGCGACCTTGCCCTGGTTCTGCCGCAGCTGCACGTCGGTGTGCTTCAGCCCCTCGAAGCTCTTGTCCGAGTACTTCGCGCCGATCTCCGCCCATGCCTCCGCGGCCTGCTTGACAGCGTCCTGCTTCCAGGCGCCGTCCTCCAGGTTGTCGATGTTCTTCAGGACGTCGGCGCCGCCGATCTTCGCGGCCTGGGTGAGGATCACGTTCCACTGGTAGTAGGCCGCGTTCGCCCCGGCGTAGCCGTACGGGGTGATGCCCTTCGCCTTGATCTGCTCGCAGAGCGCCTTGAACTGGTCGAAGTTGGTGGGCGCGGTCCAGCCGTTGTCCTTGAAGAGCTTGCCCGAGTACCAGATGCCGTAGACGGTCGACACGTAGTACAGCACGAACGGCTTGCGCTGCCCGTCGGCCGTGCTGAACATGCCCTGCTCGACGATGCCCGGGATGACGGTGTCGCGGACCTTCTTGCTCGGGTCGTCGACCGACGGCGCGTCCCACAGCTCGGTGAGATCCTGCAGCTGGCCGTCGTTGACGAGCGCACCGAAGTCGAGGAACTTCTCGCCCGAGTTGTTCACGAACTCCGGCGGGTTGCCGGAGGCGAACCGCGGCTGGAGCACGGTGGAGACGGCCTGGGTGGCCTGGTGCTTGATCTCCGCCTTGGGGAACGCCGTCTTGTACAGCGGCTCGTGCACGTCGGTGGCGTACTTCTCGCCGTAGCCACCGTTGAAGATGACCACCTCGATCGCGGCGTCCTCCTTGACGCCCAGCGGGTTCTTCTCGCTCTTGGTGCCGCCGGCGACCTGCTCGCTGTCACCGTCGCTGCCGCTGGTGGCGCAGGCGCTGAGCAGGCCGATGGCCGGAGTGGCGAGCATGCCCACGGCGGCGGCGCGACGCAGCACTGTGCGACGGTCGAGTGCGGCCGGGTGTTCGGGGGTAATCGACATCGTCGTCTCTCCTTGTGGAATTCGGGTCATGCGGTACGCCGGAGACGTCCGGCGTACCGCGACTCGAGGGCGAGGTTGTGCTCGTCCCCGCCGGGGACGTTGGCGGAGAGGTAGATAGGGGGTACCTCCCCGGCCTGGTGGAACCGTCGTACGACCTCCGCGGTCAGGAGCTGCGCCAGCAGCGCCGTGGTGACCGAGGAGACCGCACAGACCGCGCCGCCGCCCTCGAGCGGCAGCAGTGCATCGCCGTACGGCGCGCCATTGTCCAGCACGACGTCGGCGAGGTCGGCGAGCCGGTGCCCGGACGGGTGCCGTGGAGCCACCCGTGCGGTGTGCTCGACCGAGGTGACCGCGATCAACGGGTGACCGCGCTCGGTGACCAGCGCCGCCAGCTCGACCACCGAGCCGTTGATGCCGGATTGGGACGCCACCACGAACACGTCGCGCGGCTGAGGCGCCGCGAGCGCGTAGATCTGGTGGGCGATGGAGGGATCACGTTCCAGCTTGGGGTCGGCGAGCACGTCGCGCGGGGCGTCACCGTGCATCACCAGGTCCCGTACCGAGAGCCGGTTGGTGGGGACCAACCCGCCGGCCCGGGCGACCAGCTCGGCGGCGAACGCCTCCGAGTGCCCGGCGCCGAACGCCTGGAGCACACCGCCGTCGCGCAGACTGTCGGCGATCAGGTCGGCGGCCCGGGTGATCCCGTCGGCCTCCGAGTCGAGCAGCCGGTCGAGCACCGGGCGGACGGCGTCCGCGTACCCCTGGGCGCTGATCATGAATGGGCTCCCTTCGCTGCCTTGTGCCCGTCGACGGCCTGCGCGGTCCGCCGGAAGGCCGCGTGCGCGCGGTCGTGCGTGCGTTGGGCGACGGCGATGTAGAGCAGGTCGAGCACCACCAGCTGGGGGTGCCGGGCGGAGAGCGCGTCCGGCCGGAAGGTGGTCGCCTGGCTGGCCGTGAGCAACACGATGTCGGCCAGCTCGGCCAACGGCGAACGGGGGAAGCCGGTGAGCGCGAGCGTGGTGGCGCCCCGGCTGCCCGCCTCGGCGAGCATCTCGATCGTCTCCCGGGTCTGCCCGGTGTGCGAGATGCCGAGCGCCACGTCCCCCGATCGCAGCAACGCGGCGCTGGCCAGCCCCTCGTGCACGTCGTTCCACGCCCACGCCGCCACCCCGATGCGATGCAGGCTGAACTGCATCTCCTCGCCGACCAGGGCGCTGCCGCTGGCGCCGAAGATGTTCACCCGGCTGGCGCCGGCAATCGCGACCGCGGCCCGCTCCACCTCGGCGAGGTCGAGCAGGGTGGCGGTGTCGTGCATGGCCCGGGTGTCGGCGGCCATGATCTGGTCCAGCACTCGGGCCAGCGGGTCGCTCGGCTGGATCTCCCGTCCGATGTCGACGGTCCAGCCGGCCGAGCGTGCCCGGCCGGTCTCGGAGGCGATGCCCAGTCGCAGGTCGGCGTACCCCTCGAAGCCCATCGCCCGGCAGAAGCGGGTGATGGTCGCCGGTGAGGTGCCGCTCCGCTCGGCCAGCTCGACGATTGTCGAGCGGGCGGCGGCCTCCGGGTCGCTGAGCACGTGCTCGGCGACCCGGCGCAGGGCGCCGGTCAACTCGCCGAGGCCGTTGCGGACCCGGGCCAGCACCCCGTCGGAGGCCGAGGCCCTCCGGTCGAGCACGTCGGCGTCGACCACCGCGGTCCCCGCGGCGGTGTCCACCTCGTGATCAACCATGAGTTGCCTCCGCTTTCCGAAAAGACTGTTAACTGTTAGTGGTAAAAGTTCTTACTGAACGGCCCTCTGTGTCAAGACTGTGGGCGAAGTTTTCAAACTGTTACCTGCTGCACAGCCCCTCACGCCCGCCACAACTTGCCCCACACGACGCCGCCGACCAGCATGAACAAGCCAGATCGCCGTTCCGCGCAAGGAGACCCGTGCCGATGTCCGACACCGTCGTGGTGGGTCTCGATGTCGGCGGTACGTCCACCCGGGCGACCGCCCTCACCCTCACCGGGCAACGCGTCGGCACCGGCCGCGCCGGCGGCGGCAACCCCACCAGTCACGGCGCCGAACGCGCCGCCGCCGAACTGCTGACCGCGCTCCGCGAGGCGCTCACCGACCTCGACCCGACCCGGGTGGCCGCCGGCACCATCGGGCTCGCCGGAGCCGGCCGGCTGCTCGCCGACCCGGCCGGGCGGGCCGCCTTCGACCAGGCCTGGCAGGACGCCGGCCTGCGCTGCCCGTACGAGGTGCACGGCGACGCCCTGGTCGCGTACGCCTCCGGCACCGCCGCCCCGGACGGAACCATCCTCATCGCCGGGACCGGGGCGATCACCGCGCACGTCCACGAGCTGCGGCTCGACCGGATCGCCGACGGCCACGGCTGGCTCCTCGGCGACGCCGGCTCGGGCTTCTGGCTCGGCCGGGAAGCGGTACGCCGGCTGCTCGCCGACCTGGACGCCGGCCGTGAGCTTGGCGGGCTGGCCACGACCGTGCTCACCGAACTCCTGGGCAGCGCGGACATCGCCGCCCGCCCCCGGGACACCGTCGACGCCACCATCCAGACGGTGACCCGGCGACCCCCGATCGAACTGGCCCGGCTCGCGCCACTTGTCGTCGACGCCGCCACCCACGGCGATCCGGTCGCCACCGCGCTGATCACCGACGCCGCCGCGCACCTCACCGAGAGCGTGAGCCGCATCCGCCCCGCCGGGGCGGTGACACCGATCGTGCTCGGCGGCGGCCTGCTCACCGCGGACACCCCGCTGGCCACCACCGTCCGGGCCGAGATCGCGCGACACTGGCCGGACGCGCCCCTGCGGACCGCCGGGGACGGGGCCGCCGCCGCAGCCTGGCTTGCCGCCCGCGGCCTACCCGAGGTGACCGACCCAGCCGCCCTGCACGCCCGCCTCTTCCCCGCCCCCTGAAACCCCCGGCGCTGGGCGTGCGCCCCGCACGCCCCGCGCGCCGCGCCGCACGCCCCGCGCCGCACGCCCCGCATGATCGCACTCGATCCAGGATGTAGTGCTCTCCGGCTGCGACGAGGGGACTCTTTCCAGGATTTAGCGCGATCACCGGCGCGCGGCGCCCGAGACGGGCACGATCATGGCGGGCGGCGGCGAATCCGCGCGGGCTGCCCCGGCCCCGAGCAGGTGACGGCGGTTGTCGAAGCCGTGGCCCCGGCCGGGACGGCCGAGACACGGAATGCGGTCTCGGCACCGCCCCCCAGCGGTGGCACCGCACCAGAGCCCGCCACCTGCCGGGGAATCACCGAGTATATTTGCTTGTTCAAGCAACTTTAGACGGGATCGACGAGAGGTTCAGCCGTTCCGCGTCCATCGACAGCACGGCAGAAACCGGAGGTAAGAACATGAATCGTCTCGAAGGGCGCGCTGCCCTGGTCACAGGCTCGACCAGCGGAATTGGGCGCGGTGTGGCGGAGGCGATGGCCCGCGAGGGCGCCATCGTCGTCGTGACCGGGCTTGGCGCGGAGCAGGGCGCTCAGATCGTCGACGGAATCGTCGCGGAGGGCGGCATCGCCCACTTCGTCGAGGCGGACCTCTCCGCGGGTGCCTCCGAGATCCGCCGCCTCGCACAGGAGGCGACGGCCCTGGCGGGTCGGCCGATCGACATCCTGGTCAACAACGCGGCCTTTCTCGTGCCGCCCCACCCCATGACGGAGTCGACCGAGGAACAGATCGACCTGGTGCTGGAGGTCAACATCAAGGCCCCGTTCCTCCTGACGGCGGCCCTGGTGCCCGGCATGGTGGAGCACGGCGGCGGCTCGGTGATCAACATGGGCTCGATCGGCGGCGTAGATGGAATCAAGTTCACCTCGCTGTACGGCGCCAGCAAGGCAGGCCTGCACTCGCTCACGAGGTCGTGGGCCGCGGAGTTGGCCGCCGACGGCATCCGGGTGAACACCGTCGCTCCCGGACCCACCATCACGGAGGCAAACGAAGACCTCCGCCCCATCCTGGAGAAGCTCGCCGAGAACAACCCGGACAGGCGCACGGGCACGGTGCAGGACACCGCCGCTGCGGTGATCTTCCTCGCCAGTGAAGAGGCGTCGCACATCCACGGTGTGCTCCTCCCCGTGGACGGCGGGGCCCTCGCGATCTGAGGACAGGCCGGCTTGGCTCGTCGGAGCCGAGCCGGCCCGCGAGCCGACGTCAACCGGAGGTCCAGCCCCGGCGCACGTCGGGCAGCGCGCGCACGTCGGGCAGGTCCGTGGACGATCAGGATCGGTCAGACCTGAGTTGCCTGGAGGACGACGGGCCTACCCGACGGCGAGGAGGCAGGAACGGACCCTACTTGAGCTGCCCTGCGGTGAGGCCCGACTGCACCTGGCGCTGGAAGGCCACGTAGATGGCGAGCACCGGCAGCACCGCAATGCTCAGCCCGGCGAAGAGCCGGGCGTAGTCGCCGGCGTAGCCCTGGCTGACCGAGAGCGCGAACAGCCCCTGCGCCAGCATCCACTTGGAGTCGTCGCCCTGCAACAGCACCTGCGGCAGCAGGAACTGGTTCCAGTGGCTGAGGAAGTTGAAGATCGCCACGCTGATCAGTCCGGGACGGGCCATGGGCAGCATCACCCGGAAGAAGAGCCGGAAGTGACCGCAGCCATCGACAAGTGCGGCTTCCGCCACCGAGGTCGGCAGGGTCCGGAAGAACGCGGTCAGGAAGAACACCGTAAACGGCAGCGAGTAGGCCGCGTACACGAGGATCAGCCCGAGCCAGGTGTTGAAGAGGCCGGCGTTGCGGACCACGAAGAAGAGCGGCACCAGGGCGAGGAACACCGGGAACATGAGGCCGCCGACGAACAGGTAGTAGACGACCTGGCGGCCGCGGAACTCGTACCGGGCGAAGACGTACGCGGCGGTGGCGCCCATCAGCATGGTGAGGCTCACCGAGCCGGTCACCACCACCAGGCTGTTGAGGAAGTACCGGCCGATGTGCGCGCCGGTCCAGGCCCGCGCCCAGTTGTCCAGGTGCAGCGCGCCGGGGAGCCCCCACGGGTCGGCGAGGATCTCACCGTTGGTCTTGAACGAGCTGATGAACATCCACAGCAGTGGCAGTACGGTGAGCAGGCCCCAGAGCAGGAGGAAGCCGTGCGAGAGGGCGTTGGCCACGCCGAGTTCCCGGCGTACCGGGCGGTCCCGGCTGACAACCGGGGTCGGGGCGGTCGCGGTGGGCTGGTCCAGAGTGGTCACGAGTATTCGATCCGTTCGCGCCGGCCGACCCGCAGCGACAGCACCGCCACCGAGAGGGTCAGGAAGAACATCACCACGCCGATCGCGGAGGCGTAGCCGAACTTGGTCTCGCTGCCGAAGGCGGTGTCGTACATCCGTACGCCGATCACGTCGGTGGAGAAGTTCGGCCCGCCGTTGGTCATCAGCTGTACGAGGATGAACCCGTCCAGGGCGAAGATGGCCAGGTAGACCCAGGCGACCTGGACGGTGTCCCAGAGCAGCGGCAGGGTGACCCGGCGCAGGGTGGTGAACCGGGACGCGCCGTCGAGCAGCACCGCCTCGTAGATCTCCTTCGGTACGGCCGACATCGCCGCGCCGAACAGCACCACGTAGAAGCCGACGTTGCTCCAGACCATCACCGCCAGCACGCACCAGAAGGCGGTCGCCGGGTCGCCGAGCCAGGTCGGCGCGGGCAGGCCGACGGCGTGTGCGGCGCTGGTCAGCAGTCCCTGGTTGGGGTGGTACACCTCCTTCCAGAGCAGCGCGATGATCACCACGGAGAGCACCTGCGGGAAGAAGTAGACCGTGCGGTAGAGCGCGCTCCCGCGTACGCCGGTCACGCCGGCGCTGCCCTTGCGCCCGCCCATGGCGAGCATGGTGGCGAAGAAGAGCCCGAGAACGATGGTCAGCACCGGCACCAGACCCAGCAGGATCGCGTTGTTCTTCAGCGCGTTCCACACGTAGTCGTCGTGCCAGAGGGTCTTGAAGTTGGCCAGGCCGACGGGGTTGGCGTCGGCCGAGTAGCCGAGCCAGTCGGTGGTGGAGATCTGGAACGCCTGCAGGTACGGCGAGACGACGAAGAACACGTACAGCAGCACCGGCGGCACCAGGAAAGTGACGATCAGCGGCCACTTGCCATGTTTCACGAGAGGGACCTTTCCGTCGGGGTACGGCCGGTGGGGGCGGACCTCTCCCCCACCGGCCGGGCGGGTCAGGCCGCTCGCTTGTACTTCTTGATCGAGCTGTCCTGGGCGATCGAGTCGGCGCCCTTCTGGCACTGTTCGAGGAACTCCGCGGGGCCGATGCGGCCGCTGAAGAACTCGCCGCACGCGGCGTCGATGAGGTTGCGCTCCAACTTGCGGTAGAAGTTGTTGTAGACCCAGTTGAAGCCGTTGGCGCCGGACGCGTCGAGGACCTTGACCACGGTGCTCAGCCCGTACGGCAGCTCGACGCCCTCGGTGGCGCCGGCGACCACGGTGAGGCTGGCGACCTTCTTCGTGAAATCCTGGGCGCCCTTCTTGGAGAGCATTGTCCGGAAGTACTCCAGGCCGCCGGCGACGTTGCGGGCCTTGGCCGGCACCATGAACGGTTCCCCGGCGGTGCCGCGGATCGCCTCGAACGGCAACTTGTCGCCGCTGCCGAGGCTCGGCGTCGGCGCGATGGTCATGTTGAACCCGGCCGGGGTGACGTCCTTCTGCTCGCTCTCCAGCCAGGAGCCGCAGGAGATGAAGGCCGCCTTGCCCTGGCACCAGGCGGTCTGCGACTGCTTGTGGTCCAGGCCGGGCGAGCCCTCCAGGATGTACTTGTCCTTGACGATCTGGTGCCAGGCGTCGGCGGCGGTCCGCATCGAGTCGGACTTCCAGGCGTTCGGCTCCAGGTTGTCGATGGCGGTCGCCACCGACGGGCCGCCGACTTTGATCGCGGTGGAGATCAGCGGCCAGCTCATGTAGCGCGGGTGCAGGCCGGCGTACGTCCAGGGGGCGATGCCGGCGGCCTTGATCTGCTTGCAGAGCGCGATGTGCTCGTCCCACGTCTTCGCGTACGACCAGCCGCGGTCGGCGAACAGCTTGGCGGAGTGCCAGATGCCGTAGGCGGTGTAGGTGTAGTTGAGCACCAGGAACTTACCGTCGTAGGAGCCGACCTCTACCGCGCCGGGCAGCAGCGTGTCCTTGACCGTCTTGCCGGGGATGTCGAGGCTCGGGGCGGCCAGCAGGTCGTCGAGGCCGGCGAGGGCGTTCTGGCTGACCAGGCCGTTGAAGTCGATCTGGCTGGAGCCGGAGTTGTTGACCACGTCCGGCGGGGTGCCGTCGACGAACCGCGGCTGGAGCGTCTTGCTGATCTCCTGGGTGGAGGAGTGCTTGATCTTCGCCTTCGGGTACTTCTCGGTGTACATGGCCTCGTGGGCCTTGGCGTACTCCTCACCGAACCCGCCGCCGAAGATCACCACCTCGAGTGGGGCGTCCTCCTTCACGCCGAGCGGGTTCTGCGCGCTCTTGGTGCCCTGGTAGGTCTCGGCATCGCTCTTGTCACCGCCACCGCCGGTGGCGCAGCCGGACAGCAGGCCGGCGGCAGGGGTGGCCAGGAGGCCGGCGGCGGCGCTGCGCCGCAGGATGTCACGCCTGTTCATGGGTTCTCCTCGGGTCGGGTCGGGCGGGTCGCCGTTCTGTGGGGGGAGGCGTCCGCCGCGCGAGGCGCGGTGATTCTCTTCAGTTCATGCTCTGTTGCTGAAGAATTTCTACGACAGCCGGGCTCGGACTTCAAGTCCTGACGGTCGAACCGTTATCACCACCAGCCGTCGCCGGGTCGCCCAACCCGGGTCCACACGCCGTCTGCGCCAACTGACCGAGCGCACCCCGGCTGGGCGGGAGCGGCACGTCGACCTGCTCCGCGCACTCGCCATCACCATGGTCGTTTTCGGACACCGGGTCATCACCCCGACCGTCGAGGGGTACGCAGCAGGCCCCGGAGCCGCTCGCACGCCCGCCCCGGCGCTGGTGGCGTACCTGGCCGGGGCGGGCGTGCTGCGACTGCTCAGGTCTGGGTGGGGAACCCGAGGTTGACCCCGCCGTGCCGCGGATCCAACCAGCGGCTGGTGACGACCTTGCCCCGGGTGAAGAAGCGCACCCCGTCCTCGCCGTGCGCGTGCAGGTCGCCGAAGAGGGACGACTTCCAGCCGCCGAACGAGTGGTACGCCATCGGCACCGGGATGGGCACGTTGATCCCGACCATGCCCACCTCCACCTCGTGCTGGTAGCGCCGGGCCGCACCACCGTCGTTGGTGAAGATCGCCGTGCCGTTGCCGTACGGGCTGGCGTTGACCAGGTCCACCGCCTCGTCGTACGAGCCGACCCGGACCACGCTCAGCACCGGCCCGAAGATCTCGTCGGTGTAGATCGACATGTCCGGGGTCACCCGGTCGAACAGGGTCGGGCCGAGCCAGAAACCGTCCGGGTCGCCGTCCGGCGTCACGTCCCGCCCGTCCACCACCGGCACCGCGCCGGCGGCGACACCGGCGTCCACGTAGGAGCGCACCTTCGCCGCGTGCGCGGCGGTGACCAGCGGGCCCATGTCGCAGCCCCGTCGGCCGTCGCCGGTACGCAGCCCGACCACCCGCTGGGCGATCCGCTCGACCAGCGCATCCGCCACCGGCTCCACCGCCACCAGCACCGAGATGGCCATGCACCGCTCCCCCGCCGAGCCGAACCCGGCGTTGACCGCCGCGTCGGCGGCCAGGTCCAGGTCCGCGTCCGGGAGCACCACCATGTGGTTCTTCGCCCCACCGAGCGCCTGCACCCGCTTGCCGGCGGCCGTTCCGCGCTGGTAGACGTACCGGGCGATCGGGGTGGAGCCGACGAACGACACCGCCCGCACCTCCGGGTGCTCCAGCAGCGCGTCGACCGCCTCCTTGTCGCCGTTGACCACGTTGAGCACCCCGTCGGGCAGGCCCGCCTCGGCGAACCACTCGGCCAGCAGCAAGGCCGCGCTCGGGTCCTTCTCACTCGGCTTGAGCACCACCGCGTTGCCGCAGGCCACGGCCACCGGCACGAACCACAGCGGCACCATCACCGGGAAGTTGAACGGGGAGATCACCGCGACCACCCCGAGCGGCTGCCGGATGGTGTACGAGTCGACCTCGGTGGACACGTTCTCGCTGAACGCGCCGCGCAGCGCCGACGGCAGGCCGCACGCGTACTCGATGACCTCCAGGCCGCGCTGCACCTCGCCGGCGGCGTCGGCGAGCACCTTGCCGTGCTCGGCGGTGATCACCTCGGCAAGCCGGTCCCGCCGGGCGTGCACCAACTCCCGGAAGGCGAAAAGCACCGCCGACCGTCGCGCCAACGACGCGTCCCGCCAGGCCCGCGCCGCGCGGGCGGCGGCCTGCACCGCCACGTCGACGTCCGCGGTCGAGGCCAGCTCGACCTCGGCGGTACGCCGACCGGTCGCCGGGTCGAACACGTCGCCGCGCCGCTCCGACGTGCCGCCGACCCGCTTGCCGTCGATGAAGTGACCGATGCTCATGCCGCCGCCCCCGCCGCGGAACGGATCGCGTCGACGAGGATCGCCAGGCCCTCCCGGGCCTCCTCCTCGGTCAGCGTCAACGGCGGACCCATCCGCAGCACGTTGCCGTAGAGGCCACCCTTGCCGGCCAGCAGGCCACCGTCCCGGGCGGCTTCGAAGACCCGGTTGGTCAACGCCGGGTCCGGCTCACTGGTGCCCGGTCGGACGAACTCGACGCCGAGCATCAGCCCCTTTCCGCGTACCTCCGCGACGCAGTCGAGCCCGCCCACGGCGGACCGCAGGCCGTCGGCGAGGATCGCGCCGACGCGGGCCGCGTTCGCCTGGAGGTCGTGCTCCAGGAGGTAGTCGAGCACCGCGTTGCCGGCCGCCGTGGAGATCGGGTTGCCGCCGAAGGTGGAGAAGCTGATGGCGGGCACCGACTCCAGCACCTCGGCCCGGCCGACCACCCCGGCGAGGGCGAACCCGTTGCCGATGCCCTTGGCGAAGGTGAGCAGGTCGGGGGTGACCCCGTGCGCCTGGTAACCCCAGAAGTGCTCCCCGGTACGCCCCCAGCCGGTCTGCACCTCGTCGGCGATGAACAGGATGCCGTGCTCGTCGAGAACCTTCTTCCAACCGGCGAAGAGCCCGTCCGGCGGGTACACGAAACCGCCCACGCCCTGGATCGGCTCGGCGATCAGCGCGGCCACGTCACCGGCGGTCTGGGTGGCCAGCACCTCGCGCAGGTCCTCCACCGCCGCGTCGACCTGCTCGTCCTCGCTGAGCCGGGACAGCAGACCGCGCACCCGGTCACCGGAGTGCAGCCAGGCCACCTGGAGCGGGTTGAGGCCGCTGGCCGACCAGTTGCGGTTGCCGGTGACGCCCATCGCCGCGTACGACCGGCCGTGGTAGCTGTTGCGCACGGCCAGGATCTGGTGTGAACGGCGGTGGTTGGTGGCGACCAGCAGGGCCGCCTCGTTCGCCTCGGTGCCCGAGTTGGTGAAGAACACCCGGGCGTCGGGGATGCCGGAGCGCTGGGCGATCTTCTCGGCCAGCTCCACCTGTTGCCGGATCAGGTAGAGCGTCGAGGTGTGCACGACGCCGGTGGCGAGCTGCCGCTCGACGGCCTCCCGGATCTCCGGGATGTCGTACCCGATCATGTTGGTCAGCACGCCGCCGAAGAAGTCCAGGTAGCTGCGACCCTGCGCGTCGGTGACCCGGCGGCCCGAGCCGGACACCAGCTCGATCGGCTCGGCGTAGTACAACGGCATCCAGGACGGGAGTACGGCCCGGTGCCGGGCCAGCAGGTCGTCGGTCATCGTGGCAACCCTTCAGCGGCGTTCGTGGATACCGCACGCTCCCACCGCCGGTCGATGCGAACAACTGTCAGCCTGTAGCGCAAGGACGTCCCCACCTGACAGCACGTCAACGATTTCCAGGGGCATGATCGGTCTTGACCGCTGATTTCCGCAGCCTTCATGGGCTCCTTCCACTCGATCCGCAGCCTGGCCGCCCACCGCTACCCTGGGTCGGTCCACTGTCGCCGAGGAGGCACACGGTGCGCATCGAAGAGACGATCGCCGAACTGGAGCGCGTCGCCGCACGCGAGGTGGGCCGGGGCAGCGAGGCGCTGGCCGAGCCAGCGGCGGGCGGTCTGCTGGCCGCCGCCCGGTCGCTCGCCGCCACCGGGTCGCCCGACGCGGCGGTGTTCACCGGGTTCTTCATCCCCGGCGCCGAGCCACCCAACGCGGAGACCGACGGCCCGCTCGGCGCGGTCCAGATCGCCGCCGCGCTGCGCCTGCTCGGCGGCCGGTGCCGGCTCGTCACCGACGAGCCCTGCGCCCCGGTCGTCGAGGCGGCCGTCGCCGCCGCCGCACCGGGCCTGCCGGTCGACGTCGCACCGCTGCGCGGTTACCAGGACTGGGCCGCCGCCCTCCTTCCCGAGTACGCCCGGCTGACCCACCTCATCGCCTGCGAACGGGTCGGGCCCGGAGTGGACGGTCGACCCCGCAACATGCGCGGCGAGGACATCGGCGCGCACACCGCACCTCTCGACCGGCTCTACACCTCCGGGTCGGCGTACCGGATCGGCATCGGCGACGGCGGCAACGAACTCGGCATGGGCCGCCTACCGGCGGACCTGATCGGACGGGTGGTCGCCTCCGGCGAACGGATCCGGTGCGTGGTGGGCGCGGACGCGTTGCTCGTCGGCGGCACCTCCAACTGGGCCGCCGCCGCCCTCGTCGGCGCGCTGTCGCTGCTCCGCCCCGAGGTGCCCGAGCTTCGGACGCTGCTGGAGCCTTCCTGGTCGTACGACCTGCTGACCGCGATCGTGCGCGCGGGCGCGGTGGACGGCGTGCGCCGCCGCCCCACGCTCAGCGTCGACGGCCTCGACTGGCCCGCGTACGCCGAACCGCTCACCGAGATCGCCGAGTTGGTCAGGGCAGGCCGGTAGGGGTCGGTGGTTCGGTCGCCGGCCGTAACGCCCTCGGCGGACGGCTCGCCGCTTGCGCCTGGGCTGACCGGCGAGGGCGCAACGGCAGGTGCAGGGCGGCGGCGACCACCGCGAAGGCCGCCCAGCCGGCGCCCAGCGCCGCAGCGGACGATACGTCCTGAAGGTAGTGGTAGGCGGTGAGGAAGCCGACCAGCGCGAGGCTGTTGCGGGCGAAGTGCCGACTGAACTCGGCCAACTGCCGGCGGGCCTCGACGGCGACCAGCACCCCTGAGTACGGGAACGTCACCACCATGCCACGCAGCACGGCACCGAGCAGCTGGGTGAGGACCGCCCCAACGAAGATCACCACCAGCTTGAGCAACGCCGGCAGCCCGTCCGGGCGGGTCTCCGCGACGGGAACTGTTTCCTCGGCGGGAGCGACACGCGGGCCGGCGCTGCGGCCGGCGCTGCGGCGGACGCGATGACGCAACCACAGGATGGCCGCCAGCCAGAGCACGAGCGTGCCGGCGAGGGCCACCTCGAACGGGATGTGAACGGCCAACAGGCCGGCGCTCAACGCCACGTACAC
Source organism: Micromonospora sp. NPDC050784 (assembly GCF_044456765.1). Lineage (NCBI taxonomy): Bacteria > Bacillati > Actinomycetota > Actinomycetes > Micromonosporales > Micromonosporaceae > Micromonospora > Micromonospora sp. NPDC050784. The sequence goes on along the minus strand of NZ_JBITGG010000018.1, from coordinate 59,543 downwards.
GGCGATCCCCGCGACGTCGGCGAGCAGGATCGGCCAGCGCCACCGCTGGTGGGTGACCGCCACGGTGACGAAGAAGAGGTTGAGCCCGACCACGCCGACCACCTGCGCGCCGTCCACCCGGTAGTCGGTGGTGACCAGGGCGAGCGTCATCGGCAGCGGCAGACTGTAGACCAGCGCGCGGAGCCGGACGGAGCGGATCACGCTGACCGCCCAGACCACGGCCGTCACCAGCAGGACCGCGCTCAACGTCATGGCTCACCCGTTCCCGCCCCGGCGGAGGCGTCAGTCCTGGAAGGTCGCGGCGTTCGCGCAGAGGTCGAACACGCGGGTGAGCCGAGCGACGTCCGTCCGGTTGACCGAGAACTGATTCTCGCCGATCTCGCCGTGTGCGGTCATGTGGGCCTCCCAACAGCTCGAACCGTCCCAGAGTGTCAGGTTGACGTGCAGGTGCGGGCTGACCACCCCGAGGGGCAGCAGACCCACCCGCGCCCCGGCCGCGCGCTGCTTCTCCACCAGGGCGGACAACTCGTCGGTCAGCGTGGCGTAGACGAAGACCCGGGTGATCTGGACACCCCGTTGCAGGGCCTCCACGTTGGCCTCCCAGTAGCGCCGACCGATCTCACTGCGCCACCAGCTCAGCTCCCCGCTCACCCGGGGCATCACGTTGGTCAACCCGTCCAGCCGGTGCACGCAGGTGCGGGTCGCGCCGACCAGGTCCTCGTCCTCGTCACCGCGCCGGATGATCCGACCGTCCGCGAGCTGCTCGGCCTCCAACCGGAACTGCTCGTACCGCCGCTGCGCCTCCATCGCGACCCGGGTGCCCGCGTGCTGCTCGGCCGCCTCCCGCATGGCCCCGGCCAACTCCGTGGTGGTGTGCACCAGCCAGGGCGGGCCGTCCAGCAGGGTGCGCAGGTGAAAGCGGCGCTCCGCGCGGGCCAGTGAGTCGACCAGCAGCGAGATGGTGATGCCCATCAGGCCGGCCAACAGCGACTCCACCCCGGAGGCGGCGTTGCTGAGGTCGAGCACGATGCTGAGGGTGACCGACAGCGTGATGCCGACCAACGCCACCGGGTCGGTGTGCGCCACCAGCCGGACGAAGCCGGCGCTGGAGCCGCCGCCCTCCCGTAACCGCTGACGGGCCACGTCACGGGTCATCGAGATCCCCCAATCAGCCGCTCCCGCCAGCGTAGACAGCAACCACAACCGCCGGCCCCACCCCAGCGGGCCGGTAGCATCCGGCAGGTGCACAGAGCGGACGCGGCGCCGTCGACCGGGACGGACGACGAGCGGATCACGGCGGAGGTCCGGACCTGGGTCTGCTCCACCCCGCTGCGCGGCCTGGTCGCCCACTTCGGCGGCACCTGGCCCGACGGCGACCTCACCGAGGTGCTCCGCTTCCTCGACGACTTCTCCGCCCACCACTGGGACTTCCGGGGCGGTCGGGAACGGCCCGACGCCCGGGAACCCGACCTCGACCCGGCCACCGCGGCACTGGTGCTCGACGCGGCCGCCGCGCTCGGGCTGACCCACCCGATGCCACCGGGCCGGTCGGCGTACGCCCACCTCGTGGTGCTCGGCGGCCTGGCGCACGCCTGCGTACGCCGCGTCGGGTACGCCGCGCACCTGCTCCGCGCCGGCCTACCGGTGAGCGGCGAGGTCGCCGTCCTGGGCAGCTTCCGGCCGCTGTCGGACTGGGAACGCCGCACCCTCGCCGACGCGGGCCTGCCGGCCGACGAGACCGAGGTGGACGTCCTGGACACGGCCGTCCGCCGGGTGTTCGAGGTGACCGCCCCGGCGGAGCAGGCAGGCGTCGACGCCGGCCACCCGCACCACTCCTGGTCGTCGCGAACCTACCGACCGGACGGACTACCCCCGATCCGGGTGCTGGCCGCGCCGTCCAGCGAACCGGACCAGCGACGCGCGCACACCGCCGACACCCAGCGGTTCTGGGCCGGCCACGTCCGGCTCGCCCCGGGCGACGAGGTCCTGATGGTCACCGCGCCGATCTACGTTCCGTTCCAGCACTGCGACGCGCTGCGCACGCTGGCCCTGCCGTACGGGTGCGCCATCGACACGGTCGGGGTGGACCCGACGTTGGCCGACCTGGCGGTGCTGCCCGAGCAGACGCTCACGCCGGGGCGCTACCTCCAGGAGATCCGGTCGGCGATCCGCTCGATGCGCGCCCTGCACGCCGGGCTTCACCCGCGGTGACGTTGGTGGCCTCGACCCGCCGCTGAGCCGGGCTCAGCGGGCGGTGTCGGCGACGGCCTGGGCGAAGACCTCGGAGCGGTGCTCGAAGTTGCGGAACCGGCCGTAGCTGGGCGCGGCCGGGGACAGCAGCACCACCCCACCTGCCGGGGTCACCTCGCGGGACAGCCGAACCGCGTCCAGCAGGTCGTCGACCAGTTCGGTACGCACCTTCGGCAGGCCGGCGAGCACCTCGACGATGCGGGGCCCGCTGTCCGGAATCCCGATCACGGTCAGCTCCCGCTCGGCCAGGTGCTCGGCCAACGGCGTGTAGTCCAGACCCCGGTCGTTGCCCCCGACGATCACCGTCAACGGCCGTCCGTCGTACGCGTCGATGGCGTGCATGGCCGCGTACGGGCTGGTGGCCAGGGTGTCGTCGACGAACGTCAGCCCGGACGGGTCGGTGATCTCGGTGAGCCGGTGGGCCAGCCCCTGGAACTCGGCGACCGCCACGGCGAGGTGGTCCTTGCCGGCCACCACGTCCACGCCGAGCGCGTCGAGCACGGCGAGCGCGACGCAGAGGTTGCCCTCGTTGTGCCGGCCGACCAGCGGCAGCACGGCACGCGGGAAGAGCGGCTGGTCACCGACGTGGAACCAGGGCGTGCCGTCGGCGCCGGTGGCGACGTGCGTGGTGTCGGGACGACCGGCCCGGACCGCCGGCAGCTCACCCAACTCCGCGGCGAGCCGGGGGTCGCCACCGTTGACCACGATCGTCTCCGGGTCGTGGGCGAGCAGGTTGAGCTTGTCCCGGTAGTACTCCCGTTCCCCACCGTGCGCGTCCAGGTGTTCGGGGAAGAGCGCGGTGACGACCGCCACGCGCGGCGAGTCGGTGAGGTCGCTGCACTGGTAACTGGACAGCTCCAGCACGTACAGCTCCGCGTCCGGCAGGTCCAGGGTCGGCACCCCGATGTTGCCGCCGAAGATATTCGGCCGGCCCATCGCGGTGAGCAGGTGACTGATCAGGCTGGAGGTGGTGCTCTTGCCCTTGCTGCCGGTGACCCCGACGGTGCGCGCGGCGTGGTCGGCCATCCACAAGGCGGTGCCCTGGGTCACCAGGATCCCGCGGCGGCGCAGTTCGACCAGCCACGGGTGGGTCTGGGGCACGCCCGGGGAGCGGACCACCACGTCGGCGGCGGCCAGCCGTTCGAAGCCCGCCTCGCCGGTGACCAGCGGCGCCGCCTCGGCCAAGGGGCCGTCCCAGGGCAGCGACAGGAAGTTCGCGCTGTCGTCCACGGCGACCAGCTCGGCCGGGCCGTGCGCGGCGATGGCGGTCACAGCGGCCCGGCCCTCCCGACCGGTGCCCCAGACGGCGACGGTACGTCCGCGCAGGTCAGAAAGGCGCACGGGGCTCTCCTCGTGGGTCACGGCGGCGGCAGGCGGGCCCGGTCCGGACACGGCCGGACGAACCAGGGCCTAGTATGGCGTGTGCCCAACGAGCAGCTCCGGCGGATGGACGCCTTCACCTTCCCGTCCTACTCGATCGACTTCGCCACCGGCGAGGTGTTGTTCGACTACGCGCTGACCGGCCCGGCCGGTGAGCAGCGGTTCACCGAGGTGATCACACTTCCGCTGCCGGCGGAGCCGCCCTCCGACGAGACGGTGGCGACCCTCAACCGGGTGCTGGAGGTGCTGCACCTCGTCGCCGGGGTCAGCTACTACAAGGCCGCCGCGCCGCCCCGACTCGTGCTGCCGGCGCCGCTGGGCGCGGCCACCGTCGACTACGTCACGGCCGTCTACACCAAGGGCCTCGCGGAGTACGCGTACCGCAACCAGCTGCCGCACGTGCTCGAGCTGCGCCCGGAGGTGCCCGCCGGTTCGCCGGATTCACCCCGCGTGTACGACGACTCCGACCGACGCCCCCTCTCGGCCGTCGGCGGCGGTAAGGACTCGATCGTCAGCCTGGAGGCGCTGCGCCGCGCCGAGCTGGACCCGGTGCCGTTCTCGGTCAACCCGAACCACGTGATCGTCGCCGTCAACGAGGCGTCCGGGCTGGTCCCGCTGGCCGCCCGGCGGCGCATCGACCCGGTGCTGTTCGACCTGAACGCGGCCGGCGCGCTGAACGGGCACATCCCGGTCACCGCCATCAACTCCCTGATCGCGGTGGCCACCGCCGTCCTGCACGGGCTGGGCCCGGTGGTGATGTCCAACGAGCGTTCGGCGTCCGACCCAAACCTGGCCTGGAACGGCCACGAGATCAACCACCAGTGGTCCAAGGGCGTCGAGGCGGAAGGGCTGCTGCGGGCGTCGCTGGCCGAGCACGCCGGCCTCACCGACCCGTACTTCTCCCTGCTGCGGTCACTGTCCGAGCTGCACATCGCCCGGCTGTTCGCCGAGTTCACCCGGTACGACGACGTGGTGACCAGCTGCAACCAGGCGTTCAAGCTGCGCGACGCGAGTGAGCGCTGGTGCCGTGACTGCCCGAAGTGCCGCTTCGTCTTCCTGGCCATGGCGCCGTTCATGCCCCGGGAGCGGGTCACCCACATCTTCGGCGGTGACCTGCTGGCCGACGAGTCACAGATCCCCGGCTACCGCGAGCTGCTGGGCGTGGACGGGCACAAGCCGTTCGAGTGCGTGGGCGAGGTCGAGGAGTCGGTGGTGGCCCTCGGCCTGCTCGCCGAGCAGGACCAGTGGCGCGACGCCCCGGTGATCCAGGCCCTGGTCGAAGCCGTCCCGGCAACGGCCTGGTCCGCGGTGGCCAACTCGGACGTCTTCACCCCCGGCGGCCCCAACCACATCCCCCCCACCTACGCCAAAGCCCTAAGTTCCCTCACCTAACCCACCCCACCCCACCTCTCCCCGGCCCTCCTTCCCTCGGTTGATCATGAAGTTATTGCCACTCCCATCGGCGTGTCAGGGCAATAACTTCATGATCAACGCGGGAGAGGGCGGGGGCCGGAGCGCGGGGTGGGGTTAGGGGGTGCGGACTGCTTCCAGGGCTAGTAGGGCTACGTGTAGGGACAGGCTGGCTTCCACCGAGTCCAGGTCCACGTCGAGGATGCGGGCGATGCGGGCCAGGCGTTCGTAGAAGGCCGGCCGGGACAGGTGGGCGGCAGCGGCACCGGCGGACTTGTTGCGCCCCTGCTCCAGGTAGGCGCGCAGGGTGTCGAGCAGCTGTTCGCGGGGGTGCCGGGCGTCGTACTCCAGCAGCGCGCCGAGTTCGCGTTCCACGAACGTCTGCAGGCGGGGCTCGTCGCGCAGCAGGTGCAGCAGCCCGGCCAGACCGACGTGCGGCAGCCGGAAGATCGGCAGGTCACGCCGGTCCCGCCGGGCCGCCTCGGCGATCTGACGCGCCTCGACCAGGGACCGGCGGGCCTCCCGGAGGGTGCTCACCCCGGACCCGGCGGCAACGATCACGGCACCCGGGCCAGCGCCCCGGGAACCATCGACACCCGCCCGCACGGCCTCCCCGAACCCCGCGCGGGACGGGTCGGCACCCAACGCCGCACGGGAAGCGTCGGCTCCGGGACGGGACACGTCGGTGCTGGTAGCCGCCCGAGCCGGTTCGGCGCCGGGCCCCGGCCGACCGGTGCCGGCGTCGAGGCGTACCCGACGAAGTGCGCTGGCGAACGCGGACAGCGCCCGGTCCTCGGCGGCCGGGTCCGACAGGGCCAGCAGCGCGCCCACCGAGTGGTCGTCGACGGCGCTGGTCAGCGCGGTCAGCTTCGCCTCCCGCAGGGCCTGGCCGACCGCCTCGGAGAGATCCCGTAGCCGGGCCTGACCGGCCTCCGGGCCGACCTCCCCGGCGGGGTCGTCGGCGCGGTGCCGGACCATCACGCCGACCAGGTGCCGCCGGTCGAGCACCACGCCGAGCGCCTTGGCCCGCAACCCCACCTCGTCCACCGGGCGGGAGTGGTCGAGCAGCGCGGTAAGCAGGGTGCGGTGGATCTGCCGTTCCAGACCCTCCGCGTCGCGGCGGATCAGCCGGCCCAGCGCGAGGGTGGACGCGGCCCGCTCGATCAGGATGGTGAGCCGGGTGGGCGGGCCGGCGGTCGGTTCGACGGCCCGGGCGCTGGGCACGTCCCCGCTGGCCGGCCAGCGCAGCAGCAGCCGTCCCCAGTCCTGCCCCCGGGCGCCGACGGTGGTCACGAGCCACCCGCTGTCCGGGTCGTACGCGGTCCGTCCGGCCGGACGGATCCGCCGGGAGTGCTGCTCCCAGCCGTCCAGCAGCAGCTCGGCGCTCTCCCCCGCCGGGTCGTACCCGAGCACCTGCCGGGACAGGTTCTCCAGCACCACCGGGCAGCCGGACAGCTCGGCGGCCTGTCGGATCACCTCGGCGGCGTCGGCGCCCTCGACGGAGAGGTCGTTGAACCGCTGGTGGATCTCCTCGGTGGCGCGCAGCTCGGTGAGCTGCGCGTCGACGATGAGCGCGTGCACCGCCTCGGTGATCCGGACGAACGGGGTGGCCCGGCGCAGCTCCACCAGGGGCAGCCCGCGCCGCTCGGCGGCGGCGGCCATCACCCGGGGCACCCCGCTGACGTACCGGCGGCCCAGCTCGACGACGAGTCCGGAGACTCCGACGTCGGCGAGGTCGCCGATGAACGCGCGCAACCCGGCGTCGTCCCCGGGCAGGCCGATGCCGGTGGTGAGGACCAGTTCGCCGCCACCGAGCAGGGTGGCGATGTCCGGCACCTCGGCGACGTGCACCCAGCGGACGGGTCGGTCCAGCCCCTCGTCGCCGGCGACCACGCGTGGCGCGCCGTGGCGGACCGGGTCCAGGGCGAGGACCTCACGGACGGTAGGGAACACGGCCGCCACGCTACCGTCCGTGACGCCGGAACTCGACTTGCCACCGGTGGCCGGCGGCGGCCGGGCTCAGTCGACGCCGAACTCCATCGCGGCGCGGTCGAGTGCCTCGTCCTCGGGCGAGGCGACGCCCCGGGAGGCGATGGCCTCCGCGCCACCCTGGGGCATCGCGCCGATCAACCCGGTGGAGGCGGCCTGCGCGGCGCCGATCATCCGCTGCGGGTTCCCGCCGCCGACCAGGCCGAGGGAGGCGTACTGCTCCAGCTTCGACCGCGAGTCGGCGATGTCCAGGTTGCGCATGGTGAGCTGGCCGATCCGGTCCGACGGGCCGAACGCCGAGTCCTCGGTACGCTCCATCGACAGTTTGTCCGGGTGGTAGCTGAACGACGGGCCGGTGGTGTCCAGGATCGAGTAGTCCTCGCCCCGGCGCAGCCGCAACGTCACCTCGCCGGTGACCGCCGTGCCGACCCACCGCTGCAACGACTCGCGCAGCATCAGCGCCTGCGGGTCCAGCCAGCGACCCTCGTACATCAGCCGACCGAGGCGGCGACCCTCGTTGTGGTAGTTCGCCAGGGTGTCCTCGTTGTGGATGGCGTTGACCAGCCGCTCGTACGCGTAGTGCAGCAGCGCCATCCCGGGCGCCTCGTAGATGCCGCGGCTCTTGGCCTCGATGATCCGGTTCTCGATCTGGTCCGACATGCCCAGGCCGTGCCGGCCGCCGATGGCGTTGGCCTCCAGCACCAGGTCGACGGCGCTGCCGAACTCCTTGCCGTTGATGGTGACCGGGCGGCCCTGGTCGAAGCCGATGGTGACGTCCTCGGTCGGGATCTCCACCGACGGGTCCCAGAACCTGACGCCCATGATCGGGTTGACCGTCTCGATGCCGGTGTCGAGGTGCTCCAGGGTCTTCGCCTCGTGCGTGGCGCCCCAGATGTTGGCGTCGGTCGAGTACGCCTTCTCGGTGCTGTCCCGGTAGGGCAGGCCGCGTTCGAGCAGCCACTCGGACATCTCCTTACGCCCACCCAGTTCGGTGACGAAGGCGGTGTCGAGCCACGGCTTGTAGATGCGCAGCATCGGGTTGGCCAGCAGGCCGTACCGGTAGAACCGCTCGATGTCGTTGCCCTTGAAGGTCGAGCCGTCGCCCCAGATCTGCACGTCGTCGGCGACCATCGCCCGCACCAGCAGGGTGCCGGTCACGGCGCGGCCCAGCGGGGTGGTGTTGAAGTACGCCCGCCCGCCGGTGCGGATGTGGAAGGCGCCGCAGGTCAACGCGGCTAGGCCCTCCTCGACCAGGGCGGCGCGGCAGTCGACCAGGCGGGCGACCTCGGCGCCGTAGCTGAGCGCGCGGCCGGGCACCGAGGCGATGTCGGGCTCGTCGTACTGGCCGATGTCGGCGGTGTAGGCGCAGGGAATCGCGCCCTTGTCGCGCATCCACGCGACCGCGACCGAGGTGTCGAGGCCGCCGGAGAAGGCGATGCCGACACGTTCGCCGGTGGGCAGGGAGGTGAGAACCTTGGACACGGGGAAAATTATGCAATAGAACGCATGGCCATGCAAGCCGAAGTGACCTACTGACCGCCGAACGGCGGATCGTCGCGGCCCAACTCCCAGAACGCCACCGCCGCGGCGGCGGCGACGTTCAACGAGTCGACGCCGCGCCGCATCGGAAGGACCACCCGCACGTCGCTGGCGGCCTGGGCCGCCGCGGTGAGACCGGGCCCCTCGGCTCCGAGTAGCAGCGCCGCCCGCTCACGCTGCGCGGGGGTCAACCGCTGGATCGGTACGGCGTCCGGCGCGGGCGTCATGGCGAGCACCGTGAAGCCGGCCTCCCGTACCTGGTCAAGGCCCCCGGGCCAGTGGTCGAGCTTCGCGTACGGCATGGCGAAGACCTCACCCATGCTGACCCGGACACTGCGCCGGTACAGCGGGTCGGCGCAGGACGGCGACAGCAGCACCGCGTCGATGCCGAGCGCGGCGGCACCCCGGAAGACCGCACCGAGGTTGGTGTGGTTGTTCACGTCCTCCAGGAGCACGACCCGGCGCGCGGCGGCGAGCACCTCGGCCGCCGTCGGCAGCGGCCGGCGGTGGAACGACGCCAGCACCCCCCGGTGTACGTGGAAGCCGGTGGCCCGTTGCAGCACGTCCTGCGTCGCGGCGTAGACCGGCGCGTCGCCGGTGTCCAGGTCGGCGAGTTGGTCGACCCGCTTGGCGTCGACCAGATAGGACCGGGCCGGGTAGCCCGCGCGCAGCGCCCGGCGCAGCACCAGCTCCCCCTCGGCGATGAACAGGCCGTGCGGCGGCTCCCAGCGGGTGCGCAGCTCGACGTCGGTGAGCGCCCGGTAGTCGGCGATCCGGTCGTCGTCAGGGTCGGTGATCTCGTGGACAGGCACCCGACGATTCTGCCGGACGCGGAGTCTCACACTTCGACGCCCGCTCGGCGGGGTGTTTTGTCCGAAGAAGAAGGGGAATGACCGGCGAGCATCGGACGCGACGGGAAGGACCAGCCAGGTGAGCGCAGACGACACCGCGCCGGGCGAAGCGGGCACCCTGCCCCGGCGTCCGACCGTCGCGGACCACATCGTGTCGCGGTTGTTCAGCTGGGGCGTACACCGCTACTTCGGCTATCCCGGCGACGGCATCAACGGCCTCACCTCCGCGCTGCAACGCACCAACGGGCGGGCCCAGTTCGTCCAGGTCCGCCACGAGGAGACCGCCGGCTTCGCCGCCTCCGCGCACGTGAAGTACGGCGGCGGCCCGCTGGGCTGCGCGCTGGTCACCAGCGGGCCGGGCGCCATCCACCTGCTCAACGGCCTGTACGACGCGAAGCTCGACCACCAACCCGTGATCGCCCTGGTCGGGCACACCGCGACCACAGCCGAGGGCGGCGGTTACTACCAGGAGGTCGACCTGCTCGCCCTCTACAAGGACGTGGCCGCGGCGTTCCTGGCCCAGCTCGACCACCCGGCGCAGGTACGCCACCTGGTCGACCGGGCGTGCCGGACGGCGCTGGCCCGGCGTACCGTCACCGCCCTGATCCTGCCCCTGGACCTCCAGGACGAGCCGGCCGTCCCGAACCCGCCGCACGCGCACGGCTTCTACCAGACCAGCAACGCGCCGAGCAGCACCCCGACCGTGCCGCCGGAGGCGGACGTACGCCGGGCGGCCGAGGTGCTGCGCGGCGGGCAGCGGGTGGCCATGCTTGTCGGCCAGGGTGCACTCGGCGCGCGCGACGAGGTCCGCGAGATCGCTGATCGGCTCGGCGCCGGCGTGGCCACCGCGTTGCTCGGCTTCACCGCCGTCGACCACCGCGAGCCGTGGGTGACCGGCGCGATCGGGCTGCTCGGCACCCGACCGAGCTGGCAGCTGATGAGCGGCTGCGACCGGCTGCTGATCGTGGGCAGCAACATGCCGTACTCGGAGTTCTACCCGCCGCCCGGGCAGGCCCGCGCGGTGCAGATCGACCTGGACGGCACCCAGCTCGGGCTGCGGTACCCGACCGAGGTGAACCTGACCGGCGACGCCCGTCCCACACTGCGGGCGTTGCTGAACGAGCTGGGCCCCGGCCCCGGCCCGACCGCCTGGCGGGCGGAGATCACCGAGGCCACCTCGGCGTGGCGCCGGACGCAACGTGACCTGGCCGAGCAGACCGCCGACCCGGTCAACCCGCAGTTGCTCTTCCACACCCTGAACGAACGTCTGCCCGACGACGTGCTGCTCGCCGTCGACTGCGGCACCGCCACCGCCTGGTACGCCCGACACATCCAGGTCCGCCCCGGGATGCTGGCGAGCCTCTCCGGCACGCTGCTGTCCATGGGCGGCGCCATGCCGTACGCGCTGAGCGCCAAGTTCGCCCACCCGGACCGGCCGCTGGTCGCGCTCATCGGCGACGGCGCCATGCAGATGAACGGCGTCAACGAGCTGATCACCGTGGCGAAGTACTGGCGCAGCTGGGCCGACCCGCGCTTCGTGGTGCTGGTGCTCAACAACCGGGACCTGGCGTTCGTCAGCTGGGAACAGCGGTCCACCGAGGGGACGCCGATGTTTCCGGACAGCCAGCAGTTGCCGGACATCGCCTACCACCAGTGGGCGGAGGTGCTCGGGCTGCACGGCGAGTTGATCGACTCACCGGAGCAGGTGCGGGACGTCTGGGACCGGGCGCTCACCGCCGACCGGCCGGTGGTGATCAACGCCCTGGTCGACCCGGCCGAGTTGATGCTGCCACCGCACTTCACCGCCGAGCAGGCCCGCAAGACCGCCGCGGCGGTGCTGCGCGGCGACACCGACTGGGCCGGAATCATCCGTCGCGGCCTCCCCGCCACCCTGGCCAGCTACCGCCCCCGCCGCCGAGACCGCTAACCCCACCCACACCACCCACCCCGCCCCAGCCCTCGCCCCCGCCCCCGCCGTCGCCGCCGATCATGGAGTTGTGGTGGTGGATGAAAGCCGCGAGCAGCCGCGTAACGGGCACCACAAGTCCATGATCGACGGAGCGGGGGTGGGGGCTGGGGCGGGTGGGGTGGGGTGGGGTTAGCCTCGGCGGTTTAGCCAGCGTTGCAGGGGGGACAGGCGGTCGTTGTCCTGGGTTTGGGGGCTTTGCGGGGGGGACGGTGCGCGCTCCACCGGGCGGTGCGGGTCGCCGGCCAGCTCGTGGCTCGGTGCGACGAACGCCTTCTCCGGCAGGCCCTTCACGGCGGTGGCGATGACCCGGGCGACCGCGTCGATCACCTTGGTCTGCACCGCCGAGCCCACCGAGTCGGCGGGGTCGTCCGGGTTGGCGGCGATACCGGCCACCGCGACCTGCGGGGTGAAGCCGACGAACGTCTCGGTGGAGTTCTGCTCCGAGCTACCCGTCTTACCAGCCACCGGTCGGCCGTCGAGGATGTCGTTCACGCCGGTGGCGGTGCCGCCGTTGCACTGCCCGAACGCCGACTGCTGGCCCACCGGGCAGCGCGCCGCGTCGGTCGCGGCCCGGGCCACGTCGGCGTCGAGCACCCGCTTGCAGGAGGGCTGCCCGACCGGCACCTTCGTGCCGTCCGCGCCGGTCACCGAGACCACCGGCACCGGCGTGCAGTAGGTGCCCTCGGCGGCCACCGTGGCGTACGCGTTGGCCAGGTCGAGCGGGGTGGTGGCCGCCACACCGAGGGTGAACGAACCCCAGTTCGCGGCGTCGTTCTTGGCGAAGGCGGCGTCCGAGTCGGCGCGGAACGTGATGCCGAGCCGCTGCGCCATCTCGACCACCTTGTCCTGGCCGACCTGCTCGGCCAGCCAGACGAAGTAGGTGTTCACCGAGCGGCCGAAGCCGTCCCACATCATCCGGTACCCGTCCATCCAGTCCGGGTTGGCGTTCGCCGGGCACCAGTGGCCGTCGCAGCTGCCCGGCCCTTCGGCGGCGTACCGGGTGGGCAGCTTGGCGGGCGCGTCGAAACCGGTGGAGAGGGTACGGCCCGACTCCAGCGCGGCGAGCATGGTGAACAGCTTGAACGTCGAACCCGCCTGGTACCCGTCGACGCTGGCCCCGCCGGAGATCAACGGGTTCACGGTGTTCGGGTAGTTCGCCTGCCCGGCCGGGTTGTCGGCGAGGCTGTAGTGCCGGTTGACCGCCATCGCCAACACCCGCCCGGTGCCCGGCTGGACCGCCGCGATCGGCAGGGCGCGCTTGTTGTCGTACCCGTAGACCTTGGTGGCCTGCTGCTGTGCGGTGGCCTGGGTCTTCGGGTCCAGCGAGGTGACCACGGTGTAGCCGCCCGAACGCAGCGCCTGCTCGCGCTCCGCGACCGTGGCCCCGAAGGCCGGCTGGGTCAGCCACCACTGGCGCAGGTAGTCGCAGAAGTAACCCCAGTCGTCGTGGCCCTGGGAGACGGCGGTGCAGCCGTTGGGCTGGGCGGTGGGGTGCAGGGCCAGCGGCTCCGCCTTGGCCTGGGCGGCCTGCGCGGCGGTGATGGCGTTGGTGGCGACCATCGAGTCCAGCACGTACGACCGGCGGGCCAGCGCCTCGTTCTTGTCGCCGTCGATCGGGCTGTACGCGTCCGGGGACTGCACCAGACCGGCCAGCATGGCCGACTCGCCGAGGGTCAACTGCGCCGGCGGTTTGCCGAAGTACCGCTGGCTGGCCGCAGCGACCCCGTACGCCCCGGAGCCGAAGTAGGCGATGTTCAGGTACCGGTCGAGGATCTCGTCCTTGCCGAGGCTCTTGTCCAACGCGCTCGCGTACCGGATCTCCTGGATCTTGCGACCCACGGTCGGGTCGGTCGCGGCGGCCCGCTCCTCGGCGGTGCGGGTGGGGTCGGTCTTGAGCACGTTACGGACGTACTGCATGGTCAGCGTCGAGCCGCCCTGCTCGGTGCCGCCGCCCTTGACGTTGGCCACCAGGGCCCGGGCCAGGCCGCGCAGGTCCGCGCCACCATGGTCGTAGAAGCGCCGGTCCTCGGCCGCCACGATCGCCTGCCGCATCACCGGGGCGATCTCCGACAACGGGACGTCGGTGCGGTTCACGTCGTAGAACGTGGTGATCAGCGTCTTGCCGTCGTTGGCGTAGAGGTACGAACGCTGCGGCGTGGCCGGGGTCTTCAGCGAGGCCGGCAACGCGGCGTACGACCCGAGCGCGGAGCGGGCGGTGAGCCCGAGCAGCAGGTTGCCCGGCAGCGCCGCGACTGCCAGGACAAGCCCGGCCAACACGCCGGCAAGCAGCACGGTGAACAGCCGCGACAGCGGCGAGCGGGGGGCGGCCATGCTCCCCAGGATTGCCACGAAAGCCGCCAACCGACCACCCCCACCTGGAGATTGTCAGCAACTTCACCCCCACCCCCCAGCCAACTGCCAACTGCCACCCGCCCCCGCTCCCCCGCGCCCGCGCCCGCGCCCGCCGCACCCTCTGCCTCCGGTGATCAAGAGGTTTGCGTCAGGAAAGGACCTTCGGCTGACTCAAACCTCTTCTCAGCGGCCAGTAGGCGAGGGCTTAAGGCGAGAGGCGGCCCGAGGGGCCGGGTGAGGGCCGGGTGGTGGGTGGGTGGGCGGGTGGTGGGTGGGTGGTTAGGGGTTGGGGGTGCTTAGGCTGGCGGCGGCGGCGTCTCTGGCGGTTTCGCGGGGCATCAGGCGGCCGGAGCGGTAGCCGATGCCGATGCCGGCGATCAGTACGAAGATCGCGCCGAACGTCTGCAACGACCCGATCAGGGCACCGCCGAGGCCGAGCAGCGGCGCGGCGATGATCAACATGACGCCATCGCCGAGGCTGAAGGTGCCTGAGCGGGCCACCGCCCACCCGGTGAGGAACCAGCCCGCGCTGTAGAACGTCGCGCCGAGCAGGACCAGCGACCGCGCCGTGGTGCCGAAGACCGGCGTCTGCTCTTCGAGGCCGGCGAACGGCAGCATGAGCACGGTGCCGGCGATGCTGACCAGCAGCCCGGCGGCGGCCACCCGGCGGCTGCGGGTCGCGGCCAGCAGCCCGGTGAGGGCCAGCAGCGCGAGCAGGCCGAGCCAGACCGCGGCCACCCAACCGATCAGGTACACCGCCCGGCCGTCGGCCGGATAGGGGTCGTTGCCCACCCCTCCGTCGCTGGCCATCGCCACCGCGCCGTAGAGGATGGCGTACGCGGGCAGCAGCCAGACGGCCGCCCGCGCGAACCGGCGCACCGACCAGGCCCAACTGGCGTTCGTGGCGGGGGCGCCCGGGGTCGGCTCGCCAACGAAGGGCAGTACGCCGAACCCGCCACCGCTGCGCCGGGAGCCCAGTGGGGCGATGGGGTCGTGCGCGCCGGGCACGGGGGCCGAGGACCACATCCGATTCGCCGGATCCTTCATGCGTCACCTCGCTCGCCGACGAGCGGTGCGGGACGCGCCGGGGCGCCCCGATTGCCTGGTCACCACCCGTCCTAGGACCGATCGTGGCAGGCGTCGGAGCGCCCCATGAGCCTTTCTCGCATTAACCCTGTGATCAGCCGCGCTCGCGCTGGTCGGCCGGGTCCTCGACGAGGCTGGTCGGGGACACCGGCTCCGGTGCGGGCAGCCCCTGCGGCCCCTTGCCGCCGGTGGCCTGCGCCTCGGCGACGCGTACCTCGTCGTGGATCTGCTGGGCGGCATCCGCCGCGGCCTGCGCCGCCTCCGCGGCCTCGCGCTCCACCTGGCTCGCGTGGTCGGCCGCCTCCGGCGAGGGAAGGTCCCCCACCATCTGGCTCAGCCCACCGAGCGCGCCGCCCATCCCCTCCAGGGCCTTGGTCAGCTCGGCCGGGATGATCCAGACCTTGTTGGCGCTGCCCTGGGCGATCTGCGGCAGAGCCTGCAGGTACTGGTAGGCAAGCACCTTCTGGCTCGGGTTGGCCTGGTGGATCGCGTCGAAGACCGTCCGGATCGCCTTCGCCTGACCCTCGGCCTGCAGGATGCGGGCCTGCCGGTCACCGTCGGCCCGCAGCACCGCCGACTGCTTGTCACCCTCGGCGGTGAGGATCACCGACTGCTTGTGCCCCTCGGCGGTCAGGATCGCCGCGCGGCGGTCCCGCTCGGCGCGCATCTGCTTCTCCATCGAGTCGCGGATGCTGGCCGGCGGCTCGATCGCCTTGATCTCGACCCGGGTCACCTTGATGCCCCAGCGGCCGGTGGTCTCGTCCAGCACACCCGAGAGGTGCCGGTTGATCTCGTCCCGGCTGGTCAGCGCCCGCTCCAGATCGAGCGAACCGATCACGTTACGCAACGTGGTCACGGTCAACTGCTCGATGGCCTGGAGGAAGCTGGAGATCTCGTAGGTCGCCCGGACCGAGTCGACCACCTTGAAGTAGAGAACCGTGTCGATCGAGACCACCAGGTTGTCCGAGGTGATCACCGGCTGCGGCGGGAAGCTGACCACCTGCTCCCGCATGTCGACCTTGGTACGGACCGCGTCGATGAACGGCACCAGCAGGTTGAGGCCGGGGCTGAGGGTGCGCTTGTACTTGCCGAGCCGTTCCACCACGTCCTGGCGTTGCTGCGGCACGATCCGCACCGCCTTGGCCAGCGTTATCACGGCGATCAACGCCACCGCGATCACCACCACCCCGATTAAGGTCATCCCGTTCACCCTCTCGATTCCGGCAACTCGCCGGCGGAAGAAACATCGTCCTGCCACACCAGGGCGGTCGCGCCCCGGACCTTTATCACCCGAACCCGTTGACCAGGGTCGTAGACCTGTGTCGTGTCGTACGACCGGGCGCTCCACAACTCACCGTCGATCTTGACGAGACCGTGCTCGGCGTCCACCCGTTCCAGCACCAGCGCCGTGGAGCCCTCGATCGCCTCCACGCCGAACGGCTGCTCGCCGCTCTCCAGCGCGGAGCGGCTGTGTCGCCGGATCACCGGTCGGACCACCACCAGGCTCAACGCCGACACCACCGCGAAGACCAGCGCCTGCACGGCCACCGGCGCGCCCAGGGCGGCCGCACCGGCGGCGGCGAACGCACCGGCCCCGAACATGATCAGAAATAGCGTCGTCGTGAAAATCTCGGCGACGGCCAGCAGCACACCCAAAACGATCCACACCACGGCGTCCACACCCCGATCGTGACACGCAAATGCACGCGCGACCTCCCCGCGAAGATCAGTAGGCTCGGCGAGGCCCTTTCCGGCTCGCCAAACCACCACTAAACGGCGGCCCGACCCGAGGAGATCCGGTTGACCCTGCTACCCGAGACCGCCCGACAGATCGACATCCGCGTCGCCCAGGCACAGGCCGACGGGCGCACCCCGTCGTTGGTGCTGGGCGTGGTCCGCGACGGCACGCTGGCACATGTTGCCGTCGCCGGCGAAAACCCCCGCCCGGATGTCGACCTGCAGTACCGGTTGGGCTCGATCAGCAAGACGATGACCGCCACCCTGGTCATGCAGTTGCGCGACGCCGGCCGACTGGCCCTCGACGACCGGCTGGAGCAGCACCTGCCGGGCACCGGTGTGGGCGCGCTCACCCTGCGCCAACTGCTCGGTCACGCCAGCGGCATCCAACGCGAACCCGAGGGCGACTGGTGGGAGCGGGCGGCGGGCGTCGACCTCACCACTCTGCTCGCCGAGGTCGACGCCGACAAGATCGCTTACCCGCCGCACCGCGCGTACCACTACTCCAACCTGGCGTACGGGCTGCTCGGCGGGCTGCTCGAACGGCTCACCGGGAAACCCTGGGCCGACCTGCTCGACGAACGGATCCTCACCCCGCTGGGCCTGTGCCGCACCACCTACGCGGCCACCGAGCCGTACGCCCGCGGCTACGTCGTCCACCCCTGGCACGCCACGTTGCGCGAGGAACCGCGTACCGAGACCGGCGCCATGGCCCCCGCCGGGCAACTCTGGTCGACGATCGAGGACCTGGCCCGGTGGGCCGCGTTCCTGGCCGACCCCGACCCGTCGGTGCTGGCCGCCGACACGCTGACCCAGATGTGCGCGCCCGTGGTGATCAGCGACCTCGACTCCTGGACCGGCGGGCACGGCCTGGGGCTGGAGCTCTACCGAGACGGCGAGCGCGTGTACGTCGGGCACGGCGGCTCGATGCCCGGGTACGTGGCCGCCCTTTCGGTGCACCGACCCACCCGTACCGCCGTGGTCGGCTTCGCCAACGCGTACGGCTTCCCGATCACCGGGCTCGGCCGCCAACTGCTGACCTCCGTGCTGGACGCCGAGCCGGCGTTCCCGCAGCCGTGGCGGCCGGCCACCGCCGCGCCCGCCGCCGAGGTGGCCGAGTTGACCGGTCGCTGGTGGTGGATGGGCACTCCGCTGGACCTGCGCTGGGAGGCGGGTGACCTGGTGGCCCACGTACGCGGTGAGCGGGTCAGCCGGTTCGTCGCCGAGGGGACGGACCGCTGGCGGGGACGCTCCGGCCCGGAGAACGGTGAGATCCTGACGGTGCTGCGCGACGACAGCGGACGGGCGCGGGCGGTGGACATCGCCACGTTCGTCTTCACGCGCAGCCCCGACGAGGCTCCCTGACCCGCCGCCGGACGGACCAGGCGGTCAGGCGGTCAGGCGGACCAGGCGGTCAGGCGGACCAGGCGGTCAGGCGGACCAGGCGGTCAGGCCGGCTCGGTGACGAAGTCGATGAGGCGTTCCATGGCGTTGATCAGGGGCGTCTCCACGTCGGCGAAGCTGTTCACCCGGGACAGGATGTGCCGCCACATGTCGGCCGGCTCGGCCACCCCGAGGGCCGCGCAGACCCCCTCCTTCCACGGCCGCCCCGGCGGCACCACCGGCCACGCCGCGATGCCCAACGCCGCCGGCTTGACCGCCTGCCACACGTCCACGTAGGGGTGCCCGGTCACCAGCACGTGCGGCGAGTTCACCCGGGCGACGATCCGGCTCTCCTTGCTGCCCGGCACCAGGTGGTCGACGAGCACGCCGAGTCGTCGGGTCGGGCCGGGGCCGAAGTCGCGTACCTCGGCGTCGAGCGCGTCGATGCCGTCCAACGGCTCGACCACCACACCCTCGATCCGTAGGTCGTCGCCCCAGATCCGCTCGACCAGCGCGGCGTCGTGGATGCCCTCCACCCAGATTCGGCTGGCCTTCGCCACCTGGGCCCGGACGTTGTCCACGGCGACCGAGCCGGACGCGGTCCGCCGACGGGCCGCCGGCACCGCCGCGCGGGTCGGGCGGCGCAGCGTCACCGGGCGGCCGTCGAGCAGGAACGCCGCCGGCAGCAGCGGGAAGTTACGCCGTTTACCGTGCCGGTCCTCCAACACCACCGCGCCGGCCTCGAAGCCCACCACCGCGCCGCAGAACCCGGAGTCGGCATCCTCGACCACGAGATCCGCCTCGGCGTCCACCTCGGGGGTGATCTTGCGCCGTCGCCAGTCGCCCGCCAACACGTCCTCGCCGTATCGCCCCGCCATGTCGATCACGCTAAACCCAGCCCGCGCCCACCCCGGCCCCCGACACACCGCCTCGCGTGCCGACCGCCGGCCACACGCCCCTGCCAGGGGGCGGGGATCGGGGCGAACAGGGCAGTTGGGGGCAGGCCGGGCGACCGGAGCGGCAGCCGAGACAGGGCCGGCCGTGACCACGTACCCTTTCGGCATGTCCACCCCCGCCACGGGCGCGGCCACACTCGCGCCGCGCCGGTCCAGCCGGTTCGTTGCCTGGGTGCGCGCGTGGCGTGCCGGTCTGGTGCCGTACGACGAGGTCGCCGACGCCATCGCCGGCGACGAGGAGCACCTCGTGGCGGACGCCCCCGGCACCTGGACCGACGTCCCGCTGGGTGCCGCGCTGCCCACCCTGGCCAAGCTCTCCCCGGACGACATCCGCCTGGTGCTGCCGGCGCCGGGCGACCCGCGTGGGCTGCCCGGCCCCGGCGACTTCGCCGGTGCGGCACTGGTCACGGGCGAGGCGGTGGTCGCCGGCGGGCTCGGGTTGATCCCCCAGGTGCGGCTGCACACCTCCGGTTCGGGGGACTGTTTCGAGACGGTGCTCTGGCGGGTCTACCCGCTACCGGCCAACGCGCCCGCCGCCTCCCTCGCACTCCCCGGTGCCGCCGAGGCGGAGGCCGAGTTGGCCGCCGCGCTGGCCGAGACGACCGCCGTGCTGACCCGTCTCGACGTGGCCCAGTGGCGGCCCGAGTTGGCCGGCGCGCTGGCCGCGCTGCGCCGCCCGGACGGCACCACCGACCTGCCACCGGGCTTCGACCCACGGTCCCGCCGGCTCTTCGCCCGGGCCGCGGTGCTCGACCGGGTGCTGGCGCTGGCCGGGCACGCCGCCCCCGGCGGCGCGATCAACAACTACGAGGCGCAGCAACGGGACGCGGCACTGCGGCCGCTCACCGCAGCCTGCCGTCAGGCGCTGGTGGCCGCCTGCAACGCCCCGCTGCGTCCCTGACCTGACCGCCGCCGCGAGACCGCCGCGGCGGGTCAGACCTCGTCCAGCAGGTCCGCGACGGAGTTGACGATCCGGGACGGGCGGTACGGGTAACGCTCCGCCTCGGTGCGGCTGCTGATCCCGGTGAGCACCAGGATGGTCTCCAGCCCAGCCTCCAACCCGCACAGGATGTCGGTGTCCATCCGGTCGCCGATCATCGCGGTGCTCTCCGAGTGCGCGTTGATGGTGTTGAGCGCCGAGCGCATCATCATCGGGTTGGGCTTGCCGACGAAGTACGGCTCGACCCCGGTCGCCTTGGAGATCATGGCGGCGACCGAGCCGGCGGCGGGTAGCGCGCCCTCCACGGACGGGCCGGTCACGTCGGGGTTGGTGCAGATGAACCGGGCACCGTCGTTGATCAGGCGGACGGCCTTGGTGATCGCCTCGAAGCTGTAGGTGCGGGTTTCGCCGAGCACCACGTAGTCGGGGGCGAAGTCGGTCAGCACGTAGCCGACGGCGTGCAGTGCCGTGGTCAGCCCGGCCTCACCGATGACGTACGCGGTGCCACCCGGCCGCTGGTCGGCGAGGAACTGGCCGGTGGCCAGGGCGGACGACCAGATGGACTCCTCCGGCACGTCCAGCCCCATCCGGCTGAGCCGGGCCGTGAGGTCCCGTGGGGTGTAGATCGAGTTGTTGGTCAGCACCAGGAACGGCTTGCCGGAGGCGCGCATCCGGTTGATGAACTCCGGTGCGCCGGGTACCGGCTGGCCCTCGTGCACCAGCACGCCGTCCATGTCGGTCAGCCAACTCTGCACGGGCTTACGGTCATGCATGATGATCCTCAGAGGTCAGGGGCGACGGGTCGGCACGCAACAGACGGTGGGGCAGGTGTCCCACATGGGCAGTTCGCCCAGGCGGCGGCGCAGTTGCGCGCCGTCCGGGTCGGTCCGCTCGGTGACCAGCTCACGCACCATGGTCACGAAGCGCGGGTCGGTGCCCGGCGTGCCGGCCCGGACGAAGTCCAGGCCGAGCTGCTTCGCCGTCTCCAGCGCCTCGGTGTCCAGGTCCCACACGACCTCCAGGTGATCGGAGACGAACCCGATCGGGCTGACCACCACGGCGGTGGTGCCGCCCTGCGCGAGGGCGGCCAGGTGGTCGTTGA
Source organism: Micromonospora sp. NPDC050784 (assembly GCF_044456765.1). NCBI lineage: Bacteria > Bacillati > Actinomycetota > Actinomycetes > Micromonosporales > Micromonosporaceae > Micromonospora > Micromonospora sp. NPDC050784. The sequence continues at coordinate 38,599 of NZ_JBITGG010000018.1, read as the reverse complement.
TGTCCGGTTCCAGCCACGGCACCTGCGGCGGGCCGGAGCGGCTCTGCCAGACCAGGTCGTACGCCAGGTCGGGTGCGGCGGCCGCGGCGACGAGCCGGGCGGTCTCGTGCAGCTGCGCCTCGTACCGGCCGCCGTGCGGGCCGGCGTTGGCCGCCATCGAGCTGGGGATGGAGTGGGCGGTGAAGACCAGCCGGGTGGTGTCCCGCTTCGCCGGGTCGAGCTGGCCCAGGGCCTCCCGGACCGCGTCGACGTGCGGCTCGACGAAGCCGGGGTGGTCCCAGAACTGGCGCAGCTTCTCGATCACCGGGGCGTCCGGGCCGACGGCGGCACGCGCGGCGGCGATGTCCTCCTGGTACTGCCGGCAGGACGAGTAACCGCCGTACGCGCTGGTGACGAACGCCAGCGCCCGGGTGACCCCGTCGTCGCGCATCTGGGTCACGGTGTCGGCGAGCAGCGGGTCCCAGTTGCGGTTGCCCCAGTAGATGGGCAGGTCGAGACCGTGCGCGGCGAAGTCGGCGCGGACCGCGGCCAGCAGGTCCCGGCACTGCTGGTTGATCGGGGACACCCCGCCGAAGTGCTGGTAGTGCTCGGCGACCTCGGCCAGCCGCTCGGGAGGGACACCCCGGCCCCGGGTCACGTTCTGCAGGAACGGCATCACGTCCTCGGGCCGCTCGGGCCCGCCGAAGGACACCAGCACCACCGCGTCGTACGACATGGGGTCATTCTTGTCCCTCGGCCGGGACGTCCCGGCGACGCCCCCTGGTCCGGACGCGTAGATCACGCGAACGGCGACCAGGGAGCGTCACGGTGCGGCGTCAGGAACCGATGGCGTGGTAGCCGCCGTCGACGTGGACGATCTCGCCGGTGGTGGCCGGGAACCAGTCGGAGAGCAGCGCCAGGCAGGCCCGCGCGGCGGGCTCCTGGTCGGTGAGGCTCCAGCCCAGCGGGGCACGCTCGGCCCAGGCGTCCTCGAACTGGTCGAAGCCGGGGATCGACTTCGCGGCGATGGTGCGCAGCGGCCCGGCGGCCACGAGGTTGCTGCGGATGCCCTGCTTGCCCAGGTGCAGCGCCAGGTAGCGGGACGCGGACTCCAGGCCGGCCTTGGCCACGCCCATCCAGTCGTACACCGGCCACGCCTTCGTCGCGTCGAAGGTCAGGCCGACCACCGCGCCGCCGGGCGACATCAGCGGCAGCGCCGCCATGGCCAGCGACTTGTACGAGAAGGTGGAGACGTGCAGGGCGGTCGCCACGTCCTCCCAGGGCGCGTCGAGGAAGCCGCCGCCCAGGCAGCTCTGCGGGGCGAAACCGATCGAGTGCACGACGCCGTCGAGGCCGTCGACGTGCTCGCGCACCCGGTCGGCGAGGCCGGCCAGGTGCTCGGTGTTGGTGACGTCCACCTCGATGACCGGCGCCGGCTCGGGCAGCCGCTTGGCGATCCGCTCGACCAGGGAGAGCCGGCCGTAGCCGGTGAGCACGACCTGCGCGCCATTCTCCTGAGCGAGCTTCGCCACCGAGAAGGCGATCGAGGCGTCGGTGATGACACCGGTGACGAGCAGTCGCTTACCGGCGAGCAGTCCGGACATCGCAGATTTCCTCCGTAGTCAAAAGGGTTAGTGGCCCATGCCGAGGCCGCCGTCGACCGGGATGACGGCGCCGGAGACGTACCCGGCGCTGTCCGAGGCCAGCCAGGTGACCACGGCGGCGACCTCGTCCGGGCTGGCCATCCGACCGGCCGGGATGGACTTGAGGATCTCCGCCTTGCGGTCGTCGGTGAGGCCGGCGGTCATGTCGGTGTCGATGAAGCCGGGCGCCACCACGTTCGCGGTGATGTTGCGGCTGCCCAGCTCCCGGGTGATCGAGCGGGCGACGCCGACGAGGCCGGCCTTGCTGGCGGCGTAGTTGACCTGCCCGGCGCCGCCGGCGAGGCCGACCACCGAGGAGATGAAGATCATGCGGCCCCACTTGGCGCGGAGCATCTTGCCGGAGGCCCGCTTCGCGACCCGGAACGCGCCGGTGAGGTTGGTGTCCACCACGTCGGTGAACTGCTCCTCGGACATGCGCAGCAGCAGCGTGTCGGCGGTCATGCCAGCGTTGGCGACCAGCACCTCGACCGGCCCCAGCTCGGCCTCCACGGCGGCGAACGCGGCGTCGATCGAGGCGGCGTCGGTGACGTCGGCGCGTACGCCGAAGAGCCCGTCGGGTGCCTCGCCGCTGCGGTGGGTGACCGCCACCCGGTCGCCCTGCTTGGCGAAGGCCTGCGCGATGGCCAGGCCGATTCCCCGGTTGCCCCCGGTCACCAGCACGGTACGGGCCACTGTTCCCCCTTGCGAATGGTCAGCACGGACGCGTCGGAGCCTAGGCGTTACCGGCAGGTAAGCGCTAACGGGAGTCGCGTCACACTGGGGTACGACACCGGGATCAACCCCTGGTGGCACGCCTCGTGACGGGGTCGACCCGTAGCCTCCGGGTGGTGAACCGGCATCCGATCGGCGCGGCCCTGCGGGCCCTGCGGCAGACCCTGCTGGGCCCGGACGCCCCGCCCGGCCGGCCGCTGCTGGCCCGTTGGCCCGGGCCGGCCCGCTACGCCGCCCCGGTCGGCCTGCTCGCCGCGCTCGGCCTGTTCCTGATCACGCTGACCGTGGAGAGCGAGTGGGGCCTGCCGCCGCCGATCGCGCTGCTGTTCGCGGCGATGACGGTGGCGCCGCTGCTGGCGCTGCCCCGGCGTCCGCTGTTGGCCTGGCGGCTGACGGTGCTGGCCCTGCTGATCTGCACCTTCAACGCCCCGGCCGACCAGGCCTGGCCGTGGACCCCGCCGCTGGCGCTCGGCTCGATCGCGGTGCTGGCGGTGGTCGTCGCGCGGGTCGACCGGCCGGTGCTGGCCTGGGTGGTGACGATCAGCACGGTGCCGGTGCTGATCTCGGTCCACCCCGACAACCGGGTCCCGGTCCTGCTGCTGCTCGGCGCGCTGGCGATCGTCGGCGACCTGATCCGCCGCAACCGGCTGTCCCGGCACGCGCTGGCCGCGCAGGCCGAGCTGAGCGAACGCGAGCAGGAACGCCGCGCGGTGCTGGAGGAACGCACCCGGATCGCCCGGGAGATGCACGACGTGGTGGCCCACCACATGTCGCTGATCGCGGTGCAGGCGGAGACCGCCCCGTACCGGCTGACCGACGTGCCGGCCCCGGCAGCCGCGGAGTTCGTCGCCATCGCCGCGTCAGCCCGTGACGCGCTCACCGACATGCGGCGGCTGTTGGGGGTGCTGCGCAGCGAGGCGACCGGGCCGCAGACCGCGCCGCAGCCGGACCTGACCGACCTGGGCGCCATGGTGGACGCGGCACGCCGGGCCGGGCTGCCGGTGACCCTGAACGCCGATCCGGTGGACGACGACCGGGTGCCCGCGCCGGTCGGGCTGGCCGCGTACCGCATCGTGCAGGAGGGCCTGGCCAACGCAGCCCGCCACGCGGCCGGCGCCGCGGTGCGGGTCACCGTCCGCGCCGGTCGATCCGGCCTGGGGGTACGCGTCGAAAACTCCCCGGCCGACGCCCGACCGACCGCCGACGGCGGCTCCGGCCACGGGCTGACCGGCATGCGGGAGCGGGCCACCTCACTGGGCGGTACGTTCACCGCCGGGCCGCTGCCCGACGGGGGTTACGCGGTGGCGGCCGAGTTGCCGTACGACGCGGAGGGCGGGGACGGATGATCCGGGTGCTGATCGCCGACGACCAGGCGATGGTCCGGCAGGGTTTCGGCGCGCTGCTCGCCGCCCAACCGGACCTGCTGGTGGTGGGGGACGCCGCCGACGGGGCACAGGCGGTGGCCGCCGCCCGCCACCTCGACCCGGACGTGGTGCTGATGGACGTGCGGATGCCGGTCATGGACGGGCTGGAGGCCACCCGCAAGCTGCTCGGTGACCGGTCGACGCAGCGACCCCGGGTGCTCATCCTCACCACCTTCGACCTGGACGACTACGTGTACGAGGCGCTGCGGGCCGGGGCCAGCGGGTTCCTGCTCAAGGACGCCCCGGCGGCCGATCTGGTGCAGGCGGTGCGGGTGGTGGCGGCCGGGGACGCGCTGCTCGCCCCGGGGGTCACCCGTCGGCTGATCGCCGAGTTCGCGAACCGTCCGGACCGCCGCCGCCCACGCCCCACCGACCTGGCCGGGCTCACCCCGCGCGAGACCGAGGTGCTGCGGTTGATTGCCCGGGGCCGCAACAACGCGGAGATCGCGGGTGACCTGGTGGTGGCCGAGCAGACCGTGAAGACGCACGTCGGGCGGATCCTGGCCAAGCTGGGTCTGCGCGACCGGGCCCAGGCCGTGGTGCTGGCGTACGAGACGGGTCTGGTGTCCGCCGGCGAGTAGCCCCGGGGAGCCAGCGCGGGAACGGCTCCGCGGGACGACGACCCGGCCCAGCCCCTGGGCGCACGCTCCCTCCGGACGACATTCCGGAGGGAGAACGTGATGCGACGACGAGGTGCCAGCCGGGTCGCGATGGCCACGCTGCTCGGCGTGAACCTGGTCCTGCCGACCCGACCCGAGCCGGCCACGGCGGCGGGGTTCGTCGAGGCGTACCCCGTGGTGGCGGCGGCGATGCGCGCGGCCGGCCCCCCGTACGCGGACTGGGCGGCCGGCGGACGCCGGTTCCTGCTGTTCGACGAGCGTGGTGACGGCCGCGCGGTCGAGGTGCTCGGCGACCTCGCCGACGCGGACCGGATCGCGGTGCTGGTGCCGGGGGTCGGCAGCACGCTGGCCGACTTCGACCGGGGGTTGGGCGGGGTGGCCCGGCGGGCGCCGGCGGTGCAGGCCGGGCAGCTCTTCCGGGAGTTGCGGGCGACCGACCCGGCGGCGCGGGTCGCGGTGCTGGCCTGGCTCGGCTACGACCCGCCCGACGGGGTGTTGACCGCCGCCGGTGGCGTCAGCGCCCGGCGCGGCGCGGCCGGACTGGCCACGCTGCTGCGCGAGTTGGCCGGGCGGCGTCCGGCGGCGACGATCACGCTGGTCGGGCACAGCTACGGGGCGCTGGTGGTGTCGCTGGCGGCGGCGGACGCCCCGTCCCAGGTCACCGACGTGATCAGCCTCGGCGGCGTCGGCGCCGGGGTGCAGCGCGCCGACGACCTGCCGGGCGGGCGGCGGTTCTGGGCGGCCGAGGCGCCGACCGACTGGATCCGTCGGGTACCCCCGGTGCGGCTGCCCGGTCTGGGCTTCGGCCGGCGACCCGGTGACCCGGCGTTCGGCGCCCGGCCCCTGCCGGTGGGCGGGGTGGCGGGGCACGACGGCTATCTCGCGCCGGGCAGCGCCGCCCTGGTCGCGGTGGCGACGGTCGTGCTGGACGGCGTCGACGCCGACCCGATCGGGGATGCCCGATGAGCCGGGACCGTGCCGTCGACGCGCTGCGGGCGTACGCCATCGGCGGGGTGGTGCTGGGGCACTGGCTGGTCACCGGGCTGGTGCTGACCGGCGACGGTGGGTTGCACCAGGCCAGTCCATTGACCGCCCTGCCCGACCTGGCCCCGGTGACCTGGGTGTTGCAGACGCTCGGGTTGTTCTTCTTCACCGCCGGGTTCGGGTCGACCCGTTCGCTGGCCCGCTACCCGGGCGGCGCGGGCGGTTGGCTGGCCGGTCGGCTGCGTCGGCTGCTGCTGCCCACGGTGGCGCTGCTCGGTGTGGGGGCCGCCGTGCTGCTCGCCGCCACCGTCGTCGGTACCTCGGACGACACGCTCGCCGTCGCGCTGCGGCTCGCGGTCAGCCCGCTGTGGTTCCTGCTGCCGCTGGTGATCCTGGTCGCGGTGACCGGCCCGCTGCGCGCCGCCGTACGCCGGTGGGGGGTGGCGCGGTGCGGGACGCCGGCGGTGGTCGTGGTCGCCGCGGCCGACCTGGCCGTCCGGCTGCTGCCGGCCGGCGCCGACCTGCCCCCGGTCACCGTGCTGGCGGCCTGGTCGGTGCCGTACCTGCTGGGTGTGGCGCACGCCGACGGGCGGCTGGACGGCCGGCGCGCGGGCGCCACGTTGGCGGCCGGTGGGGCGGTCGCGCTGGCGGCGCTGCTGGCGCTGGGCTACCCGGTGAGCGCGGTCGGCGTGCCCGGGGCCGGGGTGTCCAACCTCAACCCGCCGTCGCTGCTGGTCGTGGCGCTGGCGGTCACCCAGGTCGGGCTGGGGCTGCTCGCCCGGCCGGCGCTGCACCGGCTGCTGACCCGGCCGCTGCCGGGCCGAGCGGTGACCGAGGTGAACCGGTTCGCGGTCCGGATCTACCTGTGGCACCAGCCGGTACTGGTGGCGGTGACCGCGCTCACCGCCCGCAGCGGGCTGGCCCTGCCCGGTCTGCACACCATCCCGGACGACCCGGGCTGGGTGCTGGCGCGCTTCTGCTGGCTGCCGCTGCTCGCCGCGGTGCTGGTCACGGTCGTACGGGTGGGTCAGCCGAGATCGCTGCTCCGCCGAGGCGTACCCGCCGGTGGTGAGCGGCGTCGCCGACCGGGCGGTGGAGGGGTCGCGGGCCGGTCAGCCGAGTGCGTTCCGTCGGCACCGCAGGTGTACGATCATCGACGTTCCGGCCCGCCCGACTTGCAGGAGGTGATCGCTGTGCGAGATAGCGATCCTCCCAGTCGTGGCCGGGCCGATGGTCAGTCCCGCTGAGCCACGACTCAGTCTGGTGAGCTGACCCCGCTCCGCTCCCCACCACCTGGGCACCTGCCGAGGTGAGTGTGCCGCGCCGCCCGATCCCGGGCGGTCGCCGGGAGCCGCCCGGTCACGACTTCGTGTGCGCGTCCCCACCCCCTGCGGTCCGCCCCCGCACGCGGACCGTCCAGCCGCCACCCGGAGCCGTCATGAGCCGCTACGTCGCCCCGCTGGGCTTCACCCTCGCCGCCGTCTGGGTGGCCATCGTCTTCGTGCTCGCCGGCGGCGGTCACTGACCCCTCCGGGCCGGCGGTTGGCGCCGCCCCCTGCCGGTGCCGGCGGCGGTCGTCGACCGCCGCCGGCGCAGCGGTTCACAGCATCCGGGACGACCAGAGCAGACTGAACGCGCCCGCGCAGAGCGCCAGCAGCAACGCCACCCCGGCGTACCACTGGGTCACCTCACGCGGCTCGGTGCGGAACCCGATCGAGCTGCCCATGTCCTGGTAGACCTGCTTCAGTTCGCTCACCGAGGCCGCCTCGTAGAAGTAACCCTCGGTGGTCTCGGCGAGCTCGGCGAGGGCCATCCGGTCCACCGGCACCCGCTGCAACTGCCCGCCGATGTCGACCTGGCCGGTGTCGGTGCCGAACGCGATGGTGGAGACCGGAACGTTGGCGGCCTGCGCGGCCGCCGCCGCCTCCTCCACCGCCCGGCCGGAGGTCCGGAAACCATCGGAGAGCAGCACGATCCGGGCCGGTGGAATACCCGCCGCACCGTCGGCCGGCACCGACCGGATCGCCTCCAGGCAGGTGAACACCGCCTCACCGGTCGCGGTCGCCTCGGCCAGCACCAGCCCGTCGATGGCGCTGGTCACCGCGTCCCGGTCCTTGCCCGGCGGCACCAGCACGTTGGCCGCCTTGGCGAACGACACGAGGCCCAGGTTGTAGCTCTCCGGCAGCTCACTGACGAACTGCTTGGCCGCCTCCTGGGCCGCCTCCAGCCGGTTCGGCGCCACGTCGTCGGCCTGCATCGACAACGACACGTCGATGGCGAGCATCACGGTGGCCCGCTCCAACGGCTCCTTGGTGTCCACCGCGGGACGGGCCAGCGCGGTGGCCAGCACCAGCAGGCAGAGCAGGAACGCGGTCGCCGGGACGTGCCGACGCCAACCCAGGCCCTTCGGCGCCACCGTACGCAGCAGGTCCACATTGGTGAACCGCATCGCGTACGCCCGGCGGTGCAGCTGCCGCCAGACGTAGAACGCGGCGAGGGCGAAAACCGGCAGCACAGCCAGCAGCCACCACGGTTGCAGAAAACGGATCATCGTGTCGTCCCCCGGGTACGCGCGTGCCGCTGCGCGGCCACGAATCGCACCATGTCCAGCAGCCAGTCTCGGTCGGTACGCAGACGCAGGTGGGCCGCGCCGGCGCCGCGCAGGGCGGCGGCGATCGCGGCCCGTTGGGCGGTGGCGGCCTCGGCGTAGCGCTGCCGCAGCCGCGGGTCGGCGGTCTGCACCTCGTGCAGCTCGCCGCTCTCCGGGTCGACCACCGGCAACACGCCCACGTCGGGCAATTCCAGCTCGCGCGGGTCGACCACCTCGATGGCCAGCACGTCGTGGCGGACCCGCAGCTTGCGCATCGGTCGCGCCCACTGCTCGACCGGCGCGAGGAAGTCCGACACCACCACGGCCACCCCGCGACGGCGGGGCGGACGGTTGAGCATCTCGACCAGGGCGCCCAGATCGCCACGGCCGGGCCGGATGGCGGTGCCGGCGACGGCACGCAGCAGACCCTGCGCCTCCTTGCGACCGGAGCGGGCCGGCAGCCGGGTGAGCACCCCGGGCCCGACCGGCGGTGCTCCGCCGCGCCAGCGTCGGGCCGGCGCGGACACCCCACCGCCGGTGCCGATCACGGCGCCGATCCGGTTACCCCCGCGCACGGTCAGGTGGGTGATGGCGGCCGCGGCGGCCACCACCACCTCCCGCTTGAGCCACTGCCCGGTCCCGAAGTCCAGGCTGGCGGAGAGGTCCAGCGCGAGCCAGGTCTCCAGTTCCCGGTCGGCGACCGTACGACGCACGTGCGGTGTGGTGGTCCGGGCGGTGACCGGCCAGTCCATCCGGCGCACGTCGTCGCCGGGGCGGTACTCGCGGGACTCTCCCGCCTCACTGCCCGGCCCGGGCAGCAGGCCGGCGTAGTCGCCCTGGAGCAGACCGTCGAGCTTGCGGGTGACGAGCAGCTGAAGCCGGGACAGCACGGCCTCGCTACGGTCGGCGAGGGGGGCCGGACGAGGGGTGGGTGAGGTCACGGCCGCTGCCCGGGCCAGCCGGCGCCCGGCGGCGGCGCGATCGACGGTGGGGTGGCCTGCTGCCGGGGAGCGACCGCCGGGAGCGGGATCGTCGACATCACCCGCTGCACGATGTGGTCGGCGGGCACGTCGTCGGCGAGCGCGTCGTAGCTGAGCACCAGCCGGTGCCGCAGGATGTCCGGCGCGATGTCCTGCACGTCCTGCGGCAGCGCGTAGTCACGCCCGCGCAGCAGCGCCAGCGCGCGGGTGGCCCGGACCAGACCCAGCGAGGCCCGCGGGCTGGCACCGTACTGGATCAGTTGCGCGACGTCGGGCATGCCGTGCTCGGCCGGGGCCCGGGTGGCCAGCACCAGCCGGACCGCGTAGTCGACCAGGGCGTTGTGGACGAAGACCTGGTCCGCCTTGCGTTGCAGGGCGATCAGCTCCGGGGTGTCGAACACCGCGGTCGGCTCGGGCGCGGCCACGCCCATCCGGTAGACGATCTCCCGTTCCTCCGCGTCGGTCGGGTAGCCCACCACGATCTTCATGAGGAACCGGTCCCGCTGCGCCTCCGGCAGCGGGTAGACGCCCTCCTGCTCGATCGGGTTCTGGGTGGCCATCACCAGGAACGGGTCCGGCACCCGGTGGCTCTCCCCACCGATGGACACCTGCCGCTCGCTCATGACCTCCAGCAGCGCGGACTGCACCTTCGCCGGCGCCCGGTTGATCTCGTCGGCGAGCAGGAAGTTGACGAAGACCGGGCCCAGCTCGACGTCGAACTTCTCGCTCGACTGCCGGTAGATTCGGGTGCCCATGATGTCGGCCGGCACCAGGTCCGGGGTGAACTGCACCCGGGCGAAGGACCCGCCGACGACCTTGGCGAGGGTCTCCACCGCCAGGGTCTTGGCCACCCCGGGCACGCCTTCGAGCAGGCAGTGACCGCGGGCGAGCAGCGCGACGAACATCCGCTCCACCATCCGGTCCTGCCCGACGATCACACGTTTGATCTCGAACAAGCCCTTCTCCAGCAGGCTGGCGTCCTGCGCGGGTGTGGTCACCGGCGCGGGCGCCGCTCCGTTCGGCGTCGGGGCGTCGGGCATGGTCGGCTGGGCCACCGGTCCTCCACAGCGTTTGTCGGTCGTCGCGGCTCGTGCGGTATCAAGACTCGCACGCCTTGCTGAGTGTCGAGGTGGGGAGAAGCCGATTTTGGCCGCGCCGTCCCCAGCAGCCGAATCGTGCATCTCGGGAGTGCACGGACCGGCCCGCCGCGTGTACGATTCACCCCGTCGCCGGGCGGCTCCCCCCGTGGTCGCCCGGCGCTCAACTTCTCCGTCCCGCCGCCCTAGACTGGCCGGGATGAGCATCCCCTCCCCCGCCGACGAAGCCCTGGTCTGTTCCGCCCGGGGCTGCCGGTCCGCCGCCGTCTGGGCGCTGGAGTGGAACAATCCTCGTCTGCACGACGCCGATCGGCGCAAGACCTGGTTGGCCTGCGCCGAGCACCGGGGCAGACTCGGTGACTTCCTGGACGCTCGAGGCTTCCTGCGTACCGTCACTCCGGTGCCCGGATCGCCTACGCTCGACCTGTGAGCGGCGACCCTCCGGCTTCCCCCGGCCCCACCTCCCCGTCCTGGCCGCCCACCCCGGCCACCGCACCACCCGGTGTCGAGCCGCCACCCGGCGCGTTCCCCGCACCCGGCACGCTCGGCCCGGAGCCCGCCGCGCCGGATGTCTCGACGCCCGCCCCGCTGCCACCGGGTGCGCTGCCGCCCGGCCACCGGCCGGCACCCGCCGCCGACCAGCGCCCGCCTGACCTACCCTCCCCCGGCCTCCTGCCGTCCGACCCCGTCCCGCCCGGCGCCCTGTTGACGGCCGCGCCGGGTGGTCGGGGTCCGCTGGAGCCCTGGCCGGACACGGTCAACTGGCAGCCGATCTCCACCGACCTGATCTGGGTGGAGCTGATCCGGCTGGCGATCGTGGTCGCCATCGGGCTGGCGGTGACCGGGGTCGGCTGGGCGTTCAGCGGGCACTGGCTGTTCGGGCTCGCCGTCGCCGTCGTGCTGGTGCTCGGCGCGTGGCGGGCCGTCGCGATCGTCCGCGCGGTCCGGGCGTGGGGGTACGCCGAACGGGAGAACGACCTGCTGGTCCGGCACGGGTTGCTGGTCCGCCGGCTCTCCATCGTGCCGTACTCGCGGATGCAGTTCGTCGACGTGAGCGCCGGGCCGTTGGAGCGCGCCTTCGACCTGGCCACCGTGCAGTTGCACACCGCGGCGGCGGCGAGCGACGCCCGGGTTCCCGGCCTGCGTCCGGCGGAGGCGTCCCGGCTGCGCGATCGACTCACCGCGCTCGGCGAGGACCGGGCGGAGGGCCTGTGAGCGCGAGGAGTGAGCCGGGGTTGCGAGCCCCGCAGTCGCGAACGAAAGGCGACCCTGTGAGCACCCGCGCGGGCAGCCGCCGACCATGTCGAGGGCCGCTCCGATGAGCGACGGGCCCGCCGAGCCGAGCACGGTCCCACCCACCGGCCCGACGCCACCGGGGCCGGTGCTGCCCGCCGGCGCGGCACCCGTCGGCGCGGCACCGCCTGCGCCGACCGGCGTGGCACCGCCGGGGCCGGTGCCGCCGGGGGCGCCCACGCCGTGGCCGGCGTCACCGGGCGGCGGCGACGGCGAGCCCCGACAGCGACTGCATCCGCTCAGCCCGGTGCTGCACGGCGCCAAGTCCCTGGTCGTGGTGATCGCCGGGCTGTCCTGGTCGACCCTGTCCCGGGTGGGGTTCGGGTGGTTCGCCGCCATGGTGGCGGTGCTCGCGCTCGGCGCCACCGTGCTGTCGGTGATCAGCTGGTACAACACCGGCTACCACGTCGTGGGCCGGGAACTACGGGTGTACGAGGGGCTGCTCTGGCGGCGTACCCGGGCCATCCCGTTGGAACGGTTGCAGGCCGTGGAGGTGGTCCGGCCGCTGCTCGCCCAGCTCACCGGCCTGGCCGAGCTGCGCCTGGAGGTGGTCGGCGGGGGCAAGACCGAGGCGCCACTGGCGTACCTCGGGGTGGCCGACGCGGCCCTGCTGCGCGAGCGTCTGCTGGCGCTGGCCGGGCGGGTGGCGCAGCTGCCCGCCCCCGGCGACGCGGCGGCCCCGGTGGCCCCGGGCGCGACGACGCCGCAGGCGGCCGCGCCGGGCCGGCCACTGCACGCGGTACGCAACCAGAACCTGCTGGTCAGCCAACTACTCACCCCGCAGGCGTTCCTGCTCCCGTTCGGTGTGGCCTTCGTCGTGGTGCAGTTCCTCACCGCCGGGTCGTGGTCGTTCGTCGCGGTGGCGAGCACCCTGACGGCGATGGCGGGTGTGCTGCTGCAACCGATCCGCCGGGTCCTCGACGACTGGAACTTCCGACTGGCGCGCGACGGCGGCACGCTGCGGGTGCACAACGGCCTGCTGGAGACGCGGGCGCAGACCGTGCCGCTGGAACGGGTGCAGACCGTCCGGGCCACCTGGCCGTTGCTGTGGCGGATGAAGGGCTGGCTGCGGCTGCGGCTGGAGGTGGCCGGCTACTCCGTCGCGGAGGCCGACGACCGCAACCGGCCCGACCGGCTGCTACCGGTCGGCGACCTCCCGACGGCGACGATGATCGTCGCCGAGGTGCTTCCCGGGGTACGCCTCGACGCGCTCCCGCTGAGCCCGCCACCGCGCCGGACCCGTTGGCTGCACCCACTGGGCCGTGCCGCGTTCGGCGCCGGGCTGTTCGACCGGGTGTTCGCCACCCGGTCCGGGCGGCTCACCCGGCAACTGGTGATCGTGCCCTACGCCCGGATCCAGAGCGTGCGGGTGGTCCAGGGGCCTGTCCAGCGCCGTCTCGGGTTGGCCACCGTGCACGCGGACACCGCGGGCGGCTCCGGCGCCACCGCCCAGGACCGCGACCTGGCAGAGGCCTGGGCCCTGGCAGCCGACCTGACCACCAGAGCGCACCAAGCCCGCACCCAACCCTGACCCTGCGCCCGTTCCCCCTCCCTCCCTCCCCTCCCCCGCGTTGATCATGAAGTTATTGCGCCGACACGCCGCGCGGGAGGGCAATTACTTCATGATCACCGGGCCGGGAGCCCTGGGGTCGGGCCGAGAGGGCCAGGCCGGGGGTTAGTGGTCTGCGGGGACTGCGGGGTGGGTGGCGGTGTCTGGGCCGCGTGGTGTTGGGGGCTCGGGTTGGCCGGGTGGGGGGTCGGTGGGGTCGGTGGGCTGCTCCGTGGGCCGGTCCGGCTTGACGCGCGGGTGACGGGCGCGCCACGCCGCCCAGCCGCGCTCCGCCAGACCGACCACCAGGAAGGTCAGCCCCACGTACGCCCAGCCGACCAGCACGTCGATCACGTAGTGCTCACCCGAGTAGACCAGGGTGAAGGTCATCGCCAGCGGGTACGCGAGCAGCAGCGGCCACCAGCGACGACGGGTGGCGGTCAGGAAGAACAGCACCACGAACAACGCCCACGCGGTGTGCAGTGAGGGCATCGCGGCGACCGGGTTGGAGGCGATCTGGCCGGCGTTGAGGACGTTGCCGGCGCCGTGCATGCCGAACGCCTTCCAACCCCGGGTCGAGATCCGGGCGACCTCGGTGAGCAGGCCGTTCTGCGCCGCCCACCAGGGCGGGGCGGCCGGGTAGATGAAGTAGGTGACCAGGCCGGCCGCGCAGAGGAAACCCCAGCGCCGCATGTACGCGGCCCAGCGGTGCCGGTCGCGCAGCCAGAGCACCGCGGCGGCGGTCAGCGCCACCACGAAGTGGGAGAAGTACACCCAGCTCGCCGCGACATCCCACCAGTGCACCTGCGGGTGGTAGAGGTGCTGCTGCAACCAGACGGTGGGCACCTCGCCGCCGGTGGCCCAGCCGAACATGAACCGGTCGGCGACGATCAGCTCCATCGCGTGCGGCGTTGCCCCGTTGTCGGCGAAGCCGCGCGAGAGGTTGTACACCACGAACAGCAGCACCACCGGCACCCAGTCCCGGGCGAAGCGCAGGTGGCTCCGCCAGGGCCGTTCGCTGTTCCAGGCGATGGTCGCCAGCCAGATCCAGACGAAGGCGTACGCCGGGTCGGTGGGCAGGCCGATGGCCAGCCACGCGGCGACGAAGGCGACCGCCCAGACGGTCATGGCGACGACGCGCCGACGACCCCCGTCCGGGGACGCGGGCGGGTCGGTCCGGGCGGGGGGCTGGGGGTCAGTCACGACGGCCATCGGGGTCAAGGTTAACGACGGGTACGGCATAGACCGACGGGGACCACCCGTTGGTCGTCGGGGGTGGGTGCGCCCGGATCGCCGGGCGCGTGCTCGACGTGTCCGGCGAACACCTAGGCTGACGACCATGCAGGAGCAGCCCGAGCCGGCCTTCGCGCCGGGTCTGACCGCCCAGGTCGAGTTGACCGTCACCGACGCGGACACCGCCCAGGCGGTCGGTTCCGGGGACGTACCGGTGCTGGGCACTCCCCGAGTGCTGGCGCTGGCCGAGGCGGCCACCGTCGCGGCGACGGCGACCGGAATGCCACCCGGTTCGACGACCGTGGGCACCCGGGTCGAGTTGGAGCACCTGGCGCCGACCGTGGTCGGCCGGACGGTCCGCGCGCAGGCGCTGCTGGCGACCGTCGACGGTCGCCGGCTGTCGTTCGAGGTCACCGTCAGCGACGGCGACCAGACGGTGGCCCGGGGCCGGGTGGACCGGATCCTGGTCGACCGGGGACGCTTCGTCGAGCGCGCCGGGCGGGTCTCGTGAACGCCGACTTCGTCGAGGTCGCCGACCGGGTGCACGTGCTGGCCGAGCCGCTGCTGCGGGTCAACGTCACCCTGGTCGTCGGCGACGACGAGGCGCTGCTGGTGGACACGCTCTCCTCGGCCGCCCAGGCCACCGAGCTGGCCGCGGCCGTCCGGGCGGTCACCGACCGTCCGTTGACGCTTGTCAACACCCACCACCACTACGACCACTGCTTCGGCAACGCGGTCCTGGCCGGCGACCCACCCCGCCCGGTGTACGCGCACGAACTGGCCGCCACCGCCCTGCGCGAGGAGCCGGAGCGGCTGCGCCGGGAGGCGTACGAGGAGTTGCGCACGGAGCACCCGGCGCTCGCCGCCGAGCTGGCCGACACCCCGTTGCTCGCTCCGACCCACACCGTTCACGTCGAGACGGTTCTCGACCTGGGCGGCCGGCGGGTGCTGCTGCGACACCCGGGGCGGGGGCACACCGAGGCCGATCTGGTGGTGCACGTGCCGGACGCCGACGTGCTGGTCGCCGGCGATCTGGTCGAGCAGAGCGGCCCGCCCGCCTTCGAGGACTCGTACCCCCTGCAGTGGCCGGACGCGGTCGCGGACCTGCTGCGGCTCACCACCGCGCGCACGGTGGTCATCCCGGGCCACGGCGACCCGGTGGACGTCGACTTCGTCCGGGCCCAGCACGCGGAGCTGGCGAAGCTGGCCTGGCTGATCCGGGCCGCGCACACCGGCAGCGCCCCTCCGGAGCGGGTGGCCGCCGAGGCCCCCTTCGGCGCCCGCCCCGCCCTGGTCGCCGCCCACCGCGGCTACCTGGAACTGACCGGCACGGCCTGACCCACCCGGCGCAGCTACACCTGGGTACGCCGCCACTGCTGGTGGGTGCCGGTGCCACACGTCCACTTCGCGAGGCGGGCACCCTCGGTGGTCGAGGTGCGAAGAGAGTCAGCGGGAGCGTATGCGTTCGGTGATCAGCCCGATCGATGCGAAGGTGGCAGTAAGGAAGCCCATCACGCAGGCGACGATGAGCAAGCTGAGCCCACCGAGTGCGCCGTCGCTCAACGGGTCGACGCCCTCCACGTAGTCGGGCGAGATTGAGTCGGACTGTGCGTCGTTCGTCTTGATGAAATCTACGGCCCACCAGGTCGTCCAGCCGAAGGCGACCGCGAGGACAGGGGCCAGCCAGAGGAAGATGCCCTTCCAAAGGGGATCGTGTTGTTTACCGACAGCCTGCGGACAGCGGCTCTTCAACGTCTCGGCCATCGCCCTGGCATCGCGGGTGAGACCGTTGAATTGCAACCGGGCGCCGTCGTCAAGGCTTACCAGACAGCCGAAGTCCCAACCGAACCGGGCAATGTTGCCCTTCTCGATCACGACGAGGCCGTAGACCTGTTCCCATGTCCAGGTGCGCCGGCCGCCCCGCCTGACATGCGCGAGGCCGTGCTCGTGAATCTCGTACGACTCGGCCAGACCGCCCCTTATGGCCTTCGTCAGTTGTGTGATCGCGACCGGCAACGCCACCGCGACGATAACCAACGAGTAGCCGATCAGCCGGCCGAAGCGACTGGGGATCCACGAGGTGGCGATCACGGTAGCCATCACACCCGTCGGAACGCCCGCGATCAGCAACGCTCCAATCGCGATAGCCCACCGCCGGCCGTTCGATACCGGATGGACGCTGACGAGTCCGCCGAGTGACTGCACCTGAACGAGAGTAGCCGCCCTGCGGCGCGCGGTCTCCTCGTCAGAGTCAGGGCGACCTACGGTCAGCGGACAACCGGCATCTAGGCGGTGAAGCGGTTCTGTACGGCGGCGCGGGTGGGCATGGCGGTGGCGCCGCCCGGGGATTCGCAGACCAGGCCGGCCACCCGCAGCGCGAAGGCCACCCGGTCGGTCCAGCCGGACGGGCCCTCCGGTTCGCCGTCGACGAGCAGGTCGGCGATCAGCGCGGCCATCACCGAGTCACCCGCGCCGGTGGCGTCGATCGCGTCGACCTTGGGGGCCGGCACCCGGACCGGGTCGGCGTCGGCGGCGGCCAGAACGGCACCGGCCGCGCCGAGCGTCAGCACCACCGTGGCCGCCCCCAACTCACGCAGGTACGCCGCCACTCCCTCGACCGGCTCACCGGGATAGAGCAGCACCGCGTCGGCGGCGCTCAGCTTGACCAGGTGCGCGCCGGCGGCGAACTCGGCCACCACCTCGCGCAGCCCTTCCAGCGCGGCTGGCCCGTTCAGCAGCCGGGGCCGTACGTTCGGGTCGAAGACCCGCAGGCCGGTGGCGAGCGACCAGGCACGTCGAGCGGCGGCCAGCGTGTCGGGTCGGAGCAGCACGATCGAGCCGCAGTAGAGCACGTCGGCGCCCTCCAGCAGCGCCAGGTCCAGATCGTCGGGGCCGAGCAGTCCGTAGGAGGCCGGCTCACCGTAGAAACGGAAGTCCGGCTCCGGCCCGGCGTACGTGACCACCGCGAGCGTGGTCGGCGCCGGAACCGTGATCGCACCGGCCACCCCGACGTCGGCCGCGGTGAGGAAGGCGCGGATCCGGCCGCCGAGCGCGTCGTCACCGAGCGAGCCGACGAACTGTGCCGCAGCGCCGAGTCGGGCCACCCCGACGGCGACGTTGAGCGGCCCGCCGCCGATGGCCTGGCGATAGACCCGCTCCCCGTCGAGTTCGCTGTCGAGCAGGTCGACGAGCGCTTCGCCGAGCACCACCGCGTATCCCATGCCCATCCCCTCTTCGTCGCCACCGGCCGCCGCTCGCCGAGCCGATCGCCGTGGCACCAGGCTGGCACACCGCACGGCCCGATGGGCGCCGAAGGCCCCGCACCGACGCGCGACTACCCCGGCTGGTGGATCGGCCCGTCGAGCGCCGCGAGGGGGCGGCCGGTGCCGCCCCACCGGGCCGCGACGATCTGCGCGGCCACACTCACGGCAGTCTCCTCAGGGGTACGACCACCGAGATCCAAACCGATCGGGGAGGCGAGCCGGGCGAGCTGCGCCGGGCCGAGCCCCGCCTCGCTCAGCAGCTTGTGTCGCTCGTCGTGGGTGCGCCGTGAGCCCATCGCGCCGACGTACGCCAGCGGGTGGCGCAGCGCCAACTCCAGCAACGGCACGTCGAACTTCGGGTCGTGGGTGAGCACGCACACCACCGTCCGCTCGTCGAGCCGACCGGCCGCCAACTCCGTTCGCAGGTAGTGGTGCGGCCACCGCACCACTACCTCGTCCGCCTCGGGAAAGCGGCGCGCGGTGGCGAAGACCGGCCGGGCGTCGCAGACGGTGACCCGGTAGCCGAGGAACGCACCGATCCGGGCCACCGCGGCGGCGAAGTCGATCGCCCCGAAGACGATCATCCGGGGCGGGGTGGCGTACGTGGTCACGAAGAGGCTGACGCCGCGGCCCCGGCGCTGCCCGTGGTACCCGTACCGGAGCATCCCGCTGCGCCCGGCGGCGAGCAGCCCGAGGGCGTCGGCGCTGGCGGCGTCGTCGAGCCGGTCGTCGCCGAGCGAGCCGACGGACCGCTGGGCGGTCAGCACCAGCCGCCGGCCAAACCGCCGGGCCGGGTCGGCTGCCGGGTCGTTGTGGACGTCGGCGAGTGAGAAGTCGGCGTCAGCGGGTGGGTCGCTGGCGTCGGCGGGTGGAGTGTTGGCGGGTGGGCCGTTGGCGTCGGCGGCCACGCAGGTGACGATCGCCGCCGGGTGGCCGCCGCGACGGGCGGCGGCGACCGCGTCCAGCGCCGGCAGGGCGTTCGCGTCGACCCGCTCCACGAACACGTCGAGGATGCCGCCGCAGGTCAGGCCCACGGTGTACGCGTCGTCGTCGCTGATCCCGTAGCGGCGCAGCTCGGGTTGACCGGTGTCGAGCACACGGCGGGCCCGCTCGTAGAGATCCGCCTCGACACAGCCGCCGGAAACGCTGCCGATGACCGTGCCGTCGGCCGCGACCACCATGGCGGCGCCGGGCGGCTGCGGGGCGGAGTGCCAGGTGGCCACGACGGTGGCCAGCGCGATCGGCTCGCCGTCGCGGCACCGGCGGTGCACCTCGTCGAACACGTCCGGCACCGCGGCCGCCTCTCCGTCCCGCTCCCCGTACGCAGGATATGGGCGTCCGACGGCGACCGGCGGGTCTTCTCATGCATCGAGGAACACCTATTGCGCTCGGCACGTGCGTCATGGTGGGATGACGCGTACCGGGCGGTGCGAGGGCTGCGGCGCCGCCGGTTGCCGGGTTGGTTAGACGCGAGGGCACCGGTCCAGGACAGGACCGTCGACGGCGCACGTCCACCGGCTGTTGTCCGCCGGGGCACGTCACCGTGCTCGTCGCACCGCTCACGACAGCGGGGCGATCAGGCCACATCCCACCCGATTGCGGCGAGGCGGCTCAGGCAGCGCGCCTCGCGAGTCAGGAGAACCCGTGAATCGTTCCCGTACGGCCGCGTTGCTCACCGCGGCCGTGACCATCGCGCTGGGCGCTGTCGCCCTGGCGTCCAATCCGCAGCCGGCCGCCGCGCACGGCGCGGCGATGACGCCGGGCAGCCGCACCTACCTGTGCTGGCAGGACGGCCGCAGCCAGACCGGTGAGATCAGGCCGAACAACCCCGCGTGCTCCGCCGCCGTGGCGCAGAGCGGGGCGAACTCGCTGTACAACTGGTTCAGCGTGCTGCGCTCCGACGCTGGCGGCCGGACCACCGGCTTCATCCCGGACGGGCAACTGTGCAGCGGCGGCAACACCGGTTTCCGCGGCTACGACCTGCCCCGCACCGACTGGCCGCTGACCCACCTGACCGCCGGGGCGCGGTTGGACTTCAAGTACAGCAACTGGGCGCACCACCCGGGCACGTTCTACTTCTACGTGACGAAGAACAGCTGGAGCCCGACCCGGGCCCTGGCCTGGAGCGACCTGGAGGAGCCGTTCCTGACGGTGACCAACCCGCCGCAGCGCGGCTCGGTCGGCAGCAACGACGGGCACTACTACTTCAGCGGCAACCTGCCGTCGGGCAAGAGTGGCCGGCACATCATCTACTCCCGCTGGGTCCGTTCGGACTCGCAGGAGAACTTCTTCGGCTGCTCCGACGTGACCTTCGACGGCGGCAACGGCCAGGTCACCGGCGTGGGTCCGGGTGGCACGCCGACCGACCCGCCGCCGACCACCCCGCCGCCCACCGACCCGCCGCCCACCACCCCGCCGCCCACCACCCCGCCGCCGACCACCCCGCCGCCGGCCGGCGGTGACTGCATGGCCGCCTACAAGGTGAGCAGCACCTGGCAGGGCGGCTTCCAGGGCGAGGTCACGATCATGAACCACGGCAGTACGCCGTTCGCCGGCTGGACCGCGAGCTGGACCTGGCCCAACGGGCAGTCGATCAGTCAGATCTGGGGTGCCACCCAGACGTCGTCCGGCTCGACGGTGACGGCGACAAACGTCGCCTACAACGGCACGGTCGCGCCAGAAGGCACCGCAACGTTCGGCTTCCTGGCCAGCACCTCAGGAACCAACGGACTCCCCACAGTCACCTGCGCCCGCCGCTGACCACCACCACCACCTGAAATGATCAAGAGGTTTGCGTCACCGGAACCGCTCCGGATGACGCAAACCTCTTGATCAACAGGTTCGGGCAGGTTGGGGCCGGGTCAGCGGACCATGGAACCGACGACCGGCTTCGTGAGCAGCGCGGACTGGTTGCGCTGGATGCCCGGGTCGAGCGTCTTGGCCACGAAGATCGCGTGCCAGATGCAGAAGATCAGCACCGTCCATACCTTGCGGGAGTGGTCGGCCTCCTCCCGCTTGTGCTCGTCGAGCAGCCGCAGCGCGTACGACAGGTCGAGCAGGTCCCCCGCACCCGAGGTGCTGAGCACGTGCCGGGCCCACTCGTACATCTCGCCGCGCAGCCAGACCCGGGTGGGGGTCGGGAAGCCCAACTTCTTGCGGTTGACGATGGCCGGCGGCACGACACCCTGCAACGCCTGACGCATCGCGTACTTGGTCGCGTCGGAGCGCGGCGGCAGCTTCAGGTCGACCGGGATCTTCGCCGCGACGTCGAAGACCTCACGGTCGAGGAACGGCACCCGCACCTCAAGCGAGTGCGACATCGAGATCCGGTCGGCCTTGACCAGGATGTCGCCGCGCAGCCAGGTGTAGAGGTCGACGTACTGCATCTTGGTGACGTCGTCGAGCTCGGTGCACTCGGCGTAGATCGGGGCCGTGACATCGGTGTAGCGAACCGAGGGGTCGTAGCGGCGCATCAGGTGCTGCTTCTCCTCCTCGGTGAACATCCGGGCGTTGCCGTAGTAGCGCTCCTCGATCGGGGTGGTGCCGCGTTCCAGGAAGCTCTTGCCCTTGACCCCCTGCGGGATCGCCTTGGAGACCGCGCGCAGCCCCTTCTGCACACCGCCGGGAAGGCCGTTGACGGTGCCCAGCGACAGCGGCTCCCGGTAGATCGTGTAGCCGCCGAAGAACTCGTCCGCGCCCTCACCGGAGAGCACCACCGTGACGTGCTCGGCGGCCTTCTTGGCCACGAAGTAGAGCGGCACCAGCGCCGGGTCGGCCACCGGGTCGTCCAGGTGCCAGACGATCTTCGGTAGCGCGTCGATCATGTCCTGCGGACCGATCTTGGTGGGGATCGTCGTGACGTCGAGGTGCCGGGCCGAGTCCTGGGCGACGTCGATCTCCGAGTAACCCGGCACGTCGTAGCCGACGGTGAAGGTGAGGATGTTCGGGTTGAACTCCCGCGCCAGTGCCACCACCGCGGTGGAGTCGATGCCGCTGGACAGGAACGAGCCGACCGGCACGTCGGAGCGCATGTGCATGCGCACGCTCTCCCGCAGCGTCTCGCGGATCTCGTGGTAGAGCTTCTGCTCGTCGTCGACCGGCGCCGGCCGGAACACCGGCCGGTACCACCGGCGTACGTCGATCCGGCCGCCCGGGGTCCAGTTCAGGTACTCCCCGGAGCCGATCCGGCTGATGCCCTTGTGCAGGGTGCCGGGCTCGGGAACGTACTGCAGGGTCAGGTAGTGGCTCAGGTTGGCCGTGTCGACGCCCGCGTCGCCCTGGTAGTTGCTGTGCGCGAACGGCAGCAGCGCCTTCTTCTCCGAGGCCAGGTAGAGGCCGTCGGCGGTCTCCAGGTAGTGCATCGGCTTGATGCCGAAGTAGTCGCGGGCACCGAACGCCCGGCGCTCCTGCCGGTCCCAGATGACGAAGGCGAACATGCCCCGCAGCCGGGTGAGCACCTGCTCACCCCAGAAGTGGTAGCCCGCGACGATCACCTCGCCGTCACCGGCGGTGGCGAACTGGGCGCCGAAGTTTCTGATCAACTCCTCGCGCAGCTCGATGTAGTTGTAGATCTCGCCGTTGAAGGTCAGCAGGTAACGGCCGTTCGCGTAGGGCAGTGGCTCGTGGCTCGACGCGACGTCGATGATGGCCAGCCGCTTGTGGGCGAACACGCCGTCCGCGTACCGGCCGGAGGCGTCGCCGACCACCTCGACCCCTGTCTCGTCGGGGCCGCGGTGGTGCAGGCATTCCAACGCTCCGGCGATGTGGTCGCGATGCGCGGCGGCGTTGCCGTTCGCGCTGAAGAAGGCCAGAAGTCCGCACATGGTGGCCATCTTTCCACGCGCGCTGTCGGCCCTTGCAGCCGTCCGTCGATCCACCCGATCACAGGGGGCGTTACCGCCAACCGGGCGCGCGGTACCGTCGGGAACAGCAACGAAGCGGAGGGAGCGGCGCAATGACCGAGGGACGCACCGACGGTACGCCGACGGACGGTACGGAATCGCACGATCCGGACTTCCCGGAGGCGTTCCTGTCCTTCATGCGGCAGGGCTGGCGCGACACGGCGCCTCCCGTGACGCCCCGCCCGGAGACGCCCAACTACGCCAAGCGGCGGGCGGCCCTCTCGGCGGCCTTCCCCGGGGAGACGCTGGTGATCCCCACCGGCACCGAGAAGGTCCGGGCCAACGACACCGACTACCCGTTCCGGCCGGGCAGCGACTTCGCCTACCTGACCGGCGACCACGACGCCGACAGCGTGCTGGTGCTGCGCCCGAACGGCTCGGGGCACGACGCGACGCTGTACATGCGGCCCCGGTCCTCCCGCGAGACCGACGAATTCTTCCGCAGCCGCAACGGCGAGCTGTGGGTGGGCCGGCGGCACACCCTCGGCGAGAAGTCGACCGAGCTGGGCCTGCCCACCGCCGACCTGACCGGCCTGGAGGCGACGCTCGCCGACCTGGCTCCGGGGCGTACCCGGGTGTTGCGCGGTTTCGACGCCCAGGTGGACGCGGCCGTCCGCTCCTACGACGGGCCCCGCGCCGAGGGCCAGCCGGCCCGGGACCGGGAGCTGGCGATCGCCATCTCGGAGATGAAGCTGGTCAAGGACGAGTGGGAGATCGGCCAACTCCAGGACGCGATCGACGCCACCGTACGCGGCTTCGAGGACGTGGCCCGGATCCTGCCGGCCGACCGGGCGGTCTCCGAGCGGCTGCTGGAGGGCGTCTTCGCGCTGCGGGCCCGCCACGACGGCAACGACATCGGGTACGGCTCGATCGTCGGCGCCGGCGAGCACGCCACGATCCTGCACTGGGTGCACAACCACGGCGCCACCCGACCGGGTGACCTGCTGCTGATGGACATGGGTGTCGAGGGCCACAACCTCTACACCGCCGACGTGACCCGGGTCCTGCCGGTGAGCGGCCGGTTCACCGCGCTCCAGCGCCAGGTCTACGACATCGTGTACGCCTCGCAGCAGGCCGGCATCGAGTCCATCCGCCCCGGGGTGAAGTTCAAGGACGTCCACCTGACCTGCATGCGGGTGCTCGCCGAGGGTCTGGCCGAGCTGGGTCTGCTGCCGGTGAGCGTGGACGAGGCTATGGACGAGAAATCGACCGTCTACCGGCGGTGGACGCTGCACGGCTTCGGCCACATGCTCGGCATCGACGTGCACGACTGCTCCAACGCCCGCAAGGAGACCTACCGCGACGGCGCGCTGGGCGAGGGCTACGTGCTCACCGTCGAGCCCGGTCTGTACTTCCAGCCGGAGGATGAGCTGGTCCCCGCCGAACTGCGCGGCGTGGGCATCCGGATCGAGGACGACGTGCTGGTCACCGCGACCGGCGCGGTCAACCTGTCGGCCGGGCTGCCCCGCACCTCCGACGAGGTGGAGACCTGGCTGGCCGAGCAGCGCGAAGCCGGCCCCCGCCTGCCCGGCTAACCCCCTGCCTGGTTGACCCGCCTGCCCCTCGCCCGGGGTTGAAGGGTCAAGCCCAACCCCTGGCCCGCCCAGCCCTCGTTGAGGGCTGGCGGCCGGGGGCCTCGGCCGTGATCCACTCGGTTTCCGTGCGCACACGTCGCCGGTCGATCTCGCCGCGCCTCGACCTCGCCGCGACGTCAAGCCGTCCGGCCCTCTCGGCCACACGCCCGGCACCGCCGCTCCACCCGGCCCCCTCGGGCCCCGGCTCACCCGATGCCACCCCTTTCCGCGCGGCCGGGCGGGCACTCTTCGGCCTAAACCCGGCCGACCCAGCCGCCCTTCGGCCCACGCCTGCCCGACCCAGCCGCCCTCCAAGCCCACGCCGGCCCGACCCAGCCGCCCTTCGGCCCGACCCAGGCCCGCCGGCCCCCCCGGCCCTCGCTGAGGGCTGGCGGCCCAGGGGCATCGGCCGTGATCCACTCGGCTTTCATGAGGTCGCGCTATCCGCGCCGCTCGGACACCGCGCCTTCCGGAAAACCGAGTGGATCCTGCCCGGACGGCGAGCGACGTTCGGCGATGCCCGCACAGCGATGGCTTCGATGGGGCGGGGCGAGGTTTTGCTTGCCCAGCGGCGCCGTCCGTCGGCGTTTGTGCTGCTCGGGCCCTTTCTGTCGGCCCGGCCCGGTTGCCCGCCGTCACCTGACCTGCGCTGAATGCGTGGTTATCTCGGATAAGTCCGCATCGCGAAGATGGTTCTCATACGGTGGGGATCAGTAGCTACAACCCATTTGTAGCTGGTCGTGGCGCCTCGGGCGGTGCGATCCCGTCTGGTAGCAGGAAAGGGCGGAAGGCTCTGATGTCCAACGACGTAACGAGTACCGACGGCGGGGCCTCGACAGCTCCGCCAACACGGCGAAGGCGGGCGCTCTGGGTCGCCGGTGTGGCCGGGCTGACCGGCGTGGTCGGCCTGGCGGCCCTCGGCGGCGTCGCCGCTCGGAACGACAAGCCAAAGTCCGACCAGGTGTCCGACGCGCAACCGTCGACCAACCGGCAGAACGTCAGCGACGACGGCGGTGCGGACAAGAACGGCGCCAAGGACGACGGCGGTCAGGACGACGAGTGGAGCGGCGGCGACTGGAGCGGCTTCGACGAGCAGTCCGGCAGGGAGGGCAAGGACGGCAAGAGTGGCAAGAGTGGCAAGGGTGGTGAGGACGGCAAGGACGACAAGCACGACGAGAAGGACCGCACCAAGCAGGTCCCGTGCGACTCCGACAAGCTGATCCAGGCGATCACGTTCGCCAACAACGAGGACGGCGGAGTGCTGGAGCTGGCCAAGGGCTGCACCTACACCCTGACTCGCAACCAGGACGGCAACGGCCTGCCGGTGATCACCGAACACATCACCCTCAAGGGTGAGCACACCACCATCGGCCGCGAGGCCACCGCCGACTACTTCCGCATCCTCAATGTCGGCGCCGGCGGGCAGCTCACCGTCAAGGGCCTGAGCATCAGGGGTGGCCAGACCCTTCAGTCCCCGATAACCACTGACCCGGCGACGGTCTGGGCACCGTACTCGGCCCCGGTCCGCCCGGCCGCGGCCAAGCCGTCGGCCGCGGCGGCGACCGGCGCCAAGCCGGCAACCACGGCCGCACCCGGCGCCAAGCCGGCGCCAGCAGCGAAGCCCGCAGCGACCGCCGCCAAGCCGGCCGCGAAGGCCGCCGCCAAGGCAGCGCCCGCCAAGGCTGCCGCGAAAGCAGCGCCCGCCAAGGCCACCAAGGCCACCAAGGCCGCACCGACGGCCGCCAAGGCCACCAAGGCCGCCAAGGCCGCCACAACGACGGCCGCCAAGCCGGTAGCCGCGGCGGCGAAGCCGACGGGTGCGGGTACGGCGGTGGTGCCGCTGGTCGAGCAGCCTGGGTTCACCGACGGCGCCGGAGTGCTGGTGCAGCCCGGTGGACGCGCGGAGATCCTGGACAGCGAGTTGCTCTACAACCAGTCCGGCGGCAACGGCGGCGGGCTGGCCAACTTCGGCAGCGCCCGGCTCAGCAAGACGACGATCGCCCACAACACCGCCTTCTTCTTCGGCGGCGGCATCTTCAACGCCGGGGTACTCCAGGTCGACGAGTCGAAGATCAAGGACAACATCGGGATCATCGGCGGCGGTGGCATCTCCAACGGTGCTGCGGAGATCTTCACCGATGACGTCGACGGCGGCTCGGCCTGGGTCTACAAGAGCGAGGTCACCGACAACGAGACGCTCGGCTTCGGCGGCGGCGTCCTGGACGTCGAGGGCACCACGACGTTGCACCAGACGACGGTCAGCGACAACACCGCGCTACTCGACGGTGGTGGCGTCGCGGTGGCCGACAGCCAGCTCACCCTCAAGGACGCCACGGTGGTCAAGAACAGCGCCGCTCGTGACGGCGGCGGCCTGGCCGTGACCTCCGACAGCGTCGCGACGATCGAGAACAGCAGGATCAAGGACAACACCGCCGGCTTCTCCGGCGGCGGCCTCTTCAACGACGACAGCGTCACCACGCTGCGCGACAGCGAGGTGGTGGGCAACCGGGCCGTCGGTCCGTCCGGCCGTGGCGGCGGCATCGTCAACGGCGAGGGGAGCGAGGTCAGGCTCCACCGGACGACGGTGGCGCACAACTTCTCCACCCTTCCGCCGGGGGGCATCTTCAACAGCATCGGCGGCACCGTGACCCTGGACGACGAGTCCGCCGTCACTGCCAACCGCCCGAACAACTGCTTCAACGTTACGGACTGCTTCGCCTGATCGGGTGGGGCTGAACCACATAGAAGAGGCGCGCCCCTTCGAGCCGTGACCGGCTCGGAGGGGCGTACCCATTTGGGCAGGTCAGGCGCTTGCAGGCCGGCTTAGGCCACGACGTGTCGGTCCGGGCCCCGCTGGGGGCAACATGAACCGAATGTGGGCTTCTCTCGGATAAGCCCGCGAGGCGAGGAACCTTCTCATACGGTGGTTTTGGGAGCTACAACCGATTTGTAGCAGGGGACACCCGTCTGACGGCGGCGACCCTGTCTGGTACGAGGAGAGGGCAGAGAGCTCCGATGTCCAACTACCTAACGAACAACGAAGCCTCCGGGCGGGCGACGGCGAAGCGCCGCCGCAAGCTCTGGCTCGCCAGTGGCGTGGCCGGTTTGACGGGCGTGATCAGTCTCGCGGCGGTGGGCGTCGCGGGCAGCGCCGGAGCGGTCGGCCTGAACTGGAACACCGCGCAGGTCAGCAAGGACGGTGACCAGCGGGGTGACGAGGCGCGCGACTGGGGCAAGGACGAGGACCGGAACAAGGACCGGGACAAGGACCGGGACAAGGACAAGGACAAGGACCGGGACAAGGACCACGAGCGCGGGAAGGAGGTGCCCTGCGACACCGACAAGCTGATTCAGGCGATCGTGTTCGCCAACAACAAGCACGGCGGTGTGCTGGAGCTGGCCAAGGGCTGCACCTACAACCTGACCCGCAACGACTACGAGGGCAACGGCCTGCCGGTGATCACCGAGCGGATCACGCTCAAGGGTGAGCACACCACGATCTCTCGGGAAGCCACGGCGGACTACTTCCGCATCCTCAACGTCGGCGCCGGTGGTCACCTCACGATCAAGGGCCTGACCATCAAGGGTGGCCAGACCCTCGAGCTGTTCAACAGCGTCGAGCCGGCGGCCGTCTGGGCGTCGTACTCGGACTCCGAGGCGATCGCCGCGCAGGTGAAGGCGGGCACCCCGTTGGCACAGGCGCTCACCGCGCGGCAGGCCAACCCGAAGGCGGGCCTGAAGGCCGCGCCGAAGGTCACCCCGAAGGCCACGCCGGGCGTCACGCCGCTCGTCGAGGAGCCGGAGGAGAACGACGGCGCCGGCATCCTGGTCCAGCCGGGTGGCACCGCCGAGATCCTGGAGTCCGAGGTCGTCCTGAACCAGGCGGGCGGCAACGGCGGTGGCGTGGCCAACTTCGGCACCACGAAGATCTGGCACAGCACCATCACCCGTAACACCGCCTTCTTCTTCGGTGGCGGTGTCTTCAACGCCGGCCTGCTCAAGGTCGAGGAGTCGAAGATCAGTGACAACACCGCCGTCATCGGTGGTGGCGGTATCTCCAACGGCGCCGCGGAGATCTTCACCGACGACGTCGACGGCGGAACGGTCGAGCTCAAGAAGGCCGAGATCACCGACAACGAGACGCTGGGCTTCGGTGGCGGCTACCTCGACATCGAGGGCAACACCACGGCGTACGAGACCAAGTTCGTCTCGAACACCGCGGTTCTCGCCGGTGGCGGTCTCGCTGCGGCGGACAGCCAGCTGAACCTGCACAACGCCACGATCGAGAAGAACAGCACCGCCGGCGTCGGTGGTGGTGTGGCCATCGCCTTCGACAGCGTGGCCACGTTCGAGAAGAGCAGCATCAAGGACAACACCGCCGGCTTCTTCGGCGGCGGGCTCTTCAACGCCGGCAGCGTCACCACGCTGCGCGACAGCGAGGTCGTCGGCAACCGGGCCGTGGGCCCGATCGGGGTCGGCGGCGGCATCTTCAACATCTTCGGCGAGGTCAACCTGTCGAAGACGAAGGTCGCCCACAACTTCTCCACCTTCGAGCCGGGCGGTGTCTTCAGCTTCTTCGGAGACGTGAACGTGGACGACAAGTCCGCCATCACCGCGAACCGCCCGACCAACTGCCTGGCCATCCCGGGCGGCACCATCGAGAACTGCTTCGCCTGATCACCAACGAACCGGCCCCCTTCCGCGAGACGCGGAAGGGGGCCGGTTTCACGTCACTTCTGGACGAAGACCGCCACGCTGCGCGCCGGTACGGTGAACGTGCCGGCCGCCCGGTCGAACGAGGCGGTACGCAGCACCGGGTCGGCCGAGTCGACAAGCACCGGGTGCAGTGCCACGTCCGCTCCGCGCAGTCCGGTCACCGTCTGGCTGGCCGCCGACGGGGTCCCATTGAAGACCACGGTCATCGACTTCCACGGCCCGCCCAGCCCTCGGGCGTCCAGGGTCATGGTCAGCACCCCCGGCGTCTCCTGCGTGCCGGACAGCGGGAACGCGACCCGCTGCTGCACCTGTTCGGCGGTGGCCAGCCCGAACACCGGCGACGACGCCCGGATGCGCAGCAACTCGGCGTACCGGGCGTCGGTGGTGTTGATCGCCGCGCAGTCCGGCACCAGCGCCGGGTCGGCCAGCAGCGGCTTCGCGTACGACCACTTGTCCTCGTTGTCGGGCGCGGGCGGCAGACCGGCGCCGAACCCGTTGCCCCGTTCACAGCCCCAGCGGATCTGGTTGAACCAGTCACCGGAGTTGTACGAGTTGCGGTCCAGCGACTTCGACCGCAGCCGTTCGGTGCCGGCGGTGACGAACCCGGTGCCCTGCCCGAGCACCACCGTGCCCAGCGCCAGCACCTGCATCCGGGAGCGGTCCGCTGCCGTGGTGGCCTGTGGCAGTTTGTACGCCAACGCGTCGTACAGGATCTCGTTGTCGTGTGCGTCGGCGTAGGTGACGGCCTCCCCCGGGGCGGCGGTGTAGCCGGCCGGGGAGCCGTTGTAGTCCACCTGCGCCCCGGTGACCTCACGCCCGGCGGTGTCGGTGAACCGGTAGCCGCGCAGGTTGCCGGTGAGCCCCACCTTGATCAGGTCGTGGGCGTGCAGCAGCCGGGCCTTCTGCTCGGCCGGTGACCCGTTGACCGCGTCGCCGTTCGGGTCGGTAAAGAGCCCGGAGGCGAAACCCTGCACCCGGGGGTTGGCGTCGAACGGTCCGCCGCCGCGCACCGCGTCGCGCAGCCGGTCGTTGAAGGTGCCGATGCCGGTGCCGGCCATGTTGGCCTGGGTGGCCTGGACGAAACGGGCGTCGTTGGCGACCTCGCCGAAGTTCCAGCCCTCGCCGTAGAGCAGGATCGACCGGCCGTCCACGCCGTCGCGGGCGACGGTGAGCCGGTCCAGGGCCGTGCGGACGGCCAGGATGTTCGCCTTCGGGTGGTGGCCCATCAGGTCGAAGCGGAAGCCGTCCACCTTGTACTGCCGGGCCCAGGTGACCAACGAGTCGACCACGAGCTTGCCCATCATGGCGTGCTCGGGAGCGGTGTTGGCGCAGCAGGTGGAGTTGGCCACCGTGCCGTCCTCCAGCAGCCGGTGGTAGTAGCCGGGCACGATCTGGTCGAGCACCGACTTCGCGTCGGTGCCGGCCGCCGAGGTGTGGTTGTAGACCACGTCCATGACCACCCGCAGCCCGGCGTCGTTCGCCCCGGCGACCATCCGCCGGAACTCGGTGGTCCGCGCCGCGCCGACCGGGTCGGTGGCGTAGCCGCCCTCCGGCACGGTGTAGTGCAGCGGGTCGTACCCCCAGTTGTAGCCGTCGGTCTCGGCGACCGCCGCCACGCATTTCTGCTGCTCGGCCGAGTCTGGTGGAAGCGCCGCCAGGTCGCAGGCGGGCTGGCGCTGGTCGACCCGCTTCTCGGGGATCGTCGCGAAGTCGAACACCGGCAGCAGGTGCAGGTGGGTGACCCCGGCGTCGCCGAGCGCCCGCAGGTGGGTCATGCCGGCGGTCTTCGGGTCGGTGAACGCGAGGAACGTCCCCCGCCGCTCGGCCGGCACGGTGTCGTCGGCGATGGAGAAGTCCCGCACGGACAGCTCGGTGATCTGCGCCTTCGCGGCCGGCACCGGTGCCGGTTTGCGCAGCGTGCGCCACCCGGGAGGGGCCAACGCCGCGTCGTTCAGGTCGACGAGTTGGCTGTGCGTGGAGTCCGCGGCGAGGGCCACCGAGTACGGGTCGGTGACCGACGCGGTGACCATCTGCTGCGTCGCCGGCTGCCACGCCCGCACCTCGTACCGGTAGAACGTGCCGGTCCAGGTGTGGTCGCCGCGCACCGACCAGACGCCGGTGCGGTCGTCGCGGCGCATCGGCACCGTCTTCGGCGCGGCGGTGGGCGAGTCGAACAGTTGCAGGCGCACGCTGCGGGCGGTCGGCGCCCACAGCGCGAGGCTCGGCGTCCGGCCCGCGAACGCGGGGCCGAGGGTGGCGTCGGTCGCCCGGGCGTACACGTCGTCGAGCACGCCGGGGAGTTGCACGCCGGTCGCGGCGAGCAGCGCACCCTCGGCGTCGCGCTCGGTGACCAGCAACTGCCCCCGCAGCGCCGCCGGGACCTTGGCCAGGTCCGCGCGGTCCAGCGCGAAGCTACGGTACGACCACAGGTGCGGGAACCGCTCGCGTTGGGCCTCGGTGAGCCCGTTGCGTTGCGCCCGCAGCGGCAGCGTGGTGTACGTGCCGGTCAGCTCGCCGTCGACCACGCTGACCCCGCCGTTGGGTGCGGTGACCAGCGCGTACGTCTTGCCGTCGGTCGGCGGTGTCTGCCACGCCACGGTGGACCTGTCGATCCAGTGCGCCTTCTGCTTGCTGATGTCGGTGTCCCCGCTGGCGGTGGTGGCCGTCGACGGCAGCAGGCGGCCCGGCGTGGCCGCGAGCAACCACACCTCCCGGCCGGCGCTGGCGAAGTCGAGCCGCTGGTCGTCGGGCAGGTCCTTGGTGTCGCCCTGGTGGATGATGTAGTTCAGGCCGGTGGCGCCGGCCGCCAGCGGCACCCGGAACACCGCCCCGAACGCGTCGGTCCTTGTCGGCTTCAGCGGCGCGGACCACTCGGTCGGGTTGGCGGCGCCGTCCCACACGTGCAGGCCCCAGCCGTCGTAGTTGCCGTCGGCCCGCCGGTAGTGGAGCACCGCGGTGCCCTCCTCGACCGGCGGATCCGGCTCACCGGTGGCCGCCTGCCGGCTCGGGTAGATCGCCGGGTCGCCCTGCTTGAGCCAGATCTCGCCGGTCTGGGTGACGTCGATGCTGCGGTCCTGGGCGACGTCCTTGGTGCCGTTGGCGTCGACCACCAGGAAGTTCACCGACGTCGCGCCCGGCTTGAGTTTCACCCAGGCGAACCGGCCGTAGGAGTCCTCCCCGGCGAACGGCTGCCCCTTCGGCCACTCGGTGACGTACGCCGGGTCGATGTCCCCCCAGGCGTACAGCCCCCAGTCGTCGTACCCCCCGGCGGGGCGCTGGTAGTGCACCACCGCCCACTCCCGGGAACTGCCCTGCGCCGGGGTCCCCACGACGGCTGTGGACCGGGCGGTGGCGGTACGGCCCCGGCCGTCGCGGACCACCGCCTTGTACTCGACCCGGGTACCGCCGGCCAGGCCGGTCAGGTCGTGCTGCACGGTGTACGGGGCGTGGTCGGCGCTGCCCAGCAGCGTCCACCGCCCGCCGGCGACCCGGGCCGCGACGGTGACGGTGGCCAGCGGATCGCCGGTCACCCGGGCGCTGACCGCCGCCCGGGTGGCGACCGGCGCGTCCGGAGCCGGGCTGGTGATGGTGATGGTCGGCTTGTCGGCCACCGGTGCGATGGGGCTGCCGGCCCGGTACACCGCCGCCGACAGCGGCGGCACGGTGACTGTCAACTCGCCGTCACCGCCGGCCTGTTCGTCGCCCGAGCCGCCGTAGATGCCGGTGAAGGTGGCGCCGGCCGACCAGGTGTCCACGGTGACAGTCTGCGCGGTGTCGGCGTTGTTCACGGCCACCACGTACTCGGTGCGGTCGGCCTCGGCGATCCGGGAGACGGCGAAGACGCCCGGCCCGTCGTCCGCGTACCGGGTGACCTGCACGCCGTCGCGCAACGCCGGGTGGGCCTGGCGCAGCCGGCCCAGGTCGGCGATGGTCCGGTACAGCGGGTGGGTCGGGTCGAACTGGTCGCTGGCGTGGGTGCGGTCGGTGCCGAGCAGGTCGTCGTCGAGGTAGTCGGGAACCTTCGACGCGAACATGTCCTGGCGGGCGTCCTTGTCCCCGCCCGGGCCGGTGAAGCCCTGTTCGTCGCCGGAGTAGACCACCGGCTGGCCTCGGGTCAGGAACATCAACTGGTGGGCGAGCTGGTCGCGGCGCAGGTGGCTGGCCGGGTCGCTGCCACCAGCGGCGATGAACGAACCGATCCGGCCCATGTCGTGGTTGCCGAGGAAGGTGGTCAACCGGCCGGCGTCGGTGTCCCGGGCCGCGTAGAGGTCGTCGCGGGCGTACACGTCGGCGAGCGCCTTCGCCGAGCCGGCGCCGGCGGTGAAGCCCCGCGCGGCCTCCTGGAAGGCGAAGTCGAGGGTGGCCGGCAGGCCACCCTGGCGGACGTAGCTGGAGCTGACCTCCGGGTCGGCGCTGTACACCTCGCCGAACATGAAGAAGTCCTTCTTGCCGGCCTTCTCGGCGGCCCGCTCGATGCCCTGGCTGAACTGCGGCCAGAAGTCCATGTTGACGTGCTTCACGGTGTCCAACCGGAAGCCGTCGACGCCGGTCGCGCCGATCCAGTCCCCGTACGCCTTGGTCAGCCCTCGGACCACCTCGGGACGCTCGGTCCACAGGTCGTCGAGGCCGAAGAAGTCGCCGTACTCGCTGTTTTCTCCCGCGAAGGTGGAGTCACCCCGGTTGTGGTACATGGTGGCGTCGTTCAGCCAGGCCGGGACCTTGACGCTCGCGTCCTTCGGCTCGGCGAACGTCGGCGTGTACGGGAAGGACTCCCGGTTGACCGGTGGGAACGTGCGGCTGCCGTCGGCGTAGTTGCGGTCCTCGAACGCCCGGCCCTGCGCGTCGGTGTACGGCGAGGTCGCCTTGTCCACGTACGCGTACTTGTCCTCGGCGTACTTGATGACGTCGGCGGTGTGGTTGACGATCACATCGAGGTAGATCTTGATGCCGCGCTGGTGGGCGAGCTTGACCAGCCGCTTCATCTCCTCCATCGTGCCGAAGTGCGGGTCCACCTGGGTGAAGTCGGTGATCCAGTAACCGTGGTAGCCGGCCGAGACGTCGTTGCCGGCGCCCTGCACCGGCCGGTTCTTGAAGATCGGGGCGAGCCAGATGGCCGTGGTGCCCATCCCCTGGATGTAGTCCAGCTTGTCGATGACGCCCTTGAGGTCGCCGCCGTGGTAGAAGCCCTTGTCGGTCGGGTCCAGGCCGGTCCGCAGCCGGTCGCCGGTGAGACCACCCCGGTCGTTGCGGGGGTCTCCGTTGGCGAACCGGTCCGGCAGGACGAAGTAGAACTGCTCGGCTCGGGCGGAGTTGCCGCCGGCCTTCAACAACGCATCGGCGGTGGGTTCGTCACGCCACTGGGTCGAACCGCCGATCGAGAGTGCGGCGCGATCGGACGACCGGGGGTCCGCGGCGGCGGGATGCACGGCGACCGGAGCGCCGACGAGCGTCACGGTGAGCAGGGAGGCAAGGGTCAGCAGGGCGGTACGCGGTATCGGCGGGGGTTTCATCGACGCCTTCCTCTGGTCGCTGATTGGCCGCACGCTAACCCTTGCCGAAACATTCTGCAATACCTTGCAAACATGGTCGCAACAAAGCAGCATCCTTGCGGAAGCGCCGCTCAGAACCCGTTGCAGCGCGCCCCGTCCACCGTGCACTCCAGTGGCGTGTGGGATGCCCGCTCCATGTGGAACCGCAACGACACCGAACCACCGGGCGACACGTCGACCCCGCTGACGTACGTGAAGCCGTCGTCGCTCTCCCGGACCGTCCCCTGTGGGACGCCCTCCACCCAGGCGGTCACCAACCGTCCACCGGAGAACTCCAACCGCACCGTCCAACCCCGGCTCTGGGCGGATGTGTTGACCATCGCCACCTCGCCGATGAAACCCCCGTCGAAGCTCTGCACCACCCGGTACCGCCCGGTCATCGCCGGCTGCCCCTGCCCCGCCCGGCTCGGCGACCGGGTCGCCGTCGCCCTCCCGGTCGGACCGACCGTCGGGTGGGCCGAGGGTGAACCGGACCCGGCCGCAGGGCTCGGCGGCAGCCCACTCGCGCGCCCGGACAACCCCGGCAGCACCGGCGCCGGAGACGGCACCGACGTGGGCACGCTCGGCGCCGTCACCGCCGTCACCGCCGTCACCGCCGTCGGCACCGGCAGCGCCGGCGGCTGCGCGCCGTCCGGCGCCGGACTACGTCCCCGGTACGCGCCCAGAGCCACGAAGAGCAGGACCACCATCACGACGACACCGGCGCCCACCACGATCCAGGGCGACGTTGCGATCGCGACCGGACCGTGCGGCGGGCGCGGTGCGCGGCGGCGCATGCCGGACATGTACCTCCTTCAGCGGACCGTCCGCGCAGCGTAGCGATCGACGGCCCGGGCCGGAAAGCCTTGGCGGCGCAGCGCCGCCGTGCCACTCACCCGGCTCCAGCTCAGCCGATCCGGCAGTCGACCCCGTTGATCGTGCAGCTGAGCGGTCGCTGCGCCGAGTCACCCCAGCCGACGCGTAGCCGCAGCGTCCGAGAGTCACCCGCATCCAGCGAACGGGTGCCCCGCACCACGAACTTCCCGTCCCCGCGCCCCCATACCGAGATGCCCGAGTCATCACCGACCCGCAGAGACCACGTGTCGTCGTCGAACGCCAACTCCACCTGCCAGTCGATCGATTGGCTCGACTCGTTGGCGATCGACAACTCCGCCGCGTCCCCGTCCCAGCCGTTCGTACCGACCTGGTACCGGGCGCTGACCGGGTCGTCCGCCGGTGCCGGCGGCGCCACCAGGACGCTCGTCCGCCCCGGAGTCGGCGATCCCGTCACGGTCGCCCGCGGCGACGGCGTCCGGCTACTGCGCGACGGTCGCGGCGACACCGAGCGGCGTTCCACAGCGGCCGGCGTCGGCCCACCGGTGGCCGACGCGGCGGCCGGCGCGGTCGGCAGGAACGCCGGAGGCGCGGCCTGCGGCGGGGCGTCCCGCTCCCTGGTCCGGAACGACAACAGCGCGATCACCAGGAGCACCACCAGCGCGCACACACCGAGCAGCACCACGATCCACGGCACCGACGCCAACACCCGTGCCGCCCGCGAAGCTGCCGCACCGTCCGGCCGTACCGCCATCAGGTCTCCCCTCGTCCCCACCGACGCGACAGCGTAGCCAGCGCCGCACGGACCGGAAACCGGGCGGGTACGGATCGGACCGACCGGCCCCGGTCGGTCAGCCCGTCCGGACGACCGTGCAGATCAGTGGTCCGTCATCCGAGATACGCAGCAGATAGCGGTACCGCTCCCCCGGCACCGCCTGCCCCTGACTGTCCAGGAACTCCCACTCCACCGCCACCATCGTCAACAGCGCGGAGACCGGCTGCACGTCCTCGATGCGGGCATGGGCCGCGACCAACTCCCGGTCCTGGTAGTCGGGCGCGGCGCCCACGAACGACAGCGCCACCGCCGCCGCGGACGTGAACGAGAAGCTGTAGGTGTCGGCCACCACCAACCCGGGCAGCGCGTAACAGCCGGCGATGGCCGGCAGATCGCCGGAGGTCAACGCCACGCCGTACCGGTCGAAGAAGTCGGCCAACGTGTCAAGATCCGTGGAGGCGTTCACGGTCACAGCAATTGCCGGTCACCGCCCAGGTCAAACCTCAGCGCGGCGGTACCCGCACCTCGATCTCCGAACCCAACCGGGCGTCGGCGGCCAGACCGAGGTCATCCCCACTCCAGAACCGCCCCGGGTCGTACCAGTTTGGACGCCGTCCCGCCGGCAGCAACCCCATGGCCTCATAGGTCACCGCCACCACCTCCGCGCAGTACGCCGTCTCCAGCGCCCGGTCCCGCTCCCCCGCCGACCGGGCCGGGCTGCCCGGACCGGAGGGGTTGGTGCGGTCGGCTGGGGTCGGTCGGGATGTCGGCTGGCCGAGGCGCGACATCGCCGACAGCCGACCGAGGTGCGGCAGGTTGGGCAGCCGGCCGGGGCGCGGCAGCGCCGGCACCCGACCACGCACCCAGCGCCACGCCAACTGCGCGGTCGACGGGAACGGCGTACCGTCCAACCGCGCGATCGTCCGCAGCACCGCCCGTTCCATCTCCGCGTCGGCAGGCGGGTCGAGCTGCCGCAGCCAGGCCCGTTGGCCGTACCGGTTGGCCCAGACGCAGACCGCGTCCCGCAGGTCGTGCAGCTGGACGCCGCGCTGATGGGTGCCCGACCACAGGTCCGGCAACGACCTGCCCAACTCCGCGTGCCACATCAGCGGCGGCATGTCGTCCAGCACCACCGCCATCCCGACGTGGTTCACCGGGCTGTTGGTGGTGAACTGGATCGCCCGGTCCGGCACGCTGCGACCCCGGAACACCCACACGTCACCGGTGCGGGTCAACTCGACGGCCTCATCCAGGCTGATGCTCATGAGGGTCTAGCCTAGGCCGATGCGGCAACGAATGCGGTGGTGGAAGGTTCTCGGGCTGGCCGGGCTCGCCGGCGTCGCGGCCTCCGGTGTGGTCATCGCACGGGCCGAGCGGCGTCGGCGCGCGTACACCCCGGAGGAGATCCGGCAGCGGCTCCTGGAGCGACACGCCCAGGCCGGCGACGCCGCGAAGCCGGGTGACCCTGCCTGACTCGCTGTCCCTTGTAGATCGTTTGGGGCAATCGGGCAGGTTGATGATCGATACGATGGGGTTATGACGACGCCCGTCGCACAACGGCCCTTCGTCCTGTCCACCCCACCCGCGCCGGTCGAACGGCACGGCAACGTCGACCTGCACCTGCCCACCCACACCGGTCCCGCCCCCGCCGTCGTGGTGGTGCACGGCGCTCCACTACCACCCGACGCGCCCGACCCCCGCGACTGGCTGCTCTACCGCGGCTACGGCGCGTTGCTCGCCGCGAGCGGCGTGGTCACCGCGCTGGTCAGCTATCAGGTGTCCGACCTGTCGGCGCTGCCCGCCGCAGCCGACGACATCGCCGCGATGGTCGAGCAGGTCCGCGCCGATCCGCGCGTCGACCCCGAGCGGGTGGTGCTGTGGTTCTTCTCCGGCGGCGGCCTCTTCGCGGCCGATTGGCTCCGCGTCCCACCGCCATGGTTACGCGGGATCGCACTGACGTACCCGCTGCTCATCCCGTTCCCCGGCTGGGAGGTCGACGCTCGGTTCCTGCCGGTCGAAGCCCTCAGCTCCGGCCCGGGCGTGCCACTGGTGCTGACCCGCGCCGGCCAGGACATCCCACCGGTCCTGGCCGGCATCGACGCGTTCCTCCCCGCTGCGACCGCACAGGGCTGGCCGATGCGGGTGATCGAGGTGCCGGACGGGCAGCACTCGTTCGACATCCTCAACCCCGGCCCGCAGTCCGAGACAGCCGTACTGTCCGCCCGCGACGCCGTCCTGGAACTACTCACCGCAACCTGATCACTGTCGCCTCGCCGTTCCCACCCCGCCTGCCGTCCCACCTCGTCGGCCCGCAGGGCGGCAGAGCCACGTGCCGCAAGGGCAAGGCCCGACGCGACGCACGGACAAGGCCGACGCGGCGCGGGCATTAGGGCAGGACCGACGCCGGGGCGCGCGCAGGGGGAGAGCCGACCCGTCGGCGGGGCTACAGGTTTGCGTATGCCGACCATTTGCCGGTTGAGGTGTCGCGGCCCTGCATGATCGTGCTCGATCCTTGTTGTAGTGGCCTCCTCAGCGCAGGGAGGGGCCTCTTTCCCGGATCGAGCACGATCTTGATGGGCTGGTTCGTGTGGCCGGCTAAGCGCTGCTTGGGCCGGTGCGGGGCGCGCGATCGGCGCAGGCAGGCGTGATCCACTCGGCTTCCTTGATGTCGGGGTATCCCCGGCACCGGGACACCGCGTTTTCCGTGAACCCGAGTCGATCACGCCGTCGTGGCCGGCCTGTCCGGTTTTCCGGCTGGCCGGGGTGGGCGGGTTGTCGGGTTTGACCTGGGGTGTCGGGTGGTCGGGGCCACCCCGGCGGCGGAATCGGGGGCCGGCCGGGGTCGTTATACCTGGCATGCCACCGCGACTCTCGGGTCGTGGGG
>NZ_JBITGG010000017.1:0-190148 GCF_044456765.1 Micromonospora sp. NPDC050784 | reverse complement strand
CCGGGGGGGGGCGCCACAACCACCTTATAGGGCCTCCACGCCAACGGGCCCCGCCGCCCGCCCCCCCCCCCCGGCCCCCCCCCCATTCCCCCCGGCGGGGGGGGGGGGGGCCCGGGGCCCCCCCCACCGGCCCATCTCAGTGCTCGTTGATCAAGGGGTTTGCGTCATCCTGCCTGGCGTGTCATGACGCAAACCTCTTGATCACCGGGGTCGCGGGGGGTGGGAGGGGGTGGGGGAGTGGAGGGTAGGCGGGGCTAGTCGCCGGAAGAGCCCCAGAAATAGACTTCCTCTGGCTTGCCCTCGGCGTCGCGCAGGACCGCGCAGCGGCCGGAACGCCAACGACGATGGGGTCAGCCCGCCGTACGAACGGCAGCCTGACCCACACCGTGAACGTTCATGGTCAGAGCGCTAGCAGGGCTTGGCGTACCAGTACGGGTCGAATTCCACCCAGCTTGCGCCGGCTCCGTCGACGAAGCCGTGAGCCTCATTGCCGTTCTGGTCCAGCAGATAGGCCCAGTAGCTCGGAGTCTGGTTGTTGTAGACGGACCCCCAGCCGTTCCAGTTGAACAGCGCGTAGTTGCCACAGGCGTAGATCACGAACATGCGGCCGCGAAAATCGCCCTCGGTGTAGAGGCACAGGGCGGTGTAGGGGCAGGAGCCAGCGGCCTGCGAGGAGATCCCGGAAACGCTTGCGTTGTTGTTGTCGTCGGGGCCGGCCTGGAGGGCCTGCGCGGAGATTCCGGCAACGCTCGCGCGGTTGCTGTCGTCCGGGTTGGCGTGGGCGGCCGAGGGCACCGTGAGGGTGGCGGCGACAGCGGCGAGTGCGGCGATGAGGAAAAGCCGTGGTTTCATGCGACTACAGTGATCGACGTATCACACTGCGTCAATGCATTGGATCTGTGGGGAAAATAACGCATGCGTCCCGTTCTCGTGAATCGGGCTCGTGCCCACCTCGCCCGGGTGCTGACGGGCCCGCCGCCACCGCCCCACCCTCTCGGCAACGAACACAACCGCTACCGAGGGTGGGACCAAAGAACACGGTCTGGACGGATGCCACCCGGCGTGTCACCGACCCGGTGAACGTTCATGGACAACGCACTAGCCGTCGATGCGGGTGATGTTGCGGATCTTGTTGGACGCGTCCAGGGCGGCGACCTTGTACGCCTCGGCCAGCGTCGGGTAGTTGAACACCGCGTCGACCAGATAGTCGATCGTGCCGCCGCAGCCCATCACCGCCTGACCGATGTGGACGATCTCGGTGGCGGCGGTGCCGAACACGTGCACCCCGAGCAGTCGACCGTCGTCGGGGGACACGAGCAGCTTCAGCATGCCGTACGAGTCGCCCACGATCTGACCCCGGGCCAGCTCGCGGTACCGGGCGATGCCCACCTCGAACGGCGTCGAGCTCTCGGTCAGCTGCGCCTCGGTCTGCCCGACGAAGCTGATCTCCGGAATCGTGTAGATGCCGATCGGTTGCAGGCCGTGCATCTCCCGGATCGGTTCGCCGCAGGCGTGTTGCGCGGCCAGCCGGCCCTGCTCCATCGAGGTGGACGCGAGCGCGGGAAAGCCGATCACGTCGCCGACGGCGTAGATGTTGTCCACGGTGGTGCGGTAGTTGGCGTCCACCTTGATCCGGCCGCGTCGGTCCGCCTCCAGCCCGGCCGCCTCCAACGCCAGGTCGTCGGTCTGACCCTGCCGCCCGGCCGAGTACATCACCGTGTCCGCGACGATCTTCTTGCCGCTCTTGAGGATGCACAGCGCGGCCGTCTGGTGCTTCTCCACGGCGGCGACCTCCTCGCCGAAGCGGAACGCCACGGACAGGTCGCGCAGGTGGTACTTGAGTGACTCGACGACCTCGTCGTCGCAGAAATCCAACATCCGCTCGCGGCGTTCCACCACGGTCACCTTGGTGCCGAGTGCGGCGAACATGGAGGCGTACTCCATGCCGATCACGCCGGCGCCGACCACGACCATGCTGCGGGGTACGGCCTGAAGGTTGATGACGCCGTCGGAGTCCACGATCGTCCGGTCGTCGAAGTCGACGCTGTCCGGGCGGGCCGGGCGCGTGCCCGCGGCGATGACGATCTTGTCGAAGGTCACCCTGGACTCGCGGCCGGAGCCACCGTCGACCCAGATCGAGTGCGCGTCGGCGAAACGCCCGGTGCCGGTGATCATGACGACCCGGTTGCGGGCCAGTTGATTGCGGATGACGTCGGTCTGCCGGGTGATGACGTGCTGGGTCCGGGCGGCCAGGTCGCTGACCGTGATCTCCTCCTTGACCCGGTAGCTGCTGCCGTAGAGGTCCCGCTGGCTCAGGCCGGTCAGGTAAAGCACGGCCTCGCGCAGGGTCTTGGAGGGGACGGTGCCGGTGTTGATGCACACCCCACCGATCATGTCGCGGCGGTCCACGATGCCGACCCGCCTGCCGAGCTTGGCGGCGGCGATCGCGGCCTTCTGACCGCCGGGTCCGGAGCCCAGCACCAACAGGTCGTAGTCATACACAACCGCTAGCGTCGCAAGATGTCGTGGCTGGCGCCAGACCCCGGAGTCGAGCGTTATTCGTCTGCCACCGTGCAGAGGCCGCCGTTGAGCGTGATCTCCTCGG
The DNA here is from genome assembly GCF_044456765.1 of Micromonospora sp. NPDC050784. Classification (NCBI taxonomy): domain Bacteria; kingdom Bacillati; phylum Actinomycetota; class Actinomycetes; order Micromonosporales; family Micromonosporaceae; genus Micromonospora; species Micromonospora sp. NPDC050784. The sequence goes on along the minus strand of NZ_JBITGG010000017.1, from coordinate 187,543 downwards.
GCAGTTGCGTGCCGGTGGCGACGAGCCCCAGCGACACGGTGCCGCCGGGCGGTATCACCGCGTTGCGGCTGGTGTTGCCCACCCGCAGGTAGCTGTTGTTGAGACGGTCGACGACCTTCGCGCCCCAGATGCCCTGGACCTGTTGGCTGGCCCAGAATCGCCACGTCATCGTCCACCCGTCGACCGCCGTCGAGCCGGTGTTCTGGACGACGAGGTGGGCCACGAAGCCGTCCGGCCACTGGCGCACGACGGATCGGACCGCGCAGCTCGGCGGTGGCGGCAGGGTGGTCACGGTGACCGGTGCGGACAGGGGGGACAGGTGTCCGACCTCGTCGCGGGCCTGCACCACGAAGGTGTACGTGGTGTTCGGCGTCAGCCCGCTGATCTGGGCACTGTTCACGGGCGGGTACTGGTACACCTCACGGACCCGGGTGAGAGTGCCGCCGGCGTCGACCCGGAACACCTCGTACCGGTCGAGCACGACGTTCTCCACCGAGTGCGCCCACCGCAGCCGGACCGCCGTTGCGGCGACGTCGTACGCCACCGGTTGACCCGGCGCGCTCGGCGGTTGGTCGTCCCCCGGTGGCATGGTCAGCCGCAGGGTTGGGTTGGACACCGAACTGTTGCCGGCCGCGTCCAGAGCCCACACCGAGAAGGTGTACGTGCGCGAGGGCCGCAGGTCGGTGATCCGGATGCTGTTGGTGTCGGTCGAATACTGGGCGCCGGAATCCTCGAATCGCGCGCCGACCGGGTAGCGGACCACCCCCACGTTGTCGGTCGAGGCCGCCCAGGTCAGCTCGACTGAGGTGGTGTCGATGGCGACGACCGTGATCGGGCCGGGGGCGCTCGGGCGCTCGGTGTCGTCGGCTGCGTACGCCGGGGTCGCGCCGGCGGCGACCAGAGTCACTGCCAGCGCGCCGGCCGCCAGCGCGGCGACCGTGGAACGGATTCTGCGGAACGGATGATTGGGCACGGTGATGACCTCACTTCCGGTTGACCGCAGCGGACCAGTAATTGACTGCCATTGATGTTAGGGCAGTGACGGCCGCACCGTTGTCCCGTCAGCCGACGAGGCGGCGTTCCCAGGCCCAGGCGGCGATCTCGACCCGGTTGCGGGCCTTGAGTTTCATCTGCACGCTGGCCAGGTGGGTCTTGACCGTGCCCACGGCGATGAAGAGCTGGGTGGCGATCTCGGCGTTGGTCAGGCCCCGGGCGACGAGCTTCACCACGTCGAGTTCCCGTGGTGACAGGCCACCCTCGTCGCGCGCCGGGGCCGGTGAGCTGAGGTGCTCCAACAGCCGTACGGTGATCGAGGGGCTGATCAGCGCGTCGCCGGACACGGCCGCGCGGACCGCCTCCACCAGCAGGGCCGGGCCGGAGTCCTTGAGCAGGAAGCCGCACGCGCCGTTGGAGAGCGCCGTGTGCACGTACTCGTCGAGGTCGAAGGTCGTCACGACGACCACCCGGACCGGGTCGGCGACGCCCGGCCCCGCGAGCAGCCGCAGTGCCTCGAGACCATCGAGGCGGGGCATCCGGATGTCCAGCAGCACCACGTCCGGGCGCAGTCGTCGGGCCAGTTCGACGGCCTGGACGCCGTCGGCGGCCTCGCCGACCACCTCCATGTCCGACTGGGCGCCAATGATCATGCCGAAGCCGGTCCGGACCATGGCCTGGTCGTCGGCGATCAGCACCCGGATCACCGCGCCACCGCCACCCGGAGCGGGAACGCCGCGTCGAGCACCCAGCCACCGGCAACACCGGGCCCGGCGGTGATCGTGCCGCCGAGGGCGCGTACCCGCTCGGTGAGACCGATCAGGCCGAAGCCGTGCCCACGGGCCGGCGCGGTGCGTGGCGACGCGCCGTCGTCGGCGACCCGGACCAGCAACCAGTCCGGGGTACGCCGCACGGCCACGTCCACCGACCGCGCGTCGGGCGCGTGCTGGCGGGCGTTGGTCAGCCCTTCCATCACCACCCGGTACGCCGACGTCGAGACCTCCACCGGCAGTCCGTTCAGGTCGCCGTCGACGTGTAGTCGTGCCGGCGCGTTCGCCGCGCCGTTGAACCCGGTCAGCAGCGGCTCCAACTCGGTCACCCCGGCCAGCGGAGCCAGCGGCGCGTCCGGCGGGGCGTCCGGGTTGCGCAGGATCCCAACCATCCGCCGCATCGAGGCCATCGTCTCCGCGCCCGCCCGCTCGATCTGCTTTAGGGCGACGATCACCCGGTGCGGGTCCTGCTCGGCGACGAACCGGGCGCCCTGTGCCTGCACCACGATGCCGGTGACGTGGTGGGCGATGAAGTCGTGCAGATCCCGGGCGAACTCGGCACGCTGCTCGGCCCGGACCAGCGCGATGGCCCGCTCCCGGCCGGCGGCCATGATGCGCAGGTAGAGCCCCACCCCGGCGGCGCCGGCCGCGGCGAGCACCTGGAGCAGGCCGAAGATCACCAGCAGGTTCTCGGTGCCGACGCGCAGCGGCATCGCGGCCACGGCGAGCCCGGCGGCCACCGCCGCCCACGGGGCGAGTCGTGGTGCGCCCCAGCGGCTCACCACGAAGACCACGCCGATCAGCCCGGCCGACTCGGCGAGCCCCCAGGTGCGGGCGAGCAGGATGCCGCCGCCTGCGGAGAGGAGCACCACCCCTGCGGTCACGGCCAGTGAGGCGGTGGCGAGTGCCAGCGCGGCCAGTGGCAGCCGGCGGGAACCCAGCCGGTGCACCGGCAGCCACAGCGGCACCGTCGCCACCGCCAACCCCATCGGCACCAGCAGGAGCAGGAGAGTACCGATGCCGGAGTCATCCGCCGTGCTGGCCGCAAAGTCGAAGAGGGCGAGCAGGCCGAAGGCCACCAGGCCGGCCGCTTGGGCCAGGCGTACCCACAGACGTCGAAGATCCGGCGTGCTCATGGTGACCCAGCGTAGCCAGCGGGGTGGAGGTGGCGGATCGGCCGAAAGGCAGACCCCGCACCGGCGATACCCGGCCCCGGGCCGATGTGCGTGCCCGCCGGTGGCGGCGACGCTTTCCGGGTCACCACGCAGCCACTGGAGGAACAATGACAACCCATGCCCCGCCGGAGACCAGCCACGCCGCGGTCGCCGCGGTCGACCTGGTGAAGGTGTACGGCAGCGGCGACACCGCCGTCCGTGCCCTGGACGGGGTCTCGGTCGGCTTCGGCCGGGCCGAGTTCACCGCGATCATGGGCTCGTCCGGGTCCGGCAAGTCGACCCTGATGCACTGCCTCGCCGGCCTCGACACGGCCACCTCCGGTCGCGTCCTGCTCGGCGGCACGGAGCTGACCGGCCAGTCGGACCGGACGCTGACCCGGGTACGCCGGGAGCGGATCGGGTTCGTCTTCCAGTCCTTCAACCTGCTGCCGCAACTCACCGCCGCGCAGAACATCACCCTGCCGCTGGACCTCGCCGGTCGGCAGCCCGACGCGGAACTCCTCGCGCACCTGGTGCGGGTGCTGGGCCTCGGCGACCGCCTGAACCACCGGCCCAGCGAGCTGTCCGGCGGCCAGCAGCAGCGGGTGGCGCTGGCCCGGGCGCTTGTGGCACGACCCGAGGTGGTCTTCGCCGACGAGCCGACCGGCAATCTCGATTCCCGCTCCGGCGCGGAGGTGCTCACCATCCTGCGCGACTCGGTACGCGACCTCGGCCAGACCGTCGTCATGGTCACCCACGACCCGATCGCCGCGGCGTACGCCGACCGGGTGGTGCTGCTCGCCGACGGGCGGCTGGCCGGCGAGATCGACAAGCCGAACCAGGTGTCGGTCACCGACGCCCTACGTGACCTGGCGGCCCGCCGATGAGGGCGACCGTGCTGCGTACCCAGACGACCGCCGCGGCCCGGCGGCCCGGCCGGCTGATCCTGACCGGCCTGGCGATCCTGGTCGCGTCGTTCGTCGTCTTCGGCACCGTGCTGGTGCAGCAGATCACCGAACGGACCGTGCGGGACAACCTCAGCGGCACCCCGGCCGTCACCGACCTGGTGATCGGCAGCGTCGACGTGCCGCCACCGACCGTCGCGCACGTGCGGCAGATCCGGGCTGTGCCCGGTGTGGCCGAGGCGGTGGCCCGGGTCTCGACCGGGGTCTCGGTCGGCGAGGGGTACCTCAACCTCCAGTCCGATCCGGGCACCGGCCCGCTGACCATGGTCCGGGTGATCGAGGGCAGCTACCCGGACCAGCCCGGCGAGATCGCGATCACGCCGCGTACCGCCGAACGGCTCGGGCTCTCGGTCGGCACCACCACCAGCGGTATGGGCGGTGAACTCACCGCGCCCGCCCCGCTCACCGTGACCGGCGTGGTGGACACCGGTGCCGACGCCGGCTACGACGCGTACGCCCCGGACAGCGCGGTGATCGCCTGGGCGCGCCTGACGACGGTGGAGCGCGTCGACGTGCGGGTGGCCCCCGGCACCTCGACGGAGGTCGTCCGGCAACGGGTGACCGCGGTGGTCGCCGGCCAGCCGATCCGCTCCGGCGCCGAGGTACGCGAGGCCGAGGCCAACGCGGCGGCCCAACAGGTCGGGAAACTCTTCATCCTGGTCGGCATGTTCGTCTCCATCGCGGTCGTCGCGGCGGCGCTGGTGGTCACCTCGACCTTCCGCATCGTCTTCGCCCAGCGGATGCGGCAGCTCGCGCTGCTGCGGGCGGTCGGCGCGGGTCGGGGCACCCTGGTGGCGGCCCTGACCGCCGAGGGAGCCCTGACCGGGCTGGTCGCCGGTGTGGTCGGAGTCGCCAGCGCACTCACCCTCGGGTACGCCCTGCCGGCCATCCTGCGCGCCACCGGCCACGCGGTCTCCTCGCCGGGCCTGCCGCTGGCGGCGGCGGTCACGGTAGTGATCGGTGCCGTCGTGATCACCGTGTTGGCCGTGCTGGCACCGGCGCTCTCGGCGGCCCGGGTTTCCCCGCTGGAGGCACTGCGGGCGGCGAGCACCACCGCCGGCCGGCGCGGCATCGGCGTACTGCGTCTGGTCTTCGGGCTGCTCCTCGTCGTCGGCGCGGTCCTGGCGGCGGTCGCGACGGTCAGCCGGTTGCCGAAGCCGGACCAGTCGAACTACGACCCGTCGATGCCCCTGCTCCTGCTGGTCGGGTCCGGCACGCTGGCGTTCTTCGCGCTGGTGGCCCTCGGTCCACTGCTGGTGCGCCCGGTGCTGGCCGTGGTGGGTTGGCCGCTACGCCAGCTCGGGCCGCTCGGGCGGATGTCGGTCGGCGGCATCGGCGGGGCACCGCGCCGGGCCGCCGCGGTCTCCGTCGTGGTCGCGCTGGGCGTGACCCTGATCTCCGGGGTGGTCATCGGCGGTGCGTCGTTGCAGATCCTCGCCGACCGCGAGATGGCGCTCTCGGCCCCGACCGATTTCGAGGTCACCAGCAACGGTGGGACGCTGCCGCCGGCTGTCGTGACCCGGGCCGAGGCGGCGCACGGCGCGCTGGCGAGGGTGGTGCCGTACCGGATGGTCGACGACGCCCGGCTGCTGCGCGACGCCGACAAGCTCGGCGACGTCGAGTCCGGTTACCCGACCAGCGACCTGAACCTGGCGGCGTTGCCGAGCACCGGTGACCTGGACGTCGCCCAGGGCAGCCTGACCGATCGTGGCCCCGGCCGGATCGTGCTCAACAGCTGGGTCGCGCGGGACGCGGGTCTGCGGGCCGGCGACACCGTCACGCTCGCCGTCGCCACCCGCAGGGTCGACGTGCGGGTGGCCGCCGTCCTGCCCGGTGACGGGCCGCTGCACGCGGGCATCCTCGCCGATCCGACCGACCTGGACCGGCTCGGTGTGCCGGCCGCGTACACCGGTCTGCTGGCCGACGCGGCCGGTGCCGGCGAGGACGGTCGCACCGCCGGCGTGCGGGCGCTGCGGCAGGCGATCGGGGGCAGCGACGGGGTGGGCCTCGCGGTGCTCGCCGACGAACGCGACCGCAACGACGCGTTGGTGCGCACCCTGGTCTGGATCGCGGTCGGTCTGGTCGGCCTGACCGTGCTGATCGCGGTCGTCGGCGTGGGCTCCACGACCGCGCTCTCGGTGGTGGAGCGGGTCCGCGAGTCCGGGTTGCTCCGGGCGATCGGGCTGTCCCGGACCGGCCTGCGCACCATGCTCACCGTCGAGTCCGGCCTGTACGGGGTGATCGGCGCGACCATCGGCCTGGTGCTCGGCATCCCGTACGCCTGGTTGGCGGTCCAGACCCTCGGGATCGAGGCGCCGCTGACCGCGCCGCTTCTGCCGCTGGCCGGGCTCTTCGTGGCCCTGGTCGTGCTGACCGCGCTGGCCGGGGTGCTGCCGGCCCGTCGGGCGTCGCGGGTCAGCCCGGTGGTGGCCCTGGGGGCCGACAACTGAACACCGTCGTGGGGGGGGGGGGGGCCGGGGGGGCCCCCCCCCCGCCCCGGGGGGGGGGGGGCCCGCGGGGGGGCCCCCCCCCCCCCACGGCGGCCTGGTCAGTTGGGGTTGTTGGCGTGGGTAAGCGTCTCCCAGGCGACGAAGAGGTTGTTGGTTCCGGCCGGACGTTGTTGCAGCGTGAGGGTCTGGGTGTTGGTCATGACGCTGCCCAACCGGGTGCTCATCGCGTTGAAGCCGACCTCGGTGATCGGTCCAAGGCCCCGGGTGAGGCTGCCACCACAGAGCCAGGAGGGCGGCGCCTCGCCGAGCTGGTAGCGCGAGTGGAAGCCGAGCGCCTGACGCAGCCGCTCACCGACCTGTGGGTACAGGTCCCGACCCCTGGATCCGGGAGGTCTCCGCGACGTGCGAGATGGCGGAGATCCCGTACCCGGTGTGGACGAAGTCGCGGCACGTCTCCTGGGCGAGGCCGGCGACGAAGGTGGACTGGCCCTGCCAGTAGCCGATGATCTCCGCACTGGTGTCCAGGCCGCTGCCGGGCATCGTGTACGGCAACGCGCCGTCGCTGGGCAGGTAGACGAAGGCCCGGGCGCGGTTGAGGAAGCGGGTGGCCGCCGCGTCGTACACGGCCCGGTCCTCCAGGAAGACCGCGATGCCGACGGTGGCCTCCATCATGGTCAGTTCCCAGTTGCCGTTGCTGTTCGAGCCGTTGCGCACCATCGGCAGGTAGACGTTGCGCAGCATGGTGGCGAAGCGGTTGGCGTTGGGCCAACTCGTGTACGTGTACTTGATGATCTCGGCCGCCCGGGGCCAGACCGAGGCGGCCCAGCCGGTCTGCAGCGGGGCGTTGCTGCCGGTGTGCGCGGTGATGGTGGCCGACCACGCGTCCATGATCTGGATCGACTTCTGCGCGTACCGGGCGTCCCCGGTGAAGTACCAGGCGAGCGCGTCGGTGTACGCCGCGATGGCGTCCTCCCGCTCGTCAGTGCAGCCGTTGTTCGGGTTGGAGTAGGAACCGCACTCGACCACCGAGCGGGGCGCCGGGGTGCGCGACAGGGAGGCGTAGCGGCTGCTCATCATCTGGTTGTAGGCCGCCGCCCACGGCTGCGCGCCGGCCTGCACCCGGCCGCGGACGAAGTCGAGCTGGCCTCGGCTGACCAGCACGCCGGGGTGGGTGAAACCGCCCGACGACGGTGGTGGCGTGGTGCCGCCGCCGGTGGGCAGCGTCCACGCCTGGTTGGCGGTGCCGGTGCAGCTCCAGATCTGTAGCGGGGTGCCGTCGGCCGAGCTGGGGCCGGTCGCGTCGAGGCACTTGCCCGAGGTCGGGTTGACGAGTTGCCCGGCGCTGGGCGACCACTGCTGCGCTCCGGTGCCGTTGCAGTCGTAGATCTGCACCCGGGCGCCGTTGGCGGTGCTGGCGGCGGCGATGTCCAGGCACTTGCCCAGCGCCCGGATCGTGCCGTCGTCCGCCACCGTCCACTGTTGCGCGGCGGAGCCGTTGCAGGCGAAGAGCTGGACCGGGGTGTTGTTGGCCGGGCTCGCGGCGGCCACGTCGGCGCACTTGCCGCCGTACCCGGTGATGGCACCGGTCGCGGCCGCCGTCGCGGGCGACGCGCCGACGACCAGGCCGGTCGGTACGGCGAGCAGGGCCGCGGCGAGCGCGATGGTCAGTCTGGTGCGGGGGCGGCGGGGTACGAACCCGGCCAATCGTCGCGCCATGTGGGGGTCCTTCCGGGCGGCGAAACAACTGTAAAGTGTGTTAATCATTACAGTCGTACACATCGATATCAATGTTTTCGTCGCCACGGATGCCGTTACGGGTGCATGGACGCACCCTTGAGCACCTTGTCCACCACGGTGCGCGGCGCATGCAGCGCCAGGCCCACCAGGTCGAGCTTTACCCGACCGACCGCCTCGACGGCGGCGCGGTTGTCCCGGTCGTTGCCGGTGGCGAACAGCTCGGACGTGAAGATCGCCAGCCGCAGGCCACGGGCGAGTGCGCGCGAGTGCGCGCCGACCAACGTCGCCCGATCCCCGGCGAAGACCAGCACCGGCTGGCCGAACATCGGCAGGTAGCTGGTGCCGTCCGCGTCGCGGTACTCCTCGCCGACCAGCTCCGGCAGCGTGCTCGCGATGCCGCTGACCAGGAAAGCCGTGACGTTCAGCCGTTGCCAGCTCGCCAGGTCGTTGCGGAGCAGTACGGCGATCTTGGTGGGAAAGCGGATCGGTTCGGTCATGCCGTCGAGCCTGCCCGCCCCCACGCCTACCGGTCTTGTACGTTCTTAGCGTGGCCACCCGCCCGGCCGGCTCGCACGTCAGCGCCTGGCGACCCGCGGTAGCCGGGGTCGCCGAGGTCTTCCACGCCCATTTCGTCGACCACGCCTACCCCCGGCACATCCACGAGGTGTGGACGCTGTTGATCGTCGACGACGGCGCGGTCCGCTTCGACCTGGACCGGCACCGGCACGGCGCGCTGCGCACGTCGGTCACCCTGCTGCCGCCGTATGTGCCGCACGACGGCAGCTCCGCCACACCGGACGGCTTTCGCAAGCGGGTCCTGTACCTCGACACCTCCGCGCTCGACGCGGAGCTGGTCGGGCGGGCCGTCGACGAGCCGGACCTGGCCGATCCGCAGCTGCGCGACCGGGTCCACCACCTGCACCACGTGCTCGCCACACCCGGCGACGAGTTCGAGGCCGAGAGCCGGCTCGCGTTCATCCTGGACCGGCTACGCCGCCAGCTCCGCCAGCGCTCCCCGGCCGGTGGCCAGCCCCCTGGGCGCGGCCTCGCGGTGCGACTACGGGAGCTGCTGGACGCCCGGACCGTCGAGGGCGTCACGCTGGGGGAGGCCGCGCAGCTGCTGCACGCCCACCCGACCCACCTGGTCCGGACGTTCACCCAGGTGCACGGCGTGCCACCGCACACGTACCTGACCGGCCGTCGAATCGAGCTGGCGCGTCGCCTGCTCCTCGCCGGGCAGCGGCCCGTCGAGACCGCCGTCGCAGCCGGGTTCTTCGACCAGGCGCACCTGACCCGCCACTTTCGGCGCTACCTGGGCGTCAGTCCGGCCCGCTACCCCCGCCCGAGCTGATCGCGGTCAGACGAGCTGGCCGCCGATGACGGCGAGCAGGCGCAGCTTCTCGTCACTCGGCGACCCGGGCACGGCGGTGAAGACCAACAGTGTCTGGGACTGGTCAGGGTCGACAAGCGTCTGGCAGTGCAGCTCCAACGCCCCGACCTCCGGGTGCACGAAGTGCTTCGGCGGGCAGTAGCCGGCCGGCACCGGGTGCTCCCGCCACAGCTGCGCGAATTCCGGGCTCCTGGCCAGCAGGTCGTCGACGAGCGCGGCGGCCCGCGAGCCGCGCCCGTCGCGGGTGTACGCCGCGTGCAGGTGCGCCACGAGCAGGCGGCTCTGCGTCTGGTGGTCCTCGGCGGGGTGCAGCCGCCGCGCTGTCGGGTCGGTGAACCAGCGGTGGTGCGCGCTGCGCGCCAGCCCGGTGTACCGGGTCTCGTCACCGAGCAGGGCGACGGCCGGCGCGGTCTGCGCCAGGGTCTCGCCGAGGTGGTTCACGACCTGGGCCGGGGTGTCGTGCATCCGGTCGAGGATCCGCATCATGCCCGGGTTCACGTGGTCGGCCCGCACCGCGCGGTGCGGAACGGCGTGCCCGGCGAGCTGGAACAGGTGGTCCCGTTCGGCGAGGGAGAGCCGCAGGCCCCGAGCGAGGGCGGCGAGCATCTGCTCCGAGGGGTGCGGCCCGCGCTGCTGCTCCAACCGGCTGTAGTAGTCGGTGGACATCCCGCTCAGTGTGGCGACTTCCTCGCGCCGTAGCCCACCGGTGCGCCGACGCGCGCCCCGGGGCAACCCGACGTCCTCGGGCTGAAGCGCCTCGCGACGGGTGCGCAGGAAGCTGGCGAGTTGGGCGCGGTCCACGGTGTCTCCGATCACTGCGTGCCGGCAGGGTCCGGCCTGTTCACTGCAACAGGCGAGCGCAGGGTTGGTGTTCCGCCTCCCCAAGATCGCACTGGATGCTGGTTGTAGTGGGGTGCCAAGCGTCCGAGGCCACTCCATCCCGGATCCAGCACGATCTTGAGGAAGGCGGGGGGAAGGTTCGGTCAGCGCTGGATGGACTTGGTCTCCAGGAACTCCTCCAGGCCGAAGCGGCCGAACTCGCGGCCGTTGCCGGAGTGCTTGTAGCCGCCGAACGGGGCGAGCGGGTTCCAGTGGCCGGCGTTCACGTCGACCTGGCCGACCCGCAGGCGCTTGGCGACCGCGAGCGCGTGCTCCGGCTCACCGAAGACGCCGCTGGTCAGGCCGTACAGCGTGCCGTTGGCGATGGCCACGGCCTCCTCCTCGTCGGCGTAGGGGATGATCGTCAGCACCGGGCCGAAGATCTCCTCCTGGGCGATCGCGGAGGCCGGGTCGACGTCGGCGAAGATCGTCGGCTGGACGTAGGCCCCGACGGGCAGCCCCTCGGGCCGCTCCGGGCCGCCGAACACCAGCCGGGCGCCGTCGCCGATGCCCCGCTCGATGTAGCCGAGAACCTTCTGCCGGTGGGCCTCGGACGCCATCGGGCCGATCCGGGTGGCCTCGTCGCCCGGGTCGCCGACGGTGTACTGCTTCGCGGCCTCGACGGCCAGGGCCACGACCTCGTCCTGACGGGAGGCAGGCACCAGCATCCGCGGCCACGCGCCGCAGACCTGACCGCCGTTGCTGAACGCCATCATGAGACCCCGCTCGACCGCAGCGGGCAGGTCGGCGTCGTCGAGGATGATGTTCGCGCCCTTGCCACCCAGCTCCAGCGCGACCCGCTTGACGGTCGCGGCGGCCACCGAGGAGATCCGCTGCCCGGCACGGGTGGAGCCGGTGAACGAGATCATGTCGATGTCCGGGTGGGCAGAGATCGCCTCGCCGACGGTCGCGCCGGTGCCGTAGACGACGTTGAAGACACCCGCCGGTACGCCGGCCTCGGCGGCGACCTCGGCGAGGATTCGCGCGGTCAGCGGGGCGTTCTCGGACGGCTTGAAGACCATCGTGTTGCCGGCGAGCAGGGCCGGCGCCAGCTTGGAGACGATCTGCTGAAGTGGGAAGTTCCACGGCGTGATCGCGCCGACCACGCCGATCGGCTCGCGGACGATCAACGAGTTGCCGACCTCCTCGGTCCAGGCGAAGTCGTCGGCCAGGCCGGCGATGGACTCGACCACCGCGGCCGGGAACGCGACCTGGGCGGTCCGGGACATACCGATCGGGGAGCCCATCTCGGCGGTGATCGCCTGGGCGATCTCCTCGATGCGGGCGGCGAGGCCGGCGCCGAGGCGGCGCAGCACGTCCGCCCGGTGCTGCGGGGTGGTCGCCGACCAGGCCGCAAAGGCGGCTCGGGCGGCGGCGACGGCGCGGTCGACGTCGACGGCGGTGCCGGCCGGGGTCTCGGCGACGACCTCGCCGGTGGCCGGGTTCACGACGGGAAGGGTGCCGGCGGAGCCGGTGACGGTCTCGCCACCGATCCAGTGACCAGCGACGGTGTAGGTGGAAGGTGTCATGGACCGACCGTCGCACCGCTGCCGAACCCCAACCAGGTGCGGTTTATCCACGGTTCCGCGATCCCTGGCTGGGGCCGGGCCAGGTCAGAGTGCGAGGACGATCCGGCCGGCGGTGCTGCCGGCGTCCTGCCGGGCCCAGGCGTCCGCGATGGCGTCGAAGGGCACGATCTCGTGGTCGACGGTGAGCCGGCCGGCCGCCGCGTGCCCGGCCACCAGGGTCAGCGCCGCGGTCCGCTCGGCGGTCGACAACCCGTTGTTGGTGTAGCCGATCATCCGCAGGGCGCCGCTGCGCAGCACGGCGGACTCGATGGGCGCGGTCGCGCCGGCCGCGCTGCCCAGGTTGACCAGTCGCCCGGCCGGGCGTAGCACCCGCAGCGCCGCCGCGGCCGGGACACCGAAGACCGGGTCGAGGACGAGGTCGACCGGCCCGTCGGCGGCGTGGCGCAGCCGGTCGGCCATCGACGCGACATCGTCGTCGGGGAACAGCGGAACGGTGACGGCGGCGCCGAGCTTCTCGGCGCGGGCTCGCGCCGAGGCCGAACGGGCCACGGCGATGACGCGGCGGGCGCCGCCGAGCAGGGCGAGCTGGACGGCGGCCTGACCGACCACACCTCCGGCGCCGAGCACGATGACCTGGTCGCCGGCCGCCAGGCCGCCGGCGTGGGTCAGCGCCGCGTGTGCGGCGACCGCGGAGAGACCGAGGGCCGCGAGAAGGGTCAGCGGTACGCCGGCCGGCAGCGCCACCACGTCGGCGGTGGGCACCGTGACCGTGCTCGCCATGCTGCCGTCGACACCGGAGCGCATCCCGGCCGACGTGCCGAACCAGACAGGTGTACCGTCGGCGAGCCGACCAACCCCCTGCACGCCCGGCACGTACGGGGTCGTCGGCGGGCCGAAGTAGCTGGTGCCGCTGGCGCAGAGCAGGTCCAGCGGGGTGATCGGGACGGCCTCGACGGTGACCGCCACCGTACCGTCGGCCGGCGCGGGCACCGGCCGCTCGGCGATCGTCGGCGGCGTGCCGCAGGTGGTGAGCAGGGCCGCGCGGATCACGTCGCGATGTCCGGGTAGGGCATCGAGAAGTGGGCCAGCCGTGCGCCGTAGGACTTCTGGTATTCCAACGGCTCGGTGTTGTCCCGCTCGAAGAGGGCGATGAAGAGGGTCAGGGTGAGGAACGGGTGCGCGCCCAACTCGAAGAGCTTCACGTGGTCGTGGGTGGCCAACGCCTCGCGCTCCACGTCGTCGAAGCGCAGCCAGGTGCTCGCCTCGCCGGTGTGGCAGTTCAGCACCGTGTTGGCGCACTCGGCCTCCCACCAGGCGACCAGCTCGCGCGGCTCGCTGCGGTAGCGCTCGACCAGCTCCGGGTCCCGGTCGACCATGAAGAGGAACTTGTTCAGCAGATATTTGCTCATGCCGTCGGCGCTCCGTTCGGATACCAGGTGAAGTACGCCTCCATGGTGTGGAACAGGTCGAGGGTGTCGACGTAGTCGGCCTTCACGCCGGCACCGGCCACGCCCATCATGAGCATGAAGTCCATGAAGCCGTGAGTGGCGTTGCCCGGTGAGTGGAGGCTGTCCAGGGTGACCTCGCGCAGGCACTCGTCCAGGTCGCCGTTGGCGATCCACTCGACGGCCCGCTGGTCGAACTCCGGGTCCGGGCCGTGCGGGCCGAACTGCCGAGGGCCGCCCAGCTCCAGTGAGAGGTGGCCGGTGCCGATGACGGCCACCCGCAGGTGCGACGGCCACGACTCGACGATCTCCCGGATGCTCTGGCCAAGCTGGACGAAGCGCTTCGGCTGCGGCAGCGGCGGCGCGAAGATGTTGGTGTAGATCGGCACGATCGGCAGGTCGGCCTCGGGCCGCAGCGTGATGATCGGGCAGGTGATGCTGTGGTCGATGCGCAGCTCGTTGCTGAACGCGAGGTCGAACCCGGCGTCGAGCCCGGCCCGCAGGATGTGCCCGGACAGGTCCTCCTGGCCCTTGAGCAGCATCCGGGGCAGCCCGAACTCGCGCTCCTCGTTGTACCAGTTGGCGTCGTAGTGGGGCGCCTTGCCGACGAGGAACTGCGGCATGTTGTCCAGCCAGAGCTGGTGGAAGTGGTCGGAGCCGACCATCACCAGCACGTCGGGTCGGGCCCGGGTCAACGTCTCCCGGAACGCCAGGATCTTGCGGGTCCACTCGTCGGCGAACGGTGGTCGATCCTCGCCGGTGGCCGTGCTCGCCCGGTAGTAGAAGGGGTGGTGGGTGGAGGCGATGACCGCGACGATGGAGGCCATTCCCGCTCCTTTCGGGGGTGGACGAGGGGGTCAGGGTTCGTAGACGGCGTTGCGGTCGACGGTGCGGTAGATGTCCATGCCGAGCGGCCGGCGTCGCTCCTCGGCGAGGTGCCCGAGCAGCCCCGCCGCACGGGCCAGCAGGGCGAAGCCGCGCAGCATCTCGACGGGAAGCCCGAGGTCGGCGAGGGCCGCCCCGCAGACTCCGGCGCCGTTGAGCGGCAGGGTGCGGCCGAGCACCTGCGGGTGTACGCGGCCGATCGCCTCGAACAGCCGCAGGTGCGGGCCGTGCAGGCCCTCCTCGGTGGCGATCCGGATCAGGACGGGGGTGCGCGGGTCCTGCTCCTTGTGTACGGGGTGCCCGAGCCCGGGGACCAGTCGACGCTCCTGCTTGGCCCGGGTGACCGCGTCGAGCGCCACCGTGTCGTAGTCGGTCATCTCGCCGGCCTGGGCGAGCGTGTCGGCGAGGAAGCGTCCACAGTCCTCGGTGACGCCGAGGAAGCGGGAGCCGCCACCGAGCAGGCCGGCGGCGAGCGCGCCCTGCAACGACTCGGGCGCGGACAGGTACGTCAGCCGGGCGGCGATCGCCGTCGGGGTGAAGCCGTGGTCGGCGAGTGCCACCAGCACCGCCTCGAAGACCCGTACCTCACCCGGAGTGGGGCGGTGGCCGGCGACCAGCCAGTACGCCAGCTCGCCGAAGCCCACAGTGCCCATCAGGTCGGCGGCCAGGTCCTGCCCGAGCAGGGAGATGGTGGTCGGGCCGGAGGTGCCGATCCCGGTGGGGAAGCTCAGTTCTTGAGCCACGCGCGGATCTCCTCGCCGTGTTCGTCGAGCCCTGGCGGCGGCAGCTCGTACCGGGCCGGGGTGTCGGAGAAGGTGATGGGGTTGCGGACACCGGGCACGTCCCCGACGGTGACGACCGGGTCGAGCCCCAACTCCTCGGCGAGCGCCACACCACCGTCGATGGTGTTGATCGGCGCGCACGGGACGCCGGCGGCGAGCAGGTCCCGAAACCACTCGTCCTTGGTCCGCTTGGCGAGGCGTTCGACCAGCAGGGGCCGCAACTGTTCGCGGTTGGCCGTGCGGTCCTGGTTGCGGCCGAAACGCGTGTCGTCCGGCAGGTCGGGCAGGTCGAGCACCTGGCAGAGCTTGCGGAACTGCCCGTCGTTGCCGGCGATGACGATCAGTTCCCCGTCGGCGGTGGGCAGTGGCTCGTACGGGAAGAGGCTGGGGTGCGCGTTGCCCATCCGGAACGGGACGGTGCCGCCGGCCACGTAGCCGCTGGAGTGGTTGACCAACCCGGACAGCGCCGAGCTGAGCAGGTTGACCTCGACGTGCTGGCCTCGTCCGGTCTCGCCACGGCGGTGCAGCGCGGCGAGTATGCCGATGCTCGCGTGCAGCCCGGCCATCACGTCGAAGACCGAGATCCCGGCCCGGTACGGCGAGCCGTCCGGGTCGCCGGTGAGGCTCATCAGGCCCGAGATGGCCTGCACCATGAGGTCGTAGCCGGGGAAGTCCCTACCGGCGCCGGTGCCGAAGCCGCTGATGCTCGCGTACACGATCTTGTCGTTGGTCGCGGTGACGGTGTCGTAGTCGAGGCCGAACCGGGCGAGGCCACCGGGCCGGAAGTTCTCGATCAGCACGTCGGCGCGGCGGGCCAGCTCCTGTGCGGCGGCCAGGTCGTCGGGCTTCTTGAGATCCAGGGCGACCGACCGCTTGTTGCGGTTGATGCCGAGGTAGTACGTCGAGACCCCGTCGCGGGTGGGCGGCATCCAGGTGCGGGTGTCGTCGCCACCGGGGCTCTCCACTTTGATCACCTGGGCGCCCAGGTCGGCCAGGAGCATCGTCGCGTACGGCCCGGCGAGGATCCGGGAGAAGTCCGCGACGAGCAGGCCGGCCAGTGGGCCTGTCGAATGCTGCACCATGTTTCCGCCCGTTCTGCGGACACCTGTCCGCCGAGACGGCTTGCGACACCGAAGGGTGCCTGTCAACGGCTCGTTCGTCGGGCGAAACCACGCCCTTGACACCAATCGTGACCGGGGCCACACTCGTGCCACTCGGGCTGGCCGCACAGCGGACAACGGTCCGGATTTCCCTCGTACCCCCGAAAGGAATGGGTGGCGATGAGCGCAACCGACCGGCCGGTGGTCTTCCGTAACGGCCTGGTTCTCACCATGGACGACGCCCGCGCGGTGCTGCCCGGCGCCGACGTGCTGGTCATCGGCGGCCGGATCGCACAGGTCGGCGTCGGCCTCACCGCACCCGACGACGCCCTGGAGATCGACGCCACCGACGGCATCCTCATGCCCGGCATGGTCGACACCCACCGGCACCTGTGGCAGACCGCGATGCGTGGGTACGGCGCCGACTGGACCCTGACGCAGTACTTCGTCTGGTACTACCTGGAGTCGGGCAAGCTGTTCCGACCCGAGGACGTCTACGCCGGCAACCTGCTCGGCGCGATCGAGGCGATCGACGCCGGCGTCACCACCACTGTCGACTGGTCGCACGGCTTGCAGACACCCGAGCACGCCGACGCCGCCGTGGACGCCCTGGAGGCGGTCGACGGACGATTCGTGCTCGCCTACGGCAACATCCAGCAGGGGCCGTGGGAGTGGGCCACCTCGCCGGAGTTCCGCGACTTCCACCGCCGCCGCCTCGACGGTGGCAAGCTGGCCGGCTTCCAGTTGGCGTTCGACGTCACCGGCGACCCCGCCTTCCCGGAACGGGCCGCGTTCGAGGTGGCCCGGGAGTTGGGCGCCGCGGTGACCACCCACGCGGGCGTGTGGGGCGCCACCAACGACGACGGCATCCGGCTGATGCACGAGAACGGGTTCATGAACCCCTCGACCGTGTACGTGCACGCGGCGACGCTCACCCAGGACTCGTACAACCGGATCGCCGCGACCGGCGGCTCGGTCTCCGTCTCCACCGAGAGTGAGCAGAGCGCCGGCCAGGGCTACCCACCCACCTGGCAGTTGCGCCACCACGACATCCCGGTGTCACTGTCGATGGACACCAGCGTGTGGTGGAGCGGCGACCTCTTCTCCGCGATGCGGAGCACGCTCGGCGCGGACCGCTCCCGGGAGCACCTGGAGGCACACGCCAAGCAGGAGACCATCACCCACTGCCACCTGCGCGCCGAGCAGGTCGTCGAGTGGGCCACCCGAGGCGGCGCCCGCGCCCTCGGGATGGACGCCACGATCGGCGCGCTCACCCCCGGCCGCCAGGCCGACGTCGTCCTGATCAAGAACGACGCCTCGCCGGCGATGTTCCCGATCCTGAACCCGCACGGTCACGTCGTCTTCCAGGCCCAGCGTGCCGACGTGCACACCGTGCTGGTGGGTGGCCGGGTCGTGAAGCGGGACGGCCGACTCGTCGGCGTCGACCTCGCCGCCGCGAGGGCCAGGGTGGCCGCGACGATCGACCACCTGCGCGAGACGATGGGGGAGGAGGCGTGGCAGCGGGGCATGAACCCGGACGTCCCCGAGACCGCGATCCTGGAGAACCCGTACCAGTACACCGAGTGGGACGCCGGGTCGGCGCAATGGAAGCATTAAGGACATGAGTGACAACGGAAGGGGCGCCGGGCCCGACTTCATCGAGGCCCTCGCCCGTGGCCTCGACGTCCTGCGCTCCTTCCGTCCCGCCTGCCCCTCGATGACGCTCAGCGAGCTCGCCGCCGCCACCGGTCTGGCGCGCCCCACCGTCCGGCGCATCCTCATCACACTCGAATCGCTGGGCTACGTCCGCGCGGTCGGCCGCGGCCACACCCTCACCCCGCGCGTCCTGGAGCTCGGGATGGCGTACGTGAACGCGCTGAACATGTGGGACGTGGCCCGGCCGCACATGGAGAAGCTCGTCGCGCAGACCAACGAGTCGACCTCGATGGCCCAGCTCGACGGCAGCGACATTGTCTACGTCGCCCGGGTGGCCGTCCCCAAGATCGTCACCCTGGGCGTCACCATCGGCACCCGCTTCCCGGCCCCCGCGACGTCGATGGGCAAGGTGCTGCTCGCGGCCCTCCCACCGGACACGCTGGCGGCCGTCCTCGCCGAACCCAGCCGCTCCGGCATCACGCCGCGCTGGCAGCCGGCACCGGGCGACCTCGACGCCGTGCTGCGTGAGGTCCGGGCCAAGGGCTGGGCGCTCGCCGACCAGGACTTGGCGCCGGGCATCCGGTCCGTCGCCACCGGCGTACGCGACGGCGACGGGCGGGTCGTCGCCGCCATCAACGTGACAGTGCACGCCGCCGAGACCTCGCTGGAGACCCTGCGCGAGGAGCACCTTCCGAGGCTGCTGCGCGCGGCCGCCGACATCGGGCACGACTGGGCGTTGACCGCCGCCGTGCCGGTGGTCACGGTGTAGGGGGTTTCCTGCCGATCCTGAGCTTCGCGGATTGTTCGGGCAGCGCGGACACCCGACCGGATGCCATAGTGCCGCGATGAAAGCGGACCTGCACAGTTACTTGAAGGGCGGCCGCGAGTCGCTGCTGTGGAAGCTCGACGGGCTCGGCGAATACGACATTCGGCGTCCGCTGACCCCGACCGCTACCAACCTGCTCGGGCTGGTGAAGCACTCGGCCGCCATGGAGATCCTCTACTTCGGCGTCGTGTTCGGCCGACCGTTCGAGCAGGAGCTGCCGTACGTCGGCGACGGGGCGGAGGCCAATGCCGACATGTGGGCGAGCGCGGATGAGACCCGCGACGAGATCGTGGCAACGTACCGCCGCGCGATCGCCCACGCCGACAGCACAATCGAAGCCCTTGCCCTGGATGAGGTGGGCAACGTGCCGTGGTGGGGCGATTCGGCGGTCACCCTGCACCACGTCCTGGTCCACGTCATCGCGGACACCCAACGGCACGCCGGCCACGCTGACATCGTGCGCGAACTCATCGACGGCACGGCCGGGCTGTTGCCCAGGAACGACAACCTGCCCCCCGTGGACGAGTCATGGTGGCCGGACTACCGCCAGCGAGTGGAGCAGGCCGCCCTCGACGCCAGCAAGCGCAGCAACTAGTTCCCTGCCGGTCATGGCAGCCAGATCGACGGCTTGCCGCCTGGGCCCGCTTGCCGCCTGGGCTGGCCATGCTGTGGATCGATCATGATGCCTGAAGCTGTCGTACAGCTGTACTAGATTTCGGGTCGTGGTCGAAGAGTTGACGCAGGCAGAGGGTGCCATCGCGGCCTGCGCCGACACGGCCACGTGGGCACAGTCCGAGGACGAGCTGATCGCCGCGCTCGACACCGCGTACCGCATCGAGCAGCGTCTCGCCGCACTGAAGCTGGCCCTGATCCGTGAGCTCGACGGTCGAGGCAACGCCACCGCGCAGGGCGCCTCCTCCACCGCGGTCTGGCTCCGTGAACGGTTACGCCTCACCATCCCGGCCGCCCGCCGCCTCGTCGACCTCGCCGCCGTCCTGGACGTCGGAAACCCTGGCGTACGCCACGCACTGGCCGATGGCCACATCACCGTCGACCAGGCTCGGGTCATCGCCGACACGGTCGACAGCGTGCAGACCGCCGCCGGTCCCGAGGCCGCCGACAAAGCCCTCGGAGTGCTCGTCGATTGGGCCGGGCAATTCGATCCCACCCTCTTACGCAAACTCAGCACCCGCATCCTCGATCACGTCGCACCCGACATCGCCGACGCCGCCGCCAAAGCCGCCCTGGACGCCGAGGCCCGCCGCGCCACCCGCGACCGTCACCTCACCCTCTCCACCCTCACCGACGGCCGCCTGCGACTCACCGGCATCCTCGACGGCGAGACCGCCGGGCTGCTCCGCGCCGCCATCGACCCGCTCAGCGCACCCTCGGGCCCGGACGACCAGCGCTCTCCCGGGCAACGCCGGCACGACGCTCTCGGCGACGTGTGCCGCCTCGCCCTGCGCACCGGCGAGTTGCCCGAGCACGGCGGTGATCCCGCCCAGATCGTCGTCACCACCAGCTACGACGGGTTGACCCGGCAACTGGGCACCGGCACCCTCGACACCGGCCTGCACCTCACCCCCGAGGCCGTGCGCCGTCTCGCCTGCGACGCCGCCATCCTCCCCGCCGTCCTCAGCGGCGCCGGCCAACCACTCGACCTCGGCCGACAACGTCGTCTCATCACCGGCCCCCTCCGGCGAGCTCTGGTGCTGCGGGACGGGGGCTGCGCCTTCCCGGGCTGCGACCGACCACCGCGCTGGTGCGACGCCCACCACATCCACCACTGGGCCGATGGCGGCGACACCAGCCTCACCAACGCCGTCCTGCTCTGCGGCCACCACCACCGTCACCTGCACCACAGCGACTGGGCGGTGCGACTGGCGGGCGACGGCCACCCCGAATTCGTGCCACCGGCCTGGCTTGACCCCGAACAGGTCCCCCGCCGCAACCACTACCACCGACGAACGTGAGCACCACTAGCCCACAACGATCACCCCGGTCAACAGGCCGATCGAGGGGCCAGCCCAGCACGCCCCCCAATCCGCGCGGCCACCGACGGGAAGAGAGGCGCGCGAACAAGGCCCGGCACGTGCCAGTGGTGGACGCGCCAACCGTCACGACGGTGATCGCTTGGCCGTCGCACAGCCGAACCCGGGGCCTCACCGCGCTGATCCGGACCTCGACCCGTCCCTAGCTCGCGGCTCTGCCGGCTGATTGCCACCCCGACGTCCAGCCAAAATCGCACGGCCGTTCGGATACGCGGCCGGCCGGTCACGAAATCCGGCGGCGAATCGTCACAACTGGCGGTTAGTCTGCCTCGGCGCGTCGCTGCCCCGGCACGTCGCGCCCCGCGCCCGGTAGGCGCGGCATCGACGCCACCGCCCACCATCGGCCGGCTCAATCGACTTCGGGAGAGTTAGTGACACAGCAATCCATCGCGACATCGGACAAACTCGACGCTGCGGTGCTCAAGGTGGCGGGCGTCGTCGTCCTTGGCGCGATCATGTCGATCCTCGACGTGACGGTGGTCAGCGTGGCGCTGCCCAAATTCCAGAGCGAGTTCGACGCGTCCTACGCCCGCGTCGCCTGGACCATGACCGCCTACACCCTCGCCCTCGCCACCGTGATCCCGCTCAGCGGGTGGGCGGCGGACCGGTTCGGCACCAAACGGCTCTACATGGTGGCGCTGACCCTGTTCACCATCGGGTCGGGCCTCTGCGCCATGGCCGACACCATCGGTGAGCTGATCGGCTACCGGGTCCTACAGGGCCTCGGTGGCGGCATGCTCATGCCGCTGGGCATGACCATCATGACCCGGGCAGCCGGCCCGCACCGGATCGGCCGGTTGATGGCCGTCCTCGGCATCCCGATGCTGCTGGGGCCGATCGGCGGCCCGATCCTCGGTGGTTGGCTCATCGACACCGCCAGCTGGCACTGGATCTTCCTGATCAACCTGCCGATCGGCGTGATCGCTCTGATCTACGCGCAGTTCGCGCTGCCGAAGGACGCGCCCGAGCCGTCCGAGTCGTTCGACTTCGTCGGCATGCTGATGCTCTCGCCGGGCCTCGCCCTCTTCCTCTACGGCGTGTCGTCCCTGCCGGAGGCGGGCACCTTCGGCGAGGCCAAGGTCTGGGCCCCGATGCTGGTCGGCGGCGCGTTGGTGGTGGCGTTCGTGCTCTACTCGTTCAAGCCCCGGCACCCGCTGCTCGACCTGCGGCTGTTCCGCAACCGCAGCCTGACCATCGCGTCGGTGACGATGTTCGTGTTCATCATCGCGTTCATGGGCGCCGGCCTGTTGTTCCCGAGCTACTTCCTGCAGGTGCGCGGTGAGTCGACGCTGGCCGCCGGTCTGCTGATGGCCCCGCAGGGCATCGGCGCGATGATCACCATGCCGATCGCCGGCACGCTGGCCGACCGGGTGCCGATCGGGCGTACCGTCCCGTTCGCGCTGGGTCTCATCGTCGTCGGGTTCTTCGGCTTCACCCAGGTCGACCCGCAGACCTCGTACTGGCTGCTCGGCGGTTCGCTGTTCGTGATGGGCCTGGGCATGGGCGGCACGATGATGCCGATCATGACGTCGGCCCTGCGGACATTGTCGGCCAACGACGTGGCTCGCGGCTCGACGCTTGTCAACATCCTCCAGCAGATCGGCGGCTCGGTCGGTGCCGCCGTGATGTCGGTGATCCTCACCAACGAGCTGAACGGCTCCCGGCAGATCCCCGGCCTGGTGGACGAGAGCGGCAAGCCGGTCACCGAGGCCGGGCTGGCCATCGCCGCTCAGCAGCGGCCGGAGCTGCTCCAGCAGATGCCGGTTGACCCGTCGATCATCGAGCGCGGGCTCGACTTCGCCGCCAAGTCGTTCGCCAACACGTTCTGGGTCGCGTTCGCGTTGGTCGTGCTCACGATCATCCCGGCGGCGTTCCTGCCGCGCCGACGTCAGCCGGCGCAGCTCGACGACCCGCAGGGCGAGCAGGTCAAGACGCCGGTCGTCATTCACTGACCGGCCCCGCCGCGCCCGGCACCCCGCGAGGTGCCGGGCGCGGCGGGCACGGCGTCAGCGCAACGGGCCGTCGCCGGTTCCGTCCGGGTCCTCGACCACGTGGATCGCCGCTTCCTCCGCGCTGGCGGCACCCGCGTCGATCCCGGCGTCCCACGCCACCGACTCGGCCTCGTCGTCCTCGCGGACTCCCTCGTCGTAGGCGACGAGCCGGCCGGCGCGCGCCTCCGCCTCGTACCCCCGACGGGTCAGCTCGTCCTCGTCGTCGCCACCCTCGGCGTACGGGTCGACATCCGGCACCTCCTGGGCGAGGTACTGCTCCAGGGACTCGCCCGCCCGCTCCTCGGCGGGCGTGGTGCCGAACCGGTTGGCGGCCGTCCAGTGGTCCTCGGCGACGATGCCGGTGTCCAGGGGGTCACCGACCCGGTCGTCGTCAAGGGTGTCGGAGGCGTCCAGCACCCCGTCGTCCTCGGCCACGTTCCACTCGTCGACGGAATCCATCCGTTCGGTCTGGCTCACGGCGGTCTCCTCTTCGTCACGGTGCAGCAAAGCGCTCAGCCTATGACCGTGCAACGCGCCCGCCCCCCGAGGCCTGCCCGGTGTGACGAACGGACCTCGGGGCGCGTGTTGCCACGGTGGGTCAACGCTTCAGCAGCTCCGCCACGGCGTCGGTGAACTCCACCGGCTGCTCGATGTGCGCGAAGTGTCCGCTTCGCTCCAGCGTCACCAGCTGCGAGTCCGGAAGCCCCGCGTGCAGTTGCTCGGCCCAGCGAGGGCCACAGATGAAGTCGTACGCCCCGACGATCACCACGACCGGCACGGTGATCTCACCGAGGTTCTCCCGTACGTCGAAGGGCGTGGGGTCCTGCGCGCCGGCCGGCGTCGACCAGATCCGGACGGCCGCCCGAAACGGGGCGAACTCGTCCTGTCGGCCCCAGAAGTCCGCGAAGTACACCGGCAGGGCGGCGCGCAGGGCGACCCCCAGCGACTCGTCGTCCGTCGCGCCGCCGATCTGCCCGAAGGCGGCCGGCACCGCGGCCGCCTCCGGCCGGTCCGGGTGCCGCTGCGGGTAGGCGGCGAGGCCAGCCATGGCCTCGGCCCAGAACTCGGCGCCGGTGACGGGCGAGGTGTCGTACAGAGCGAGGCCGGCGACCCGGTCGGCGTGGTCGAGGGCGTACCGCTGGACGACGAAACCGCCGTGCGAGTGCCCGAGGAGGTACACCCGGGGTTCGCCGAGGTGCTCGACGACAGCGTGCAGGAACCGGACGTACGTGTCCAGACGGTAGTCGTCGGAGTTGTCGAGCTGCCCCGACGCGCCCGTACCCACCGGCTCGACGTAGACCATGGTGAAGTGCGTCTCAAGGCTGGGCGTGCGCAGGTACGCCCACTCGATGCCCGGGCCGCCGGAGTGCGCCACGCAGACCGGGCCGGTGCCGGCGACGTGGTAGACCTGCCGAACGCCATCCACGGTGAACGTGTGGGCACCGGGTGCGAGGGCGCTGACGTCGTGGCTGGTGGAACCCATGAACTATCTCCCGATCCGAGAGCCGCGCGGCGTCCGCCGATACGGCAACTGGTGCATGACGCGGACCAGATGCGCGGGTCGAGGGAAAAGTTCGCTCGGTCGGGGAAGTTTCTTCAGACCCGCGCCGGGACGGGGTGGAAGAGGGTGAGTTGGCGGACCCGGCCCTCGCGCAGCACCTGCAACCACAGCGCCGCGGGTGGGCAGTGCTCCGGGTCGTCGGGCGGGCTGATCAGGTCGGTCTCCCAGATCAGCATGTCGCCGCTGGCCACCACGTTGCGCAGCCGCTGACGTACCCCGGCAGCCAGGTCGCGGTTCATGCCGTTGATCGCCAGGTCCCGGCCACCGCGCGGGCCGCCCGGCACGACCATCTCGGCGTCCGGCCACCAGCTCTCGCGGACCACCCGCTCGAAGTCGCCGTCCATCGCCGTGGCGATCATGTCGCGGCCCTCGCGCCAGCGTGAGTCGTTCGAGGCGGTGACGTCCGTGTGCGCGGAGTCCGCCGCCGTCCGGAGGCCGCCGGCGAGCGCTCGGCGGGCGTGGCTGAGGCGGCTACGGACGGTGCCGATCGGCACGCCACACACGGCCGCGATCTGCTCGTACGAGGACGCGTCGCTGAAGTACCGCAGCAGGGTGACGAGGCGGTCAGGTTCGGACAGTTGCCCGACGGAATGCCACACCCAGTCGCGCATCGCGGCGCGGTCCAGTGCCTCCTCCGGTGTGGGTGTGTCGGCGGGGCCGGCGAACCATTCGGGTTCGGCGACCGGGACGGCTCTGGGCCCGCGCAACGCCATCCGGCTGTTGTTGCGGACGATGGCCCGCAACCAGGGGCCGACGGCGTTCGGGTCACGGACCTCGCCGATGCGACGCAGGGCGATGACCATGGTGTCCTGCACCGCGTCCTCGGCGTCCGGCCCGTAACCGAGGACGCTCAGCGCGACGGCCCGCATCCCAGCCTCGTGCCGCGCCAGCAGTGCCCCAAGCGCGCCCGCGTCGCCCGCCTGTGCGAGCACGACCAGCTCCGCGTCGCTCTGCGTCACGTCCAGTTCCTCCCAAAACGCCTATTCTGAACGCTTGTGCTCCATCAAGCCTACGGCGGGCCGGCGCGCCGATGCCCGGGCCGGTCGGTCGTCCTACGCTGCGGATGGGCCGGCGGCGCGGGTGGCCCGGCTGCCGAGCTGCCGCAGGTGCGCTATCAGCTCCGGCGGCTCGTGGACCTCCATGTCGCAACCGAGCGTCAGCAGGCGCCACGCCAGCCACTCCAGCGTGTCGGCGTTGCTGCGCAGCCGGCACGAGGTCGCGTCGATCGGCTCCAGATCGACGTCGGCGCCACCGAGCGGGCCCGCCATCCGCTCGACCGGCGCGTGCAGCGTCACCACCGCCCGGTAGACGGGCGTCAGCTCAAGCAGCTTCTCCGTCATGAACGAGGCGGCGTCGGACGCCGGCAGTTGCCGGGCGGCGACCCGGGTCCGCGTGGGTCGCAGGCCGGTGATCCGATCGACTCGGAAGATCCGCCAGTCGTCGCGGTCGTTGTCGTAGCCCACCAGGTACCAGCGCCGGCCGGCCGACACCAGTTTGTACGGTTCGACGAGCCGTTCGGCGTCCACGCCGTCGCGACGGCGGTAGGTGAACCGCAGCTGCTCCCGGTTGTTGACCGCGGCGGCCAGCGCGCTCAGGTGCTCCGGGTCGACGGTCGGTCGCTCCCAGGTGAGCAGCGGTTCGGTGGCCGCCCCCAGGGCGCTGACGCGGTGACGCAGCCGGGACGGCAGCACCTGTTCGAGCTTCGCCAGCGCCCGTACCGAGGCCTCCTCGATGCCGGCCACCGCGTGACCGGCTGCGGTGCGCAGGCCGACCGCGATCGCCACCGCCTCGTCGTCGTCGAGCAACAGTGGCGGCATCGCCTTGCCGGCGACCAGACGGTATCCGCCGATCGCGCCCATCGTCGCCTGCACCGGGTAGCCGAGGTCGCGTAGTCGCTCCACGTCGCGGCGGATGGTGCGCAGGCTGACGCCGAGCCGGGTGGCCAGTTCGCTGCCGGGCCACTCGCGGGGCGTCTGCAGCAGTGACAGGAGGCCCAGCAGGCGGGCGGGGGTGTCGGACATGGTTCCAGAATGCCAGCGATGTGTGCCAGAACCTGTCCTATATGGGCCGTAGCGTTTCCGGCATGACGCCATTTCGCCTCGACATCCTGCAGTCGGACCTCGACGACCTGCGTGACCGCCTCTCCCGCACCCGGTGGCCCCGCTCGTTGCCCGGCACCGGCTGGAGCCGGGGGGTGCCGGTGGACTACCTCCGTGAGCTGGCCGCGTACTGGGCGAGTGGTTACGACTGGCGGGCGCACGAGGCGCGGTTGAACGACCTCCCCCAACTCGTCACCCAGATCGACGGCTTGGACGTGCACCTGCTGCACGTCCGCTCTCCGGAGCCGGACGCGCTGCCGTTGCTGGTGACGCACGGCTGGCCGAACTCCGTGGTCGAGTTCACCGAGCTGATCGGCCCGCTGACCGACCCGCGCGCCCACGGCGCGGATCCCACGCAGGCGTTCCACCTGGTGGTGCCGTCGGTGCCCGGCTACGGTTTCTCACAGGCACCCCCGGCCGGGTTCACGATCGACCGGCTCGCCCGGATGTGGGCGGAGCTGATGGCCCGCCTCGGCTATCACCGCTACGGCACCCAGGGCGGCGACCTCGGCGCGTACGTCGCGCCGCGGGTGGCGGCGGTGGCGCCGGAGCACGTCGTCGGCGTGCACATCGACGGCGGGTTCGGCTTCCCGACCGCCGCCGACGTGCCGGACATGAGCGCGGCGGAACGCGGCGAGTGGGAGCAGATGCAGCGGTGGATGAGCGGCGGCGTCGACCACCACGCCCTGTTGCGCGCAGCGCCGCAGACCTTCGCGTACGCCTGGAACGACTCGCCGGTCGGGTTGCTGGCCTGGATGATGCAGAAGTTCAAGGAGTTCACCATGACGGTGCCGACGCCGGAGCAGGCCATCGACCGCGACCACCTGCTCACCAACGTGAGCCTCTACTGGTTCACCGGCACGTCCGGAACGTCGTCGTGGCCCATGTACGAGCGACTCACCATCACCGACGACGGCGGATTCGCCTGGCCCACGGGCCAGCGGCGGGTGCCGTCCGGTGTGTACGGCGGCGGGTCCGCGCTGATGCGCCGCCTCGCCGAGCGCGACAACACCATCGTCCACTGGCCGCAGGGCAACCCGGGCAGCCACTTCGTGGCGATGGACGAGCCGCTGGCGCACGCGGCGGACATCCGCGCGTTCTTCGCGGGCCTGCGATGACCGAACTGAGCTGGGCTCAGGTGTCCGCCCGACGGCTTGCCCGGCACCGGCTCTCCCCGTCGGCACCGGACGCGGCACCGGACGCGGCACCGGACGCCGCACGGGTCGCCGACGTGGTGTCGACGATGTGCGGCGCGCACGCCCAGATCGCGTCGGCCGCCGAACTGTCCATCGGGCTGCGGGTGCCGGGCGCGACCCGCGACCTGGTGCGCCGGGCACTGTGGAGGGACCGCACGCTGGTCAAGACCCGTGGGCCGCGCGGGACCGTGCACCTGCTCGCCGCGGCGGACCTACCGATGTGGGTCGGCGCGCTGACCGCGTTGCCGACGCCGTCCTGGGAGCGGAGCGTGGTCCTGCTGACGCCCCGGCAGACCGAGCAGGTCCTCGCGGCCATCGCCGACGCGGTCGCCGAGGCCGACCTGACCACCGCCGAGCTGACCGAGGAGATCGTCGCCCGCACCGGCCCGTGGGCGGGCGACCTGGTCATGGAGGCGTTCCAGGACAAGTGGCCCCGGTGGATGGCCGCGATGACCGCCGCCACCCGGGGCGGGATGATCTGCTTCGGCCCGAACCGCGGTCGGGTCAGCACGTACGCCAGCCCGACCCGATGGCTGCCCGACTTCGCGCCGATGCCCGGCCCCGCCGCCCTGGCCGCCCTCGTCCGCGGCTATCTGCACGCGTACGGGCCGGCCACCCCGGCACAGTTCGCCCGGTGGCTGGCCGTTCCGCCGGGGTGGGGGACGTTGCTGTTCGACTCGCTCGACCTGACCGAGGTGACGGTGGAGGGCACCCGGGCCTGGGTGGCCGCCGACGACACCGAGTTCCCCGACGACCGGCCGTCCGGGTTGCGGCTGCTGCCGTACTTCGACGCGTACGCGGTCGGCTGCCACCCCCGCGAGCGGCTCTTTCCCGGTGCCGCCGCCGAGCGGGCGCTCGCCGGTGGCCAGGCCGGCAACTATCCGGTGCTGCTGGTGGATGGGGTGGTCGCCGGCGTGTGGCATCAACGCCGCTCCGGGCGCTCGATCCGCGTCACTGTCGAGCCGCTGCGGACGCTCGGTGCCGCGCAGCAGCGGGCGTTGGCGGAGGAAGTGGACCGGGTTGGCGAGATCCTGGAGGGCAAGGCGTCGCTGACCATCGGCACCGTCAGTGTCGGTCCGCACGCCTGAGACCACACCGGCCCACCGTTTGGGCCACGATGAGACCGTGCACCCCGAACCGGTCGACCACGCACCCCGGCAGGCGTTCCCCTGGGCGCTCCTGCGCCAGCGCTGGGAGGACCTCACCTTCCTGCACTGGGCCGTCGCTCCAGAGGTGGTCGCGCCGTTGCTGCCCGCCGGCACTCGCCCGGACACGGTGCAGGGGGTCAGCTACGTCGGCCTGATCGGCTTCCGGATGGTCGGGCTGGGCTTCGGCCGTGGCCCGGGAGTGCCGTACTTCGGCACCTTCTGGGAGACCAACGTCCGGCTCTACTCGGTCGACGACGCCGGCCGACGAGCGGTCGTGTTCCGGTCGCTCGACGCGTCCCGCCTGCTGCCGGTGCTGGTGGCGCGGGTGACGCTGCGCCTGCCGTACCTCTGGTCGTCGATGCGGATGGACCGCGACGGCGACCGCCGTACCTACCGCTGCCGGCGGCGCTGGCCCGGGCCGGCGGGTACGACGAGCCGGATGGTGGTGCGAGTGGGGGAGCGGATCGCCGACCCGACCCCGCTCGAACACTTCCTCACCGCCCGTTGGGGGCTGCACACCCGGGCGTACGGGCGCACCCTGCACCTGCCGAACTGGCATCCGAGCTGGCCGCTGCACCGGGCCGAGGTGCTGCACCTGGACGACGAGTTGGTGGCCGCCGCCGGGCTGCCGGCGCCGGTCGGACCGCCGGTCAGCGTGCTCTACTCGCCCGGTGTCGGGGTGAGGTTCGGCCCGCCGGTGGCGGCCCGGCCGCGCGGTGCCGGGCCGCCCGAATCTCAGTAGCGGCCACCCTCGGGGGCGGGCAGCGCGTCCAGGTCGGCCAGGTCCTCGGCACTGAGCCGAACGTCGGCGGCAGCGCAGTTGTCCACCAGGTACCTCGGGGTCTTGGTGCCGGGGATCGGGATGACCTGCTCACCCTGGGCCACCACCCACGCGAGGGCGACCTGCGCGGGGCTGAAGCCCGCCCGGTCGGCGATCTCCCGGACCCGGGCGACGATGGCGAGGTTGGCGCGCAGCGCGTCCTGCTGGAAACGCGGCAGGCCGCGCCGGAAGTCGTCGGCGGGCAGGTCGTCGAACGAGGTGAACCGGCCGGCGAGGAAACCGCGACCCAGCGGGGAGAACGGCAGGAAGGCGATGCCCTGCTCGGCGCAGTACGGCAGCACCTCGGCCAACGGGTCGCGGGTCCACAGTGACAGCTCGGACTGCACCGACGCCACCGGGTGCACCGCCTGGGCCCGCGCGATCTGCGCGACAGTCACCTCGGACAGCCCGAGCTGCCGTGCCTTGCCCGCCGCCACGACCTCGGCCATCGCACCCCAGGACTCCTCGATGGGCACCTCCGGGTCGACCCGGTGCAACTGGTACAGGTCGACGTGGTCGGTGCCGAGCCGGCGCAGGCTCTCGTCGATCGCCGCGCGGATGTGCTCCGGGCGGCCGTTGTTACCGATCTTCGGTGAGTTGCCGGGCCCACCGGAGAGGGAGGTGGCCACCAGGCCGACCTTCGTGGCCAGGACGGCCCGCTGCCGGTGACCTCCGGCCAGCGCCCGCCCGACCAGTTCCTCGTTGGTGTACGGCCCGTACACGTCCGACGTGTCGATCAGCGTCGCGCCCAGGTCCAGTGCCTGTCGGATGACCGAGATCGAGGTGTCGTCGTCGCGAGGGCCGGTGATGTCGTAGCCGTGGCTCATGCCCATGCAGCCGAGGCCGATGACGCCGACCTCGGGCCCGGTGCTGCCCAAC
Source organism: Micromonospora sp. NPDC050784 (assembly GCF_044456765.1). Taxonomy (NCBI): domain Bacteria; kingdom Bacillati; phylum Actinomycetota; class Actinomycetes; order Micromonosporales; family Micromonosporaceae; genus Micromonospora; species Micromonospora sp. NPDC050784. Next base: position 157,237 of record NZ_JBITGG010000017.1, on the reverse strand, counting down.
GTGGTGGTTCGCATGCGCCCCACGCTACGACCGGAACGGCCGACCCGCACCCGCCGTGCCGGGCAAGGTTGCTCCCGGGTACGTGACGACTGTCACCGGAAACGGACTCGGGAGTCCGGTACGGTGGGCGCTAAGCGGACCCATGAGTCCGGATATGCCCCGCAGTGACCCACGAGGAGCCCCATGACCCCGGTACGGATCAGCCACGCCCTGCGCGCGGTCGTCTTCGAGCCGACCCGCGACCTGACCGAGGCGCTCGACGAGTTCTACGCCCCCGACTACACCCACCGCAGCGACGGCGAGACCCTCGATCGGGCCGGATTCGTCGAGATGGTGACCCGGGTACGCGGTCAGATCGTCAGCGGCACCGTGCGGGTCCTCGACGAACTGCGCGACGGTCTCCGCTACGCCGAACGACACGTCTACGAGATCAGCCTGACCGACGGGTCCACCGCCCGCCGGGAGATCGCCATCTTCGGGACGTACGCCGAGGACGGCCGGTTCCGTCACCTCAGCGAGACGGGTTTCGACCTGCCCGCCTGAACCCTTCTCGACGACCACCGCAGGAGAGAACCATGCCCCGCCTTGCCGACCCCGACCCGAACGCGATCCCGGCCGACGTCCGCGACGTCCTGTCCGCCCTGCCACCCGACCCGATGGTCAAGATGCTGACCCACTCGGTCGGCACGGTGACACTCTTCATCCAGCTCGCGAGGGCGCAGTTCACCTCGCTGGAGCTGCCCGCCCGCTCGCGGGAACTGGTCATCCTCACCGTGGCCGAGTACACCGAGTGCGAGTTCGAGGCGGCCCAGCACCGTCCGATGTCCGAGGCGGCCGGCGTCGACCGGGCCATCCGCGAGATCATTACCAGCCGGGACATCGACAACCCGGCCCTCTCCGGTTATGACCGCACCCTCATCCGTTTCGCCGCCGAGGTGGTGCGGTCACCGCGCGTCTCCGACGACCTCTTCGACCAGGTGCGGCACATCCTCAGCGAGCGCGAGATAGTCGAGGTGCTCCAGGTGATCGGCTACTACTGGTCGTTCGGCAGGGTGGCCACGGTGCTCAACGTCGAACTCACCGCCGTGTACGGCGACGAGCCGCTGCTGACCGACGAGACCGAGCGGGCAGACTGAGGCCATGGCCCCACCGACGTCGAGCGACCCGGATGCTACCCATCGGCGTCTGGACGCCCGTCGTAACCAGGAGCGGGTCATCGCCGCCGCCCGGGAGCTCTTCAGCGAGCAGGGTCTCCAGGTGACGGTGCCGCAGGTGGCGGAGCGGGCCGGGGTCGGTCGCGCGACGGTGTACCGCAGCTACCCCAGCAAGGAAGACCTGATCGTCGCGGTCGTCCAACGGCAGTTCGAGGAGTTGGAGCAGCGCACCCGCGCAGCACTCGACGGCGTCGACGCGTACCGGGAGTGGTGTTCCTTCGTGCCCGACCTGTTCGGACGCCTCGCGCGCGACCGGGTCCTCGCCGACGCGTTCTTCGAGGGCCGGCTGGTGCCCGCCGCGCGCATCCTGGACCTGATCGGGCAGTTGGTGGCGGCGGCCGGATCGTCCGGCGAGATCCGCCCGGACGCCGGGGTGCTGGACATCCGGGTGCTCCTCTGCGGGGTGGTCCGGCAGCTCATCGTGCTCGATGAGCGCGATCCGGCGGTGTGGCGCCGGTACGCCGACCTGGTGCTCAACGCGCTGCGCCCGTGACCGAAGGCACCAGGGCCCGCTGTGGCGGGCGCGGCTGGTCGCCCGTGCAGCTAGCGGGGCATGGCGGCCAGGCCCGAACGGCGAACGAGGTCGCGGATCTCCGCGGGCGACAGCCGCTGTCCCCGCTCGTAGGCCACCGCGAAGTCCTCGGCACCCAACCCCGCCACGGCCAGAGCGGTCGCCCGTTCGACGTCGGGTCTATCGGCCGGGGCCAGCGGAAGCCCCGTCGCCTCCCGGCTCGCCGCCGCCGCGCCGAGCAACCGGGCCGCGTCCTGCGGGCGGTCATCGCTGGCGGCGGCCACGCCGACCAGGACCTGCCACGGGTCCTGGTCGGCGCCGAGTTCCACCGCGACCTCGGCGGCCCGCAGGTGCCAACCGAGCGCCGCCGTCGGGTCGCCACGCAGTTCGGCGACGTACCCCAGCTCGCCGAGAACTCCGGTCAGGTAGAGCGGCTGCCCAGGTCCGTCCTGCTGCCGTGCGGCCGCGTCCAGCAGGTTGCGCAGGTGAGCCTCCGCCGCATCGAGGAGGCCCTCACGGCGCGCGGCGGCGGCGAGGCCCAGCTCCGCGAAGACGACGCCGAGCGGCGAGCCCTGCTCGGTGGCCAGCCGCAGCCCACGAGCGCAGAGCTGCCGGGCCCGCGGGTAGTCACCCCGTTGCAGCGCCACCCAGCCCAGCCAACAGAGCTGGCCGGACATCTCGAACCGCAGCCCCAGGTCCTCCGCGACGCGGAGCCCGTCCTGGTACAGCCGGTCGGCCCGCTCGTAGTCACCGGCCATCCCTGCCTGGGCGCCCAGCCATTCGGTGGCCTGCATCAGCCCCCACCGGTCGCCGAGCCGCTGGAACAGCTCCGCGCTCTCGGCCCCGTCGCGAGCCACCGCCGGCCCGTCGCCCCGGGCGTGCGCGTGCTTGGCACGCAGGCCCAGCGTGGCGGCCAGGACCCACTCGTCGCCCAGCAGACGCGCCTCGGTCAGGATCCGGTCGAGCAGGTCACCGGTCGCCGCCACGTCGCCGAGGTCCACCTCCGCGTAGGCGAGGAACCACTGCGCCCGAATGCGGTCGTGCGGGTCGTCGACGTCCGCGTACCGCTCGACGGCCGCGCGGTGACGCGCCGGCCAGTCCGCGACGTCGCCGCAGAGGAGAGCGAACCCGAGCTGCCAGGCGGCGGCCCGGGCGCGGGGGGCGGCGGCGCCGGACGGGCAGTCCAGCGCCGCCCGGAGCGACCGCCGTGCCTCGGCGAACCGGCCCCGCAGGAACCAGTACCAGCTCAGCGCATTGGCCAGGCGCAGCGCGAGGTCCCCGTCGCCCTGACGCACCGCGGCGTCCAGCGCGCCGCGCAGATTGGCGGACTCGGCGTCGAGCCGCCGCAACCAGCGGCCCTGGCCGGGACCGTGCAGATGGTGGTGCGCCTGCTCGGCCAGGTCAGCGTGGTGGCGGTGAGCCCGCCAGCGGATCTGGTCGAGTTCGCCGGCGCCCTGCATCTGGTCCACGCCGAAGGCGGCGACGGATTCCAGCAGCCGATAGTGCGGGGTGCCGTCGCGGGGCGCGACGACGACCAACGACCGGTCGACGAGGCGGGCCAGCAGATCCGCGATGCTCGCGGCGGGGACACCGTCGGGCGCGCACACGGCCCGCACCGCGTCGATGCCACCCCCGTCGGCGTACGCGGCCAGTCGTCGCAACACCACCCGCTCCGGCTCGGTGAGCAGTTGCCAGCTCCAGTCGAGCATTGCCAGCAGTGTCCGTTGCCGAGGCGGTACGCCCCTGTGTCGAGCACCCAGCAACCGGAATCTGTCGTCGAGCCCGGCGACCAGAACGCGTACGCCCAGCCCGCGGACCTGGGTGGCCGCCAGCTCCAGCGCCAGCGGGATCCCGTCGAGGCGGCGACACAGGGTGGCGACGGACCTGGCGTTCTCGGTGGTGAGCACGAAATCACGATCCGCGGCGGTGCACCGGGCGACGAAGAGCCGCACCGCGCTGGAGCGCTCCAGGATGGCCACGTCGGTCGCGCCGGTCGAGTCGGGTACGGGCAGCGGCGCAACGGCCCGCACGACCTCGCCGGCGAGCCCGAGCGGTTCGCGGCTGGTCGCCAGCACACGCAACCCGGGTGCCGCTCGCAGCAGTGTCGCCGTCATCTCCGCGACCGGTTCGACCAGGTGCTCGCAGTTGTCCAGCACGAGCAGGAGCCGCCGGTCGCCCAGCACCCGGGTGAGCCGGTCGACCGGCGTGCTCGCCGTGCCCGCCTCGGCGGCGTCGCGTACGTCGAGCACTGCCAGCACCAGGCCGGCCAACGCGTCCACCAGGTCCGGCGCGTCGGACCGCTCGATGCTCGCCAACTCCACCAGCGCCGCCCCGTCCGGGAACGCGGACGTCCGGGCGACCTCCAGGGCGAGCCGGGTTTTGCCCACCCCGCCGATGCCGGTGAGGGTGACCAGACGGTTGTGCGCCAACTCCTTCATCAGCTCGGCGGCTTCGGTCTCGCGGCCGATCAGCTCGGTCAACGGCGTCGGCAGCTTCGTCAGCGCGGGGCCGGTCAGCTCGACGGCGCGGCTGGCCGGAATCGCGGCTACCGGTGGCGCGGTCAGCGTCGGATCGTGGGCGAGGATGCGCTGGTGCAGCGCGGCCAGTTCCGGCCCGGGATCAAGGCCCAACTCATCGCGGAGCCGGACCCGCAGCTCGTCGTAGCTGCTCAACGCCTCGGACTGTCGGCCCGCCCGGTACAGGGCGAGCATGTGCAGCCCACGCGCACGCTCCCGCAGCGGCTGCCGGACCAACAGACCGCCGAGCGCACCGACGACCTCGGCGTGTTCGCCAAGCGCCAGTCGGTCGTCGAGATGGTCCTCGCTGACGAGGAGCCATTGCTCCTCCAGCCCGGCGGCTGCGGCGGCGGTGAACGGCTCGTCGCGGAAGTCGGCGAAGGCGGGCCCCCGCCACAACGCGAGGGCGGCCGAGAAGAGCGCGACGCGGGAGCGTCTGTCCTGCTCGCCGCGAGCCTCCGACACCAGCCGATGAAAGCGGCCGGCGTCGACATCGTCGCGATCGACCAGGATCCGGTAGCCGGGAGGCGGGGACCGCACCAGTTCCCTGGCGCCCGGCTCGGCGTCGGCCAGCACCCGGCGCAGCTGCGACACCTTGGCGGACAGCGCGCCGGCGGCGTTCGCCGGCGGCGCGTCGCCCCACAGGTAGTCGATGAGCCGATCCGCCGGCACCGGTTGCCCCTCGTGCAGCAGCAGCGCGGCGAGCAGGGCTCGGACCTTCACCCCCGGAACGGCGACCACCGCGCCACGCGTGGTCCACACCGTCAACGGGCCCAGCACCCCGAACCGCATGGCGGCCAGGATACGGCTCGCGCTGCCGCAGGAGAGAACACCGTAAAGAAACGGTAAGGCGGTCGGAGCAGGGTGAAACACATCGCTTGACCCACCAGCCGTTCCCGAAGGGACACTCCCATGTCGATCTCGACAGGTCGCATCCTCCCCGTACTCACCGCGCTGTGCCTGCTGGCACCGGCCGCTCCGGCGAGCGCCACGCCCACCGCGCGCGACGGCGCCGGCAGCTGGTCGACGGCCTGGTCGGCGGCACACCACCACCCGGTCCCGGGCAATGACTGGGACGGCCCGAACTGGTCCGTTCCGGGCTTCGCCAACCAGTCGGTACGCCAGGTGGTCCGGGTCAGCGCCGCAGGCTCCCTGATCCGGATCCGAGTGTCCAACCGGTACGGCAGTCAACCGCTGCGGCTGACCGGCGCCACCATCGGCCGTCCCACCTCCGGGGCGGAGGTGCGGCCCGGCACCCTGCGTCCGGTCACCTTCGACCTGCGGCGGTCGACCACCGTCCCGGTCGGCGCCGAGACCACCTCCGATCCGGTGCTCCTGCCGGTACGGGCACTCGAGGCGCTGACCGTCACGCTGTACTTCGCCGGTCCCACCGGCCCGGCGACCTTCCACCAGGGCGGACTCACCAGCACGTACCGCGCCACGGGTGATCACCGCTTCGATCACCGCGCGGCCGCGTTCACCGGCGAGACCAGCCAGTCCTGGTACCACCTGGCCGGCGTGGACGTTGCCGGGTCACCCCACACCCGGCGCACGGTCGTGACGTTCGGCGACTCGCAGACCGACGGCTACGGTTCCACGCCCGGCGCCGACAACCGCTACCCGGACCAGTTGGCCGAACGCCTCGTCGCCACCGGCCGCCCGCTGGCCGTCGCCAACGCCGGCATCAGCGGCAACAAACTGCTCGCCGACTCACCCTGTTACGGCGAGCGGGGCGTCACCCGGTTCCGGCGCGACGCGCTCGGCCTCCCGGGCGTACGGGTCGCGGTCGTCCTGATCGGCATCAACGACATCGGCGGCGGTGGCTACCCCGACTTTGGCTGCGGCGCCTCACCCGTGGTGACGGCCGCCCAGCTCATCGACGGTCACCGGGCGCTGATCCGGGCCGCCCGCGCCGACCGGGTCACCGTCGTCGGCGTCACGATGCCGCCGATGAAGAACGCGACCGGCTACGACACCCCGCGAAACGAGATGGTCCGTGACGAGGTGAACCGCTGGATCCGCGACGGTGGCGAGTACGACTCCGTCGTCGACCTCGACCGGATTCTCGCTGATCCGACCGACCCGGACGCCCTGCGGCCCGCGTACGACCACGGCGACCACCTGCACCTCAACGACGCCGGGGCGACCGTCGCGGCCGCCGCCGTCGCCGCGCGGATCCGCTGAGAACCCGCTGTCAGAAAAGATCGGCGAACGTGTCGAGGACGGTCGCGCCGGCTTCGACCATGGGTGAGGGCCGGGGATACCCGGTCCCGCCGACGAGCCGACATGGCACGGACCGAGGAGTGGATCGATGACGAAGGTGACGACCGGGGCGACGATGTCGTTGGACGGCTACATCGCGGATGCGTCCCACGGTGGCTTCGAGTACCTCTTCCAGTGGTACGCCAACGGCGACGTCGAGACGCCGACGGCCAACCCCGAGATGACCTTTCGGACGTCCGCCGCGAGCGCCCGGCATCTGCGGGATCTCAACGAGCGGACCGGCGCCCTCGTCGTCGGCCGGCGGCTCTTCGACATGACCAGCGGTTGGGGCGGTCGGCATCCGATGGACGTGCCCGTCGTGGTGGTCACGCACAGCGTGCCGGAGGGCTGGGCACCCGAGAACGACTCCTTCGTCTTCGTCACCGACGGCATCGAGAGCGCCATCGCCCGGGCGAAGGCGATCGCCGGCGACAAGCAGGTCGGTGTCAACGGCGGCACCATCGCCGCCCAGGTCGTCGAGGCCGGCCTGCTCGACGAGGTGCACGTCGACCTCGTCCCGGTCCTGCTCGGTGCCGGCGTCCCGCTCTTCGCCGACCTGAAGATCGCGCCACTCCAGCTGGACGGCCCGTTCAACGTCGTCGAGGGCAACGGTGTCACCCACCTGGCCTACCGGGTACGCCCAGCGGCCTGAACGCCTCGGGGACCGGCCCGGTCGGGTCGGTCCCCGTTGCGGCCGCCGAAGGTTCGGGCCGCACCGTCCGCCGGAAGCCCGACGCCCCCTAGAGTCGATGACGGTCACTGTCTGCGGCGTCGGTCGCGGGTGACCGGCGTGGAGGGCGGTGCGGCACGTGGGACCGGACGAGCGGGGCAGGCTGTTCGAGCAGGCACGAGAGTGGTCGCGGCGGCCGGACAGTTGGGCGAACGCCGACCGCCTGTGGATACGGGTGATCGACACCTACCGGCAGGCGGCGGGCGGTCCGGATTGCGCCGGCCGTCACGACCAGCAGCAGTTGGCGCGGGCACTGCGGCGGCGCGGGATGCTGCTGTCCGCGCGTGGCCGGGCCGCCGAGGGGATGGCGCCCGGCGGTGAGGCGGTCGCGATCTTCGAGCGGGTGTACGACGCGGTGGCGGCCGAGGGTGGGAACGTGGCGGCCCGGCAGGCGATGGGTGCGGCGTACCACCACCAGGCGAGCGCGTTGCTGCACCGGCACCTCACCCGACCGTCGTCGCTCGACGGTCTCCGGGACGCGGTGCTGGCGGCGGCGCTGACCCCCTGCGGTCAGCGCCCCCCGCCTTGCTCGCATAGGCATTGATCGATACTGTGCGCGCAGGCGCCGCCCCGCCTCAGACCACCACCGTCGATCCGAAGCGGGTTCAGCATGCGCACACTGAGACTTGTCACGACTCTGGCCGTCGCCGGCCTGCTCGCCGGTGGGGTGGCCCTGGTCGCCGCCACACCGGCCAGCGCGGCGACCGCCGTGTTCTCCGTGACGAACAACTGGGGCAACGGCTACCAGGGGCAGGTCACCGTCACCAACGACACCTCCGCACCGATCACCAGCTGGCGGGTCGAGTTCGACCTGCCGTCCTCCTCGACGGTCAGCCAGTCGTGGAACGCGCAGCAGACCACCTCGGGCAGCCACTACACCTTCGCCAACGTGTCCTGGAACGGCACCCTGGCCGCCGGCGCCTCCACCTCGTTCGGCTTCCTCGTCAACGGCACCGGCACCCCGCTCAACTGCACCGTGAACGGCGCGTCCTGCGCCGGCGGTCCGCCGCCGACCACCCCGCCGCCGACCACCCCGCCGCCCACGACCCCGCCGCCGACCACCCCACCGCCGACCACCGGCACCCCGGTCGAGCGGCACGGGCAGCTGCGGGTCTGCGGGACGACGATGTGCGACAGGTCCGGCGCCCGGGTGCAGTTGCGGGGCATCAGCAGCATGTGGCTCAACTGGGAGACCGCCCCGTACGCCGAGAACCTCTCTGCGTTGACCTGGATGCGCGACAACTGGAACCTTCAGGTGATCCGCGCGGCCATGGGTGTGGAGCCGGCGGGGGCGTACCTCAGCGACCCGGCCAAGGCACGCGCGCAGGTGGAGACCATCATCAACAACGCGGTCACCGCCGGGGTGTACGTGATCGTCGACTGGCACGCGCACGAGGCGCAGAACAACCAGTCCCAGGCGGTCGCGTTCTTCGGTGACCTGGCCCGCCGGTACGGCAACCTGCCCAACGTCATCTGGGAGCCCTACAACGAGCCGCTCCAGGTCAGCTGGACCAACGTCATCAAGCCGTACCACCAGGCGGTGGTGTCCGCGATCCGCGCCGCCGACCCGGACAACATCATCGTGCTCGGCACCCCGACCTGGTCACAGGACGTGGACGTCGCGGCGGCCAGCCCGGTCACCGGCACCAACCTGATGTACACCCTGCACTTCTACTCCTGTACGCACGGGGCTTCGCTGCGCGCCAAGGGCGACGCGGCGATCCGCGCGGGTCTGGCGCTGTTCGTCACGGAGTGGGGTGCCAGTAACGCCGATGGCGGCCTCGACGGCCGGGCCTGCCTGCCGGAGGCGCAGTCCTGGATCGACTGGATGAAGACCAACGGCATCTCCTGGACGGCCTGGAAGCTCGACGTCGGCACCGACACCACCAACCTGCTCAGCCCGGGCGCGCCGGTGACCGGCGGGTGGACCAACTACCTGCACGGCCACGCGCCGTTCGTGGTGGCGAACATGAGGTGATCCCGGCCGCTCCTTGACCGCGATTGATCGAATCGGAACTGCTGGTGTCGGGGTGTCCAGGCCGGCGGGACACCCCGACATCACCAACTCCGTGTCGATGACGGTTGCTCGGCCTCGGCCTCGGCGGGGCGCGCGCAGCCGCCGATCACCCGTCGCTGAGCAGCCCGGACAGAACGGGCGCGCCACCTTAACGCGCCGGAAACACCCCCGGTACCAACCCTGGGAACGCTCGTCGGACAGTCGAGACCACCGACACGCGAACCGGGGTGACCATGGCCGACAACACCACGAACGCGCCGACGTACGACGAGCCGGTGGGCCGGTCCGGCAACGGCCGGACACTGCCCACCCCCCGCCCGAACCCGGCCCTGTCGCTGGACGACGACGATCCGGCGGACCTGGCCACGATCGGGGTGGAGGAGGAGTTCCACGTCGTCGACCTGCACACCCGGGAGTTGGTGCCCCGCGCCGGGGAGTTGCTCGACCGGTTGCCGGCGGCCTCGTTCACCGCCGAGCTGCACCGCAGTGTGGTGGAGACCAACACCGCGGTCTGCCGCACCCTGGACGAGATCCGCGCCGAGCTGACCCGGCTGCGGCAGGCGGCCGTCCAGGTCGCCGACCGGGCGGGGCTGGGCATCGTGGCGGCCGGTACGGTGCCGCTGCGCGCCGACGGCGACCCCAGCGTCACCCCCACCTCCCGCTACCGGCGGATGCTCGACGAGTACCAGATGCTCGCCCGGGAGCAGCTGATCTGCGGAGCGCAGGTGCACGTCGGCGTCTCCGACCGGGACCTGGCGGTGGCGGTCACCCGTCGGGTCCAGCCGTGGCTGCCGGTGCTGCTCGCCCTCTCCACCAGCTCGCCGTACTGGATGGGCCAGGACAGCGGCTACGCCAGCGTCCGATCGCTGGTCTGGCAGCGCTGGCCCACCGCGGGGGACCCGGGCGAGGTGACCAGCGCGGCGGACCACGAGGCGCTGGTCGCCGAGCTGATCGCCTCCGAGACCATCAGCGACCCCGCCATGATCTACTTCGACGTCCGGCCGTCGGCGCACGTGCCCACAGTGGAACTGCGGATCACCGACGCCAACGCCGACGTGGAGACCATCGTCCTGCTCACCGGCCTGTTCCGGGCGCTCGTCCGGCGGGAGGTCGCCGCCCTGCGCGCCGGGGTGGAGCGCACGGCCGTGCGACCACCGGTGCTGCGCGCCGCCGTGTGGCGGGCGGCCCGCTCCGGGTTGGAAGGCGACCTGCTCGACCTGCCCCGGTCGGCCCGACCGGTGTCGGCAGCCCAGGCGGTCCGCCGCCTGGTGACCGACCTGCGCCCACAGTTGGTGGCGACCGGAGACTGGGAGCAGGTCAGCGAGCTGACCCGGTACGCGCTGGAACGCGGCAGCTCCGCGGCGCGGCAGCGACGGGCGTACGAGCGACGTGGCCGGTTGGCCGACGTGGTCGACCTGCTGCTCGACGAGACCCGGGGCCGGGTCCGCGGGCCGCTGCCGGGTGCGCCCACACCGCCGGCGCTGCCCACGTACGCCGACGCCGGCGACGAGGTCTTCGGACCGGCCGGGCCGCAGCCGGCGTACGCCCCGATGCTCACGGCCCTGCGCCAGCTCGGCGCCGGCGTCCTACGTCAACGCGAGCACGACCGGGACGAGGAGCAGCGGGCCCGTGGGGTGACGTTCAGCGTGGCCGGCGAGGCGAGCACCCGGCTCTTCCCGGTGGACCTGGTGCCCCGGGTGGTGCCCGCCGCCGACTGGCGGACCCTGCGTACCGGCCTGGTGCAGCGCGCTCGCGCCCTCGACGCGTTCCTGCGGGACGTCTACGCCGACCGGGCCGTGGTGGCCGACGGCGTGGTGCCGGCGTGGGTGGTGGAGTCCTCACCCGGCCTGCGCCCGACCGGGGCGCTGATGGGCCGGCGGGGCACCCGTGCCCAGGTGTCCGGCACCGACCTCGTCCGGGACCCGGACGGCGGCTGGTACGTGCTGGAGGACAACCTGCGGGTGCCCTCCGGGATCGGCTACGCGGTGCAGAACCGTCGGCTGACCCGGGCGGTGCTGCCGGAGCTGCCGGTGCCGGCGGACCTGCTACCCGCCGACGAGACGCCGGCGATGCTGTACCGGGCGTTGGTCGCCGCAGCGCCCGCCGCGGCCGACGACCCCGCCGTGGTGGTGCTCAGCAGCGGCCCGGGTGATCCGGCGTGGTTCGAACACCGGCTGCTCGCCGACGAGATGGGTGTTCCGCTGACCGAGACCAGTGACCTGCTGGTCGAGGAGGGCCGGGTCCGGCTGGTCCGCGAGGGCTGCCGCCGTGAGGTCGACGTGATCTACCTGCGGATGGACGAGGAGGCGTTGCTGCACGCGCCGGGCGCGGACGGGGTGCCGCTGGGGTGGCCGCTGCTCGCCGCGGTGCACGCCGGGCGGCTCACGCTGGCCAACGCGCTGGGCAACGGTGTCGGTGACGACAAGGCGCTGTACGCGTACGTGCCCCGGCTGATCGAGTACTACCTGGGCGAGAAGCCGCTGCTGGGGGATGTGCCGACGTACCTGTGTGGGCTGCCCGAGCAGCGGGCCGAGGTGCTGGGCCGGCTCGACGAGCTGGTGCTCAAGCCGGTCGACGGGTACGGCGGTGACCGGGTGGTGATCGGCCCCCGCGCCGAGGCGGAGGAGTTGGACGCCGTCCGGGAGCAGATCCTCGCGGCCCCGCACCGGTGGATCGCCCAGGAGATGATCGCGCTCACCACGCACCCGGTCTTCGACGGCACGGCGCTCGCTCCCCGCCACGTCGACCTGCGGGCGTTCGTGTTCCTCGGTGACACCGCCGAGGTCGCGCCGGTGGCGCTGACCCGGGTGGCGCCGGCCGGCAGCATGATCGTCAACTCGTCGCGAGGTGGCGGGTCGAAGGACACCTGGCTGCTCGGCGGAGCCGACGAACCGTCGGTGTAACCCACGCTTGACCCATCCGTCATCGGGACGCAACCCGGTCCGCCAAGCCTGGACCGGTCAGCGGCCCCAGCCGATGAGAGGTGCGTGCCATGTGCGGTATCGGAGGCGAGTTCCGCCTCGACGGGGCGCCACCGGACGTGGCCGCCGTCGAGCGGATGCTCCCCGAGCTGGCCTCCCGGGGCCCGGACGGCGAGGGCCGGTGGCAGCAGGGGTCGGTGGCCCTGGTGCACCGCCGGCTGCGCATCATCGACCTGTCCGACGGGGGCGCCCAGCCGATGGTCGACCCCGAGCTGGGTCTGGCCCTGGTCTTCAACGGCTGCATCTACAACTACCGGGAGCTGCGCGACGAGCTGACCGCCGCCGGTTACTCCTTCCGGTCCACCTCGGACACCGAGGTGATCCTCAAGGCGTACCACCGGTGGGGGACGGCCTGCGTCGAGCGGTTCTACGGGATGTTCGCGTTCGCCCTGGTCGAGCTGGCCACGCACACCCTGGTGCTGGCCCGGGACCGGCTCGGCATCAAGCCGCTCTACCTGGCCGAGGGGCCGGGCCGGGTGCGCTTCGCCTCGACGCTGCCGGCGTTGCTCGCCGCCGGTGACGTGGACACCGACCTCGACCCGGTGGCGCTGCACCACTACATGAGCTTCCACTCGGTGGTGCCGCCGCCGCGCACGATCCTCGCCGGGGTCCGCAAGCTTCCGCCGGCCACCGTGCGGGTGATCACCGGGGACGGCCGGAGCACCGACACCACCTACTGGCGGCCGGAGTTCAGCCGGGCCGCCGCCCCCGCCATGTCCGCCGGCGAGTGGCAGGAACGACTCATGGCGGCGCTGCGCACCGCCGTACGACGGCGGATGGTCGCCGACGTGCCGGTCGGCGTGCTGCTCTCCGGCGGTCTCGACTCCAGCCTGATCGTCGCCCTGCTGGCCGAGCAGGGCCAGACCGGCCTGGCCACCTTCAGCATCGGCTTCGAGGCGGCGGCGGGGGAGAGCGGCGACGAGTTCCACTACTCCGACCTGATGGCCCGGCACTTCGGCACCGACCACCAGCAGATCCGCATCGGCGCGCAGCGGTTCGTCCCGGCCGTGCACCAGGCCATCGCGGCGATGAGCGAGCCGATGGTCAGCCACGACTGCGTCGCGTTCCACCTGCTCTCCGAGGAGGTCTCGCAGCGGATCACGGTGGTGCAGTCCGGGCAGGGCGCCGACGAGATCCTGGCCGGCTACGACTGGTACCCGCCGATGGCCAACGTGGCCCGCGCGGACGCCGTCGAGGCGTACGCCCGGGTGTTCTTCGACCGTCGCCACGACGCGCTCGGCGGGCACCTGGCACCCGAGTGGATGCTCGACCACGACGCCAGCCTGGAGTTCGTCGCCGCGCGCTTCGGCGCACCCGGCGCGGACACCGCGCTGGACGCGGCGCTGCGCCTGGACAGCCTGGTGATGCTCGTCGACGACCCGGTCAAGCGGGTCGACAACATGACGATGGCCTGGGGGCTGGAGGCCCGTGTGCCGTTCCTCGACCACGAGGTGGTCGAGCTGGCCGCCGCCTGCCCACCCGCCCTGAAGCTGGCGCAGGGCGGCAAGGGCGTGCTGAAGGCGGCGAGCCGGGGCATCGTCCCGGACGAGGTGATCGACCGGCCGAAGGGCTACTTCCCGGTGCCCGCCATCCGGCACCTCTCCGGCCCCCTGCTCGACGACGTGCGGGACGCGCTGACCGCCCGACCGGCGCGGGAGCGGGGTCTGTTCCGCAAGGACTACCTGGAGGAGTTGCTGGACGCGCCGAACGCCCGGCGGACCACGCTGGGCTCCAACGCGCTCTGGCAGCTCGGGCTGCTGGAGCTCTGGTTGCAGCGGATCGGGGTTTAGATGAGCGTACGGACCGAGGCGCCGCGTACCACCCGGCGGGCCCGACCCGCGAGCCACCGGCCGGCGTCGTCGCCGGTGCCCGCCAGCGAGGACTTCGCTCCCGCGCCGTCCCCCGACGGCCGCCGGGTGGCGTTCCTCTCCGACCGGGCTGGCACGCCCTCGGTCTGGGTCTGCCAGGTCGACGGGGGTGTGCCCGTCGCGCTGCCCGTGGGCGACGAGCCGGTCCTCGCGCTGAGCTGGTCGCCGGACGGCCAGTGGCTGGCCTGCGTCGTCGCCCCCGGCGGGGCACCCCGCACCGAGCTGTGGGTGCTGCGCCCGGACGGCACGCGACGCCACCAGGTCGCCGGGTTCGGTCGCCGCAGCGCCGCGCTGGCCGGCTGGTTGCCCGACGGCGCGGTGCTGGCGGTCACCGAGACCGACGAGCACGGGCAGGCCCTCCTGGTCGACGCGGCCACCGGGCACCGGCGGGTGCTCGCCCAGGATGACCTGCTCACCCTCCTGGACGTGACCCCGGACGCCGGTGTGGCGCTGCTGCGTCGCGGCCCGCGCAACGCCCGCTGGCTGGAGCTGCTCGACGTGGCGACCGGCGTTCGGCGTCGGCTGTTCCCGGACACCGGGCGGGGCAGCACCGACCAGGGTTGGTTCGGCCCGGACGGCACGAGCGTGCTGGCTCGCACCGACGCGTACTCCGAACTCGCCGCGCTGGTGCGGGTCGACCTGACCCGACCGCAGCAGCCGCCGACCCGGCTCGCCGGGCGACCGGACGCAGAGCTGGAACACGTCACGCCCAGCGTGGACGGGCGGCGCGGCGCGCTGCTGTGGAACACCTACGGCGGACGCAGCGAGCTGAGCCTGCTCGACGTCACCACCGGTGTGCAGCGAGCGGTCACCGCCCCCGGCGAGGTGCTCGGCGACGCCGTCTTCGCCGCGGACGGCGGCCTGCTCTGCCTCACCGCACAGGGGCCGGTGCAGCCTCGGGAGGTGTGGCTGGTCGACCCGTCGACGGGGGCGCCGCGCCCGCTGCGGCCGGACACCGCCGCCCCGCGTGCGGACGATGCCGGTGTCGCGCCGCAACTTGTCGACCTGCGCGCCCGCGACGGGCTGCCCCTCTCCGGCTGGCTCTACCGCCCGGCCGGGCCGGGCCCCTGGCCCACCGCGATCAGCCTGCACGGTGGCCCGGAGGCGCAGGAGCGTCCCGGTTACAACCCGCTGTTCCAGGCTCTCGTGGCGCAGGGCGTCGCGGTCTTCGCGCCCAACGTCCGGGGGTCGTCCGGGTTCGGCCGCTCGTTCGTCGCCGCCGACAACCTCGCCGGCCGGTACGGTGCGATCGCCGACGTGGCGGCCTGCGCCGACCACCTCGTCGACGCCGGCGTCGCCCGGCCCGGTCAGCTCGGCTGTCTGGGCCGCTCCTACGGCGGTTACCTGGTCCTCGCGGTGCTGGTGAACTTCCCCGGGCTGTTCGCCGCCGGGGTCGCCGAGTGCGGCATCTCCGACTTCCGGACCTTCTTCGCCGGCACCGAGCCGTGGATCGCCGCCGCCGCCGTCAGCAAGTACGGCGACCCGCAGCGGGACGCCGACCTGCTGCGCGACCTCTCCCCGCTGACCCACATCGACCGGCTGGACGTGCCGGTGCTGCTGATCCACGGCGCCAACGACACGAACGTGCCGGCGGGCGAGTCCGCGCAGGTAGCCCAGGCCCTCGCCGCCCGGGGCGTGCCGCACGGGCACCTGGTGCTAGCCGGGGAGGGGCACGACTTCCTGGCCCGGGCCAACGCTGAGGCGGCCCGGACGGCCACCACCGCCTGGCTGACCCGGCACCTCGCCGCCACCGCGACCGTCGTCGGCTGAGGCGTTATCCTGCGCCGGTGGAGGTCACGGCGCAGGGCGAGCGGTTGGCCGCGGACCTGGGTCGCTGGCTGGCCGAGGTGACCTTCGTCGACCTGGACACCGACGAGGTCACCGCGCGGGTGATCGACGCGGTGGTGCGGTGGGCCGAGGCCCAGGGCTGGCGGGTCTACCGGCGCGCGCCCAGCGTGCTGCCGTTGCCACCGCCACTCCAGGAGCGGCACTCGGTGCTCGACGTGGCGTGCGCCCGTCCCGACGGCCCGCCGGTCGTGGTGGAGGTCGACCACACCGACCGGGCCCGTACGGTGCAGAAGCTGCGCGCGGAGGCGGACGCCGGCCGGATCCCGATCTGGGTGCGGTGGGGTGTCGGGCGCTTCACCGTGCCGCCACCGCCGGTGCGGATTTTGACCGTCGAGGTGACCCGGCGGGCCGGGCCGGCCGGGCGCGGGCGTCTACACAGCCGCGTCGGTGACCGCCCCGCCCCGGCCCACTCGACCGGCGCCGGCACGGTGACCCCGCAGGCGCTGCCGATCCCGTTGACCGACCAGGCGCCAGGCCCGGCCGACGACGCGGGTAAGGCCACCTGAAGCGAATCGTAAGCGGCTGCCGGCAGAGTTCTGGGTGTCACCGGAGAGCACGACAGACACCCAGGAGATCCCGATGCGCAAGCTCGTCAACTCGACCTACATCACCCTCGACGGCGTCATCGACAGCCCGATGTGGACCGCGCCGTACTTCGACGAGGAGGCCGCCGGCCTCGCCGGGGCGCAGACCGAGGAGGCCGACGCGATGCTGATGGGCCGGGCCACCTACGACGGCATGTCCGCCGCCTGGCCGAACATGGACGAGAGTGACCCGACCACCGGCGCCGCGTACTTCAACAACGTCAAGAAGTACGTCGCCTCGACCACCCTGACCAATCCCACCTGGAACAACACGGAGGTGCTCCAGGGCGATCTGGTCGAGGCGGTCACCGCGCTCAAGGCCCAGGAGGGCAAGAACATCATCCAGTACGGCTTCGGCTCGGTCACCGCCCAGCTGATCCGGGCGGGCCTGGTGGACGAGGTCCGGTTCTGGATCCACCCGGTGCTGGAGGGCGGCCCCAGCCTCACCGCCCCGCTGACCGACCTCAAGGCGTCGTTCGACCTGGTCGACACCCGGGTGCACAAGAGCGGCGTGATCATCGCCTCGTACCAGCCGAAGGTGACCTCCTGAGCACCGGTCAGAGCTGGGCCCGGGCCTCGCCCGGGCTCAGCTGCGCGCCCTCCGCGAGCAGCGCGTCGAAGCGTTGCGGCCCGAGTTCGGCCCGCAGTCGTGCTGTCACCCGGTCGGTGTCGTCGCGTTCGGCCGGCGCGGCGGGGGACTGGGTGGCGAGTCGGGCGGCGGCCGCGGCGCCCAGCAGCCGGGCGGCGACCTCGGGGGAGCGCACCGCCGCCGCCATCCCCTCCAGTGGGTTGATCGCGTCCCGCATCGTCGCCATCGCCTCGGCGGTCTCGAACGCCTCGATGTGCAGGGCCAACGCGGCGTCCGGGTCGCCGCCCTGCTCGACCGCGTAGCCCAGCTCCACCAGGACCATCGGCAGGTAGAGCGCGGGTTGACTCTCGCCCCGCCCCAGGTCGGCGAGGCGGCTGAGGTGGGTGACGGCCAGGTCGAGCTTGCCGTCGCGGCGGGCGGCCAGTCCGAGGCTCATCTCCGCGAAGATCAGCGCGCCGGGCGAGCCCTGCTCCACCGCCAGGTCGTACGCGCGTTCGGCCAGCTCCCGACCCTGCGTGTAGTCACGGGTCTGCACGGCGAGCCAGGCCAGCCAGGACAGCTCGGCGCAGACCTGCGGCCACAGCGCCAACTCCTCGGCCCAGCGCAAACCCTCCCGGTGCAGCGCGGCGGCGCGCTCGTGCTCGCCGCGCATGTCGGCCAGCCCACCCACCCACTCGGTGGCCCGGAGCCGACCCCACCGGTCGCCGAGGTCGGCGAAGAGCGCGGCGCTGCGGGTCGCGGTGCGCTCCAGGGCGGTCTGGTCACCGTTGGCGTGTGCGATGTGGGCCAGGGAGGCCAGCACCGCGGCCTCGGTCCACGGGTCGTCGACGGCGGTGGGCAGCAGCTCCGACACCAGGGCCAGGTCGCCGTGCTCGATCAGCGCGTTGGCCGCGAACCAGGCGGCGTGGCCGTTCGGGTCGGCCGCCACCGCGGCGCGTACGTCCTCCGGTGCGATCGCCACACCCTGGGAGAGGGCGAAGCCCATCCGCCAGGGGGCCGCGCGAACCTCCTGCTCCGGGTCACCGGGCAGGGCCAGGGCCCGCCGTGCCTCGGTGAGCCGGCCGCGCAGGAACCAGTACCAGCTCAGCGCGATCGCGAGGCGCAGCCCGCCACCGTGCTCCAGCGCCGATCGCAGGTTCGCCATCTCGGCGTCGAGCAGCGCCAGCCACCGCTGCTGGTCGGCCCCGCGCAGCCCCGGGTCGGCGCGCTCGGCCAACTCCGTGTAGTAGGCGGCGTGCCGACCGCGTACCTCGTCGGCGTCGGTGAGGCGTTCCAGGCAGAACGCGGCCACCGATTCGAGGAGCCGGTAGCGGGGGGCCACACCGGAGTCGTCGAGCACCACCAGCGACCGGTCCACCAGCCGGGCGAGGGTGTCCAGGTCGGTTCGGCAGACCTGTTCGGCGGCCTCCGGGGTGCAGCCGTCCGGGAACACCGCAAGCTGGGCGAGCACCGCCCGGTCGGACTCCTCCAGGAGGTCCCAGCTCCAGCCGATCACCGCGGTCAGCGTCCGCTGCCGGGGTGGCACGTCCCGCTGCGCGGTGGTGAGCAACCGGAACCGGTCGTCGAGCCGATCCACCACCCCGCGTACGCCCAGCGCGCGGACCCGGGTCGCGGCCAACTCCAGCGCCAGCGGCAGACCGTCGAGGCGGCGGCAGAGCTGGGCCACGGCGGTCGCGGTCTGCCGGTCGAGACGGAAACCGCGCTGCTGCGCGGCGGCGCGGGCGACGAACAACCGGGCCGCCGCCGAGCGCCGGACCGCGTCCAGGTCACCGTCGTCGGGCACCGGCAGCGGGGGTACCTCCCAGAGCAGCTCACCGGCCAGCCCGAGTGGCTCCCTGCTGGTGGCCAGCACGCTCACCCCGGGCACGTCGCGCAGCAGCCGGGCGACCAGCTCGGCGACCGGTTCGATGACGTGTTCGCAGTTGTCCAGCACGAGCAGCAGCTGCCGGTGCCGCAGGGCCGTGACCACCCGGTCGGCGGGGGACAGGGTCGTTCCGGCGGCCTCGTGGGCGCCCAGGGCGCCGAGCACCTGTTCGGCGACGCGCGCGTCACCGGCCGAAAGCGGGGCCAGCTCGACCAGCTGCACTCCGTCCGGGTAGGACTGTGCGCGGGCCGTCTCGGTGGCCAGCCGGGTCTTGCCGACGCCACCCGGCCCGAGCAGCGTGACCAGCCGCTGCCGGGGCAGCAGCGCCGCCAACTCGGCCAGCGCCTCGGCCCGCCCGATCAACTCGTCGAGCGGGGCCGGAAGATTGTTCCGGATGATCGCCGCCCTCGGCGGGGCGCTCAGGCCGGCGTCCTGTTCGAGGATCCTGCGGTGCAGGGCGACCAGCTCCGGGCCGGGGTCGAGGCCCAGGTCCTCGGTGAGCCGGGCCCGCAGGTCGGCGTAGCTGTCCAGGGCCTCGGACTGGCGGCCGGCCGCGTACAACGCGCGCAGCTGCACCGCCCGCAGACCCTCACGCAGTGGATGCTTGGCGACCAGCTCGGCCAGGTCCGCGGCCACCAGGTCGTGCTCACCCCGGGCCAGCCGGGCCTGCGCCAGCCGCTCCTGCACGACGAGGCGCTGCTCGGCGAGGCGGGCCGCCTCGGCACGCACGAACTCGGCGTCGGCCACGTCGGCGTACGCCTCGCCGCGCCACAACGCGAGAGCCTCGGTCAGCCGCTCGACGTCGGCGCAGCGGGCCAGCTCGTCGAAGCGGCCGGCGTCGACCGCGTCGACCCGCAGCAGGTAGCCGGGTGGCCGGGACTCGACCAACTCGCGGGCCCCGGGCTCGGCGTCGTTGAGCGCCTTGCGCAGCTGCGACACCCGCACCTGGAGGGCGCCGGCCGGGTTGGCGGGCGCGCCGTCACCCCACAGGTCGTCGATGAGGCGGTCCGCCGAGACCACCTGGTTGCGGTTGGCCAACAGGTCGGCCAGCAACGCCCGGACCTTCGTGCCGGGCACCACCACCGGCTCGCCGGCGTCGGTGGTCACGGCGAGCGGCCCGAGCACCCCGAACTGCACGGCGGTCATCCTAACCGCGTGGCGCCGACCCGAAGTGGACCATAAGCGCGTTGGCCAACTCCACGATCTTGCGCTTTGTGCAGTGCCATAAGACACGAAAGCCGCGTAACGGCCGCAGGAAGTGCAAGATCGCGGGGGAGAGGGCTCGCGTCGCGGCCCGGCGCGAAGGTTCGCCACCCCTGGTCGTGGCGTGCGGCCGAATTAACGGGTAGAAACATGTCAACCCCTTCCGGCCCGGCCCAACCTCCGGCGGCAAGGGTCAGAGAGCGCTCTCACCGCCCCCAGCTGCGCCGGAATCACGCCCGGCCAGCGGAGAGGACGAACCACATGACAGCCCCGTCCCGACGGGTTCGCCGGAGCTCCGGTCGTACCCTCCTTCTCGCTGTGCTGGTGACCACCGCCGTCGCGGTGACCAGCACCGCCGCCAGCGCCGGTCGCCCGACGCACGGCGCACCCGACTTCGGCCCGAACGTGACCATCTTCGACCCGTCCATGCCGGTCGCCGAGATCCAGCAGACCCTCGACGCGGCGCACGCCCGGCAGGTCGACAACGAGATGGGCACCGAGCGGCACGCCTACCTGTTCAAGCCGGGCACGTACGGCACGGCCGCGCAGCCGTTGCAGGCCAAGGTCGGCTACTACACCGAGGTGTCCGGCCTGGGCGCCTCGCCCACCGACGTCAGCGTCAACGGCAAGCTGGAGGTCTACAACCGCTGCCTCGCCGACGGTGGCACCGGCAACTGCCTCGCGCTTGTCAACTTCTGGCGCACCCTGTCCAACCTCTCGCTCACCATCAACGCGGCCGGCCAGGACGGCTGCCGGTCGTCGGCGAACTTCTGGGCGGTCTCCCAGGCGGTGTCGATGCGCCGACTGAACATCGGCGGCGGTGGCCTGTCGCTGATGGACTACTGCACCGCCGGCCCGCAGTACGCCAGCGGCGGGTTCATCGCCGACTCGCGGCTGCCGGCCACGACGAACGGCTCACAGCAGCAGTGGCTGACCCGAAACAGTGAGGTCGCTGGCTGGTCCAACGCGGTGTGGAACCAGGTGTTCGCGGGGGTCGAGGGCGCGCCGGACGACGCCACGTTCCCCGACCCGCCGTACACCACCCTGGAGACCACCCCGATCAGCCGGGAGAAGCCCTACCTCTTCGTCGACGGGAAGGGTCGCTACCAGGTGCGGGTGCCCGCCGCGCAGCGCGACAGCCGGGGTGTCTCCTGGGCCGACGGCATGACGCCGGGGCGGACCATCGGGATCGACGACTTCTTCATCGCCAAGCCGTCCGACTCGGTGCGCGTCATCAACAGCCAGTTGGCGCGCGGCAAGCACCTGCTGCTCACCCCCGGCACGTACGACATCGCACGCAGCATCGAGGTCCGGCGTCCGAACACCGTGGTGCTCGGGATCGGTCACGCCACGCTCACCGCCGTGAACGGCGCGATCCCGCTGGACGTGGCCGGTGTTCCCGGCGTGATCGTCGCCGGTGTCACGATCGACGCCGGCCTCGTCGAGTCGCCGGTCCTGCTGCGGGTCGGACGCCAGCACGGCCACGACGCGAGCAGCCCGCACAACCCGACCACGCTCTCCGACGTGTACTTCCGGGTCGGCGGCCCGCACATCGGACGGACGAACACCGCGCTGGAGGTCAACAGCGACAACGTGCTCATCGACCACACCTGGGTGTGGCGCGGCGACCACGGCGTCGAGGGCTTCACCGAGGGCGTCAACGGTGACACCGACCGCTGGCGTACCAACACCGGTCGCTACGGCGCCGTCATCAACGGCGACCACGTCACCGCGACCGGCCTGTTCGTCGAGCACTTCCAGCGCTACAACACGGTCTGGAACGGCGAGCACGGCACCACGATCCTCTACCAGAACGAGCTGCCGTACGACCCGCCGACGCAGGCCGACTGGATGAACGGCGCGGTCGAGGGCTGGGCCGGGTACAAGGTCGGTGACCGGGTGCGTCACCACACGCTCTACGGCGGCGGGGTGTACGTGTTCAACCAGAACAACCCGTCGATCCACACCGAGAACGGCTTCGAGGTCCCGAACCGTCCGGGGGTGCGGCTGCACCACATCATGACCGTCAACCTCAGCGCCGGCACGATCGACCACGTCGTCAACGGCGCCGGCGACGCGGCCGACATGACCAAGGTCGGCGCTCCCGTCTACCTGACCCAGTACCCGACCCCGTAGCGACATCGGACGAACCGACGGTGCCGGAGCCGGCGTTGGCTCCGGCACCGCCGTCGGTGGTGCCACGCGCGGAGAAACCGCGTCGACGGTCTTGAATTCCTATCGAGTCGGTAGGAAAATGCGTGAATGCCGGTTGGTCCGCTCCTCACCTCGCGTCGGGTCGTCGACCTGATGCGGACCGCCAGCGAGCTCTGTCCGGGCGCACCGGGCACCGACTGAGCACCGCACTCCCTCTCCAGCCGCCTGCCGGCTCGCGCGCTGACCCGTGACCCCCCGCGCATCGATCCGGCTCCGCGCGGTCCGCACCGCACTTCCGACCGATCCGGCGCTGCCGGATCGGTTCACAACCATGGAGGTACGCCATGACATCCGACCCTTCACCGTCCACCCCACCGACGGCCGGTGAGTCCCGGCTCGCGTTCAACGAGGACTGGGTGGCGACCATCCTCGGGCTGGCCCTGCTCGCCCTGGTCCTGCTCGGCGCCATCCCCGCCGGGCTGGTGCCCTGATGACCGCCGACGCGACCCGCACGGGCGGTGAGCCCGGCACGACCGACGCCACAGGCGTCGACGACGCCACTCGCGCCGACGACGTGGGCGAGCCCAGCGGTGCGTCGACCACCGCCGGTCCGGCCGAGCCGACCAGGGTCGCGCGTGACGGGGCCTTCTGGGCCTGGACGGCGCTCGGCCTGCTGATCGTGGTCGGTCTCGCCGCGCTCACCCGCTACCTGGAGCAGAACGTTCCGGCCTGGGCCGAGGGCACCGCCGTCGAGGACGTCGGCGCGGCGATCGAGTACCCGGTCTACGCGATCCTGCTCGGCCTGCTCGGCAACGTCGCCGTCACAGTGCTCGGGTGGCGGGACCGCATCGCCGCCGCGTTCCGGACCGAGTTCTTCATCAAGACCGGCCTGGTGCTGCTCGGGGCGTCGATCAACCTCGCCGTCATCGCCAGCGCCACCGGCCCGGCGATCGCCCAGGCGATCCTGCTGATCAGCGGGGTGTTCTTCTTCACCTGGTGGTTGGCCGGCAGGTTCGGCCTCGACGACAAGCTGCGGGCGCTGCTCGCGTCGGCGGTGTCGATCTGCGGGGTCAGCGCGGCGATCGCCGCCGCCGGCGCGGTGCGGGCGCGCCGTGAGCAGTTGGCCTACACGGCGAGTCTGGTCATCATCTTCGCGCTGCCCTCCATCTTCATCCTGCCCTGGTTGGCCGACGTGTTCGGGCTCTCCGACGCGGTGGCCGGCGCCTGGATCGGTGGCAACATCGACACCACCGCCGCGGTCACCGCGGCGGGAGCGCTCGCCGGTGAGGAGGCGCTCCAGATCGCCAGCATCGTCAAGGTCACCCAGAACGCCCTGATGGGTGTGGTCGCGGTCGCGCTCACCGCGTACTTCACGCTGCGGGTGGAACGACGGCCCGGCGCGGCCCGACCGGGCCTCGGTGAGCTGTGGACGCGGTTCCCGAAGTTCGTCCTCGGCTTCATCGCGGCCTCGGTCATCGCCACCTGGTACCTCGACGGGGCTGGTGCGGACGGCAAGGCCACCATCGCCATCGTCAACGACCTGCGCGTGTGGTTCCTGATCCTGGCCTTCGTCAGCATCGGCCTGGAGGTCCGGGTCGCGTCGCTGCGGGAGGCGGGTTGGCGACCGGTGGCGGTGTTCGCCAGTGCCACCGTGTTCAACCTGGCCTTGGCGCTCGGCCTGGCGTCCCTGCTGTTCCGCAACTTCTCGGCCTAAGACGGCCGCTCCACCCGCCCTGCGGACCGTGCTGGGGCTGGAGCCACGCTGGCTCCGGCCCCATCGCGATCAGCGGGTGCTGTCGTCGAGGTGGTCGGTGCCGGTCTCCGGGGCCGGAGCAGGAACACGCCGGCACACAGCACGCCGATGGCGGCGGCCAGGCCGACCGACCCGGGTAGCAGGGTCACCCCGGTCACCACTCCACCCAGCCCGGTGCCGGCGAGCAGCAAAGCCGCCGGTTGCAGGGTGGTGTGCTCAGCCACGGCCCGACCACTCCATCGGCCGTGGCGCTCCGGCGGGCAGCACCGCGTCCTCGCCGAGGCGGCCGAGCACCGGGCGGGCGCGTTCGTCGTCGAGTCGCAGCAGGCGGGCGCCGGCGTGCCGGTCCAGCCAGCCACGCAGCGCACCGGCCGCGATCCGCCGGTTGATCCAGTTGACCAGCGGTACCGCATCACCCAGCGGCAGCGCGGTCGGTGCGACGGCGTGCCAGGCCGCCGAGCCGATCGGCGTCACCTCGCACCGCCAGCGCGGCCGGCCTCCCGGCGGGTCGACGAAGAGCAACCGTTGCCCGGGCGCCAACTGCCCCAGCACCGCCGGATGCCCGTCGACGGACCAGCGGGTTCGGCCGAACAGCACCACCCAGTCGCGGGTGTCACCGTCGGGCAGCGGGCCGACGTCGCCGCGCAGCGCGGCGAGCAGGTCGCCCAGGCCCAGCTGTACGGATCGACCGAAGAGCCGCTTGATCAGGTGGTCGGCGAGCAGCGCGGCCCGGAACACCGGTAACCGGAATCGGGGCTGGGTCATCCGCAGGTACCCGACCAGGCTGCCCAGCAGGTGTCGAAAGCGGATGGTCGGCCCGAGCAGCCGGCAGGACGCGCCACGGCTGTGCGTGACCATCGCGTCGGGGAGCATCCACAGCTCGTGCCCGGCCTGGTCGAGTTGCCGCGCGAGGAGCGTGTCGTTCCAGTAGACGGGGAACGTCTCGTCGAAGATGGTCTGCTGTCCGAGCACCCTGCGGCGCAGCAGGATGCAGCTGCCCGAGGCGAGCTGCCGGGGACGGCTGAAGTCCTCGCCGCGCATCTGGAACCGGTGCAGTGCCTGGCGGAACCCGGGTAGCCGGCGCAGCGCGGTCACCAGCGCGATGGTGGCGGCGAAGCTGGGCTGTTGGACGTAGTGCTGCTGGAAGGTGCCGTCCGGGTTGAGGTACAGCGGGCTGACCCCTGCGACGTCCGGCCGCCTGCGCAGGTGGTCGACCATCCGGGACAGCGCGCCCGGGTGAAACCGGATGTCGCTGTTGAGTAGCAGGATCAGCTGCCCGTTCGCCCGGCGGTACGCCTGGTTCACGGCGGCGGCGAAACCGTTGTTGTGCTTGTTGCGGATCAGTCGGACCCGGGGTTGGTCGGCGAGCAGGTCGGCTGAGCCGTCGGACGAGCCGTTGTCGACGGCCACCACCTCGTAGTCGAGATCGGGGTCGGCGGTCGACGCCAGCGACTCCAGGCACTGTCGGGTCTGCTCGCGGGTGTTCCAGCTGACCAGCAGCACCGACAGCAGCGGAGCGCCCGTCACGACAGCCGCCCGGTCGTCGCGGCGGGCGTAGGTCCCCAGCAGGTCGCCGAGCTGGGTCCGCGGTGGCGGATCCGGAGTCTCTCTCAACGCGCCGTCCTCCCTCTCGGTCAGGTGCTGCCGGGGCTTGCCGGCGAGCACCGTGCGAGAGCAAATTACTATCGATAAGAACGTGAATGGCATCGAACAGGTGAAAACAGGACTGTAGGGACCGGATCTCACATATGCACCTCGGATGTTGGGCTAAGCGTCCGATTAGCGGCTGTTGAGTGGGTTACGGTCGTTTCCGGCCGTCCGGTTGCCGCAGCGGGCCGACCGTTCCGTCGTGCCAAGGAGTTCCACATGGACCTGCCCGTTACCGCCGTCGGTGTCGACCTGCCGACGGATCTGGTGCCCCGGCGCGTTCTGGTGACCGGAGGCGCCGGCTTCATCGGCGGCCATGTGGTCGCCCGGCTGATGCTGATGGGCAACCAGGTCCGGGTGCTCGACAACTTCTGCACCGGCCGGATCGAGAACCTGGCCGACGCCGCCTACGGCGGGCTGACCGAGGCGGACGTCGTAGCGGGTGACATCCGTACGCCAGAGGGTGTCGAGGTGATCCACCAGTGGCAGCCGGACGTGGTGGTGCACCTCGCCGCACAGCCGAGCGTTCCCGCCGCCCGCCGGTCACACCTGTACGACGCCGACGTGAACGTGTTCGGCACCGTCAACGTGCTGGAGGCCTGCGCCCGCAGCGGCGTACGGCTGGTCATCAACGCGGCCAGCAGCGCCATCTTCGGCAGCGTCGCCGCCGATGAGTTGCCGGTCCGGGAGGACCATCCGATAGCCCCGGTGAGCCCATACGGCATCAGCAAGGCCGCCGGTGTGCACTACCTCGACTGGTACGGGCGTCAGCTCGGCCTGTCGTACACCTCGATGGTGTTGGGCAATGTCTACGGGCCCCGGCAGGAGGGCAGCGACTGCGGCGTGGTGTCCCTGATGGTCGACGCGCTGCTCGGCGGCCGGCAGGTGGTGATCTACGACGACGGCACGCAGACCCGGGATTTCATTCACGTCAGCGACGTCGCCGAGGCGATCGCGGTCGCCTGTCACCAACCCGGGGTGGGTATGGTCAACATCGCCTCGGGTGTACAGACGAGCGTGAACGAGGTGTACGACACGGTCCGGGAGGCGTCCGGCGTCGGCAATGCGGCCCGCTACGAGCCGCTGCCCTGGCCGGAGGTGCGCAACATGGCACTGGACACCAAAAAGGCGCGCGAGCTGCTCGGCTGGTACCCCAAGATCGGCTTCACCGAGGGCGTGCGGATGACGGTGCGCGACGCCCGCCGCCGCCAGGCCGGCAGCCAGATCCTGTCGCCGGTGCGGGCGCTGGAGCGGGCCATCAGCCACTGACGGGCTAGCGCGTAATTCCCGTCATCTGATTGGTAATTTCATCGATCAGTCTAACTCTTGCGGGTCGGCATCCACTGCTGCCACGATGGCCGTCAATGCCTTCCGTCCCGAAGGAGTGGTCGTCATGGCGGTCTCCCGCCGCAAGTTCGTCACATCGGTGCTGGCCGGGTCCGCCCTCGCCACCGCCTCCACCACCGAGCTGCTCACCAGCATGTCCAGCCCCGCGCAGGCCGCCAGTCCCCCCGGGGACGTGGTCGGCAAGGTGACGGTCGGCTACCAGGGCTGGTTCAGCGCACCCGGCGACGGGGCGCCGATCGGCGGATGGTGGCACTGGAGCCGCGACCGGTTCCAGCCGCCGTCACCCGCCAACACCACAATCGTGTCCTGGCCGGACATGCGCGAGTACACCCGCACCTATCCCACCGCGTACCCCAACCTGGGCAACGGCCAGCCGGCCACCCTCTTCTCCTCGTACGACCAGCAGACGGTGGACACCCACTTCCGCTGGATGCAGGAGAATGGGTGCGACACCGCCGCGCTGCAACGGTTCAACCCGATGGGCGGCGAGGGCCCGACCCGCGACGCGATGACCCAGAAGGTCCGCTCCGCCGCCGAGCGGTACAACCGCAAGTTCTACATCATGTACGACGTCACCGACTGGCTGACCTTCCAATCGGAGATCAAGACCGACTGGACGACCAAGATGGCGGCGCACACCGCGTCCTCCGCGTACGCCCGGCAGAACGGCAAGCCGGTCGTCTGCATCTGGGGATTCGGCTTCAGCGAGCCCAGCCGACCCTTCACCCCGGGCCCCTGCCTGGAGGTCATCAACTGGTTCAAGGCCCAGGGCTGCTACGTCATCGGCGGCGTGCCCACCTGGTGGCGGCAGGGCATCGAGGACTCCCGCCCCGGCTTCCTCGACGTCTACCACGCGTTCCACGCGATCTCGCCCTGGATGGTCTACCGGGCCAGGACCGTGGAGGAGCTGGACTCGTACTACAACAACGTCAACGTCGGCGACATGGCCGACTGCGCGGCGCGCGGCATCGACTACCTGCCCTGCGTGATGCCCGGCGACCTCGCCGGGGGGCACCGCAAGCACGGCGACTTCTACTGGCGGCACATCTACAACATGGTCCGGCTCGGCTCTCAGGGCCTGTACGTGTCCATGTTCGACGAGTACAACGAGGGCAACCAGATCGCCAAGACGTCCGAGACCCAGGCCACCACCCCGGCCGGGGCGAACATCCGGGCCCTGGACGAGGACGGCGTGGCCTGCTCCTCCGACTACTACCTGCGGATCACCGCCGACGGCGGCCGGATGCTCAAGGGCCAACTCGCGCTCACCTCGGTACGCCCCACACCGCCGATGGTCGGCACCCCGCCACCGGCCACCGGGAACCTGGCCGCCGGCCGATCCACCTCGGCGAGCAGCCAGGGCGGCGGGTTCCCGGCGTCGAACGCGGTGGACTCGAACGCCAGTAGTTACTGGGAGAGCGGCGGCGGCTCCTTCCCGCACTGGTGGCAGGTCGACCTCGGCGCCAGCCACCAGGTCAACAAGCTCGTGGTGCGGCTGCCCGCCGGCTGGGGAGCGCGGACCCAGACCATCACCGTGCAGGGCAGCGTCGACGGCAGCTCCTTCGGCACCATCGCTGGCGCCTCCGCGTTCGCCTTCGACCCGGCCACCGGCAACACCGTCACCCGCACGCTGACGACCACCACTGCCCGCTACGTCCGTCTCAGCATCAGCGGCAACACCGGCTGGGCGGCCGCCCAACTCGCCCAGGTCGAGGTGTACGCCGGGAGCACCGTCCCGGACAACCCGCCGACCACCCCGAGCGGCCTCACCGTGACCGGCAAGACGTCAACGAGCGTGTCCCTGGCGTGGACGGCCTCCACCGACGACACCGGGGTGACCGGCTACCAGGTGCGTCAGGGCGGCACGGTGGTCGCCACCGTCACGGGCACCACGGCGACGGTGAGCGGGCTCAGCCCGTCCACCGCGTACACCTTCACGGTCACCGCCCGCGACGCCGCCGGCAACACCTCGGCCGCGTCCACCGCGGTCACCGTCACCACGGACGCCGCGGCCAACGCAGACCTCGCCCGGGGTCGATCCACCAGTGAGAGCAGCCACGTCCAGAGCTACGGGTCGGGCAACGTGGTCGACGGTGACGCGAACAGCTACTGGGAGAGCGCCAACAACGCGTTCCCGCAGTGGGTGCAGGTCGACCTGGGTTCCTCGCGCACGGTGGGGCGGGTGGTGCTGAAGCTGCCGCCGTCGTCGGCGTGGGCCAGCCGGACCCAGACCCTGTCCGTGCAGGGCAGCACCGACGGGGGCAGCTTCAACACGCTGGTCGGGTCGGCGGGGCGGACCTTCGACCCGGCCAGCGGCAACCAGGTGACGCTCACCTTCACCGCCGCGCAGACCCGCTACGTGCGGATCACGGTCACCGGCAACACCGGCTGGCCGGCCGGACAACTGTCGACGCTGGAGGTCTACGCCAGCTGATCGGACGTGGGCGGCCGCCGGACGCCGACCGGCGGCCGCCCCGCAACCGAACGCCTGCCCGCCGATGCCGACCGTTCGCAGTGGGCTTCTCCGCGCACCCGCTCACGTCGGTCAACGGCTTACCCGATAGCGCAGGTGAAGCACGCGGTTGCCCTGAATCACCACGTCGGGATCCTCCAACAGGTGCTGCGCGTGGACCGACCCGAAGTAGCGCTTGCCGGACCCGAACACGACGGGTACGACGTCCATGCGCACCTCGTCGACCAGGCCGGCGGCAAGCACCTGGCCACCGACGTCGCCAGCGGCGACCTCGACGAGGCGGTCACCCGCGAGCTCCTGCGCCTTGGCCACCGCTGCCTTCACGCCGTCGACGAAGTGAAAAGGCGCCCCGGGGTCCCAGCCCTCGGGCTTCGGCCGGTGCGTCACGACGACCACGTGGTCGACCCCGCCCGGAGGCTTCCCGTCCCAGCCGTCCGTCATGTCGAAGACGTGGCGGCCGGCGATCGTCGCCCCGATCTGGTCCCAGTACGGCCGGGTGTAGTCGTAGGACGTCTGCGACACCTTCAACGCGCCGCTCTCGTCCAACGGCACGTCACCGCTGAGCAGCCAGTCGAACAGCGGTCCAGGCTGGTCGTTCTCGTCCGCGATGAAGCCGTCCACCGACACCGAGCTGTACATGACCACCTTGCCCATGGCGCTCCTCTGCTTGGGAATGCCCTCAGATTAGGGTTTCGTGGACTGTCGCTCTTGTAAGGAATCAATCGGTCGGCAGCGGCCACCCGTCCAGCACGTGGCCGGGATGTTCGCGCAGGAACCGCCGCCTGACGTCGACATATCGTGTCGGTGTGAGCCCGGTGAAGGCCCGGAACTCGTGGCCGAAGTGGGCCTGGTCGAAGTAGCCCGCGCTACTGGCGAGCTCGGCCCAGTCGATCGGTTCCGCGGGGTTGATCGACAACACGGCGGCGGCGAAGCGGTAGGTGCGGGCCAACCGCTTCGGCGTGACGCCGATGAGCTCCTTGAACCGCTGTGCCAGATGAGTGCTGCTGACCCCGGCTGAAACCCTCAGGTCGTCGATAGCCACCGCCCCGCTGGTCGCCGCGATGACGCGGCTCGTATGGCGGACCAGCCCCAGGCCGGCCGCGTCGCCGAGCCGTCGCATCAGCTCGTGCTCGAGCAGCGTCAGCATCTCGTGCGGCCCCTCGGCCATAGCCAGCCGGTCCCGCAGCTCGGCAATGGCAGGCCGGCCCCAAACCTGCTCCACCGTCACCGGCCGGTCACACAGTTCGGCCGCGGGCATCGGCAGGAACGGCGCCAGCCCCCACGGCTTGAAGTGCACGCCGACGGACCGGGTCCGGAGTGGGTAGCCGAAATCGAACGCGCGGGTGGGCGTGGTGACCACGCAGCCATCGGCATACTCGGCCGTCTCGACGTCGGTGCCGCCACGAATGAGAAACGGCGCCCCGAGGTTGATGATGAGCAGCGCCGCCGGACTTGCCGGCAGCGTCAGCCGGGCGTACGGCGGCGCACCCTGCAGGTAGTAAAGGTCGTCGATCAGCCCGTCCAGCGGCGGTCGCGGCACTCTGGACACGTACTCCACGCCCACAGTATCGCCGACACCTCGCCGACAATCGTGTGCCGAAATGGTCCAGCCGCGCTGGTTTGTGCGCGAGTTCGACGACAAACGGCGCAATCAGCGGCACCGAAGACACTTCACATTGTGAAGAGCCCCCGTCTTCTTGGATTCGCTGACAGGCGTCTCATCCGTGCTGAATGCTTGTGGTGTGCCGCACCGGGTCGGGATTTCGGGCCGCCTCGCGGTCGCCATCCAGGCACCCCATCGAACGTTTCCGCCGCTCACCGTCGTGCTTCCACGCCCAGCGGCAGTGTGACAATTCGGAAGGTGATGCTGAATGAACGCAACTCCTGACGCGTCCGGGCAGAAGGCAGGGCTGCCCACTGTCGTGCTCGTGCACGGGGCCTTTGCCGACTCGTCGAGCTGGAATGGCGTGATCGCTCACCTCAAGCGTCGAGGCTATCCGGTCATGGCAGTCGCCAACCCGCTGCGCGGTGTGCAGGAAGACGCCGCTTACGTCCGTTCCGTTCTGGACACCGTGGACGGTCCGGTCGTGATGGCCGCACACTCGTACGGCGGAGCAGTGATGACCGAGGCTGCGGACGGCGCCGCCAACGTGAAGGCTTTGGTGTACGTCGCCAGCATCAGCCCGGATGTCGGCGAAAGTGTGCTCGACCTGACCATGAAGTATCCCGGAAGCCAACTCGGTACTTCCATCAAGATGGTTCCCTGTCGTCTGCCCGACGGTAGTACCGGCATGGAGCAGTACATCGAGCAAGACAAGTTCCCGGCGGTGTTCGCCGCCGACGTCGCCCCCGACGTCGCCGAGGTGATGGCGGTTACGCAGCGGCCGCCCACCGAGAGCGCCCAGACCGGGTCCGTGACCAAGGTCGCCTGGAAGACCATCCCGTCATGGACCCTGATCTCTACCCGGGACCTGGGCATTCCGCCGGACCTGCAGCGCTTCATGGCCCAACGGGCCGGGTCCACCACGGTCGAGGTCGAGGCGTCTCACGCCGTGGCAGTCTCGCAACCCGGCCCGGTAGCTGATTTCATCGACAGCGCCGCCCGCGCCACGAAGGGCTAGTTCGCCAGCCGCCGTCCGGGACATGGCGGGAGCTCAAGGTTGAGGTGCCGGCCGGCGTGGCGCGACTGGCCACGTTGGTTGGCCTCACCCGGTGACGGACGCGCGCCGGCGCCTGTCGTCCGCCGGGTGGATGGTGCGTACCGGGTTGGGCACCGGCCCTCGGGGCTGCCACTCCCGGGGGTAGCCGAGGGAGACCTCCTCGAAACGGACCCCGTCGTGGAACATGGTGCGGGGGATGTGCAGGTGCCCGTAGACGACGGTGGCGGCGTCGAAGCGCAGGTGCCAGTCGCTGGTGCGGACCGTGCCGCACCACTGGGCGAAGACCGGGTACCGCAGGACGTCGGTGGGTTCCCGCACCAGCGGGTAGTGGTTGACCAGCACCGTCGGCAGCGCCGGGTCGCGTTCGGCCAGCCGGCGTTCGGTCTCGGTGACCCGGGCCGCGCACCACGCCTCCCGGCTCGGGTACGGGTCGGGGTGCAGCAGGGCCTCGTCGGTGCACACCACCCCGGCGGCGTACGCCAGGGCCAGCGACTCCTGCTGGGTGCGCGCCTCCGGCACCCGGAACGTGTAGTCGTAGAGCACGAAGAGCGGGGCGATGGTGGCCGGGCCGCCGTCACCGTCCCACACCGGGTACGGGTCCTCCGGGGTGACCACCCCCAGCCGTCGGCACATCCGCACCAGCTCGCGGTAGCGCTCCTCCCCGCGCAACGTGACCGGGTCTCGCGGTGGCGTCCACAGCTCGTGGTTGCCCGGCGCCCAGACGACGCGCGCGAACCGGCTGCTCAGCAGCCCGAGCGCCCACTCGATGTCGGCGAACCGGTCGGCGACGTCACCGGCGACGAGCAGCCAGTCGCCGTCGTTGTCGGGGCGCAGCTCCTGGACGAACGCGCGGTTCTGCGGGTGCCCGACGTGCAGGTCGCTGACGGCCCGCAGTCGGGGCGGAAGGCTCACACCCCGAGGCTAGGCCGTCACGGCCCGATCAGGACACCCCTGTCCCGCCAGTGCGCACGTCAGCAGAACCAACCGTCCTGCACCCAGCCGCGCCGATTGATGTGCCCGTAGGCGAAGCCGTAGACGTAGCCGCCGCTGCGGGGACCCTCGACCAGGAACGTCTGACCCTGGTAGAGGGTGCCCATCCAGGCGCCGACGGGCTGGGTGCGGACGAACAGGTCGCTCGCGCACACCGTCTCCCGCTCCCCGATGGTGCCGTTGGCGGCCTGTGCGGGGGTCGGCATGGCGAGGGTCGCGGCGACGACCCCGGCGAGCAGGCCGGCGAGGGCGCGACGTCGGATCACCATGAGTCGTACCCGCCGATGCACTCGGCGCGGAGGTAACCCCAGTCGTTCGGGCCGAAGTCGAAGGACGCCGCCCACCCGTTGTAGACCGGGTGCGCCCCCGGCGTGTGGCCGATCTTGTTCCCGTACACGAGCGTGCGCTTGAGGCCGGTGGGCCCGCCTGCGGAGTCGTAGTTGGCGTAGAAGCTGGCGCTCTGGCAGACCACGATGGCGTGCCGTGGCACCACCGGGTCGGCCTGAGCCGGCGTGGCGCCCAGCGCGACAGTGGTCGCTCCGAGGGCCAACACAGCGACAGTCGCACGCTTTCGTCGGGGCATGCCCACCTCCCGTACGCCGAAACTTTCCTACCGGCGAGCGTAGTTGCGGCGTCGATAAATGTCGATGGGGTGAGTGGTTTGCGGGCGAGTGGGCCGGCCTTCGGTCGCCCGCATATCCGGCGACCCGACGGGAAAGCGCGGGGCGTCCGACAGCCCGAGACCGGAGCAGGAGACAAACATGCCTTTCATCACCGTGGGGACGGAAAACTCCGCGCCCATCGACCTGTACTACGAGGATCACGGTTCCGGTAAGCCGGTCGTGCTGATCGCGGGTTTCCCGTTCAACGGGGCGACCTTCGAGAAGGCGACCAACGCGCTACTCAACGCCGGATACCGGACGATCACCTACGATCGACGCGGTTACGGCAACTCGGCCCAGCCGACGTTCGGGTACGACTACAACACGTTCGCGGCGGACCTGGACGTGCTGATGACCGAGTTGGACCTGAATGAGGCGACCCTGGTCGGTCACTCGATGGGCACCGGCGAGGTCGTTCGCTACCTGGCCAACTACGGCTCCCGGCGAGTGAGTCGCGGTGTTCTGCTCAGCCCGCTGCAACCCATGCTTGCGAAGGCGAAGGACAACCCGGAGGGCGTCGACCCGAGCCTCTTCAAGGGCTTCCAGGCCGCCATCATCAAGGACCGCTACGCCTACCTGACCCAGTTCTGCGACGCGTTCTTCAACTACAGCGAGAACAAGGGCAAACTGGTCAGCGAGGATGCGTATCGGGCGCACTGGCAGATCGGCGCGATGGCCTCGGCCAGGGCCACCCACGACAGTGTGTCCGCCTGGCAGGAGGACTTCCGCCCCGACCTGCCGAAGATCGACGTACCGATCTTGATCATGCAGGGCGACAAGGACAACGTGCTGCCCTACCCAGTGACCGGTCAGCGGCTCGGGCCGATGATGCCGACCGCGCAGCTGATCACGATGAAGGGCGCGCCGCACGGCATCCCGTGGACCCACGCCGACGAGGTCAACAAGGCGATCATGGACTTCATGAAGCAGCCGGCCAAGGCCAGCGCCTGATCCGTTCCGGTAGCCGATCGGACGCCAGCGCCGTGAGGCGCCGCGACACCCGGCCCAGGGTTCGCACCGGGGCCGGGTGTCGTCGTCGGTCAGGGCCGGCGGGCCACCACCGCGCCGTTGGCGCCGGGCGCGTCGAACGGCACCGTCCGTACGTCGACGAAGCCGGCGTCGGTGAGCCAGGCCGCGTACTCGGCGCCCGAGTAGTTTCGGCCGCCCTCGGTCTCGACAAGCATGTTCATCCCCATCAGGGCGGCCTCCGGCGGCCCGGTGCGCTCGTCGTTGAGCAGCAGTTCGCAGACGACGATCGCGCCGCCGGGCGGCAACGCCGCGTGGCACCGGGCCAGCAGCGCCCGGTTTGTCGGCTCGTCCCAGTCGTGCAGGATCATGCTGAGCAGGATGACGTCGTGTCCGTCCGGCAGCGCGGGGTCGGCGAGGAAGTCACCGGCCACGGCGTCGATCCGCCCGGTCAGGCCGGCCTCCGCGATCCGCTCCCGGGCCCGGACGCAGACATGCGGCAGATCCAGGACTGTCGCTCGCAGCTCCGGCAGGCGGCGGCAGAACTCGATCGGGAACGCTCCTGCGCCGCCGCCCACGTCGAGCAACCGGCGGTGGGCGGAGAAGTCGTACGCGTCGGCCAGCGCGCTGGCGGTGAAGCTGGACGTGGAGAACATCGCGTCCCAGAACTGCGCCAACATCTCCGGGTCGGCGGTGTCGAACATCGACTGCTGGGCCTCCGGATCCCAGGTCAGCGGCCGATCCGTGCGCAGGGCCTCGCCGATGCGGTGCCAGGGCAGGTAGGTGCGCAGGTCCGAGTAGCGGACCTGCGCGCCGAAGTAGTACGGGCGACCCTCGACCAGGAACTGCTCGGCCAACTCGGAGTTGCGGTAGCCGTCGCCGGCCTTCTCCAACAGACCCAGCGAGGCACTGGCGGCCAGCAACAGGTCCGCGGGCCGTTCGGGCAGCCCGAACTCGGCGGCCGCTTCCTCGACGGTCAGTGTCCGCCCGCCGGCCAACCGGGTGAACAGGCCGAGTTCGACGCCGACCGCGAGGGTCTTGAACCCCCACACACCGGCGACCAGGCGCATGAGGGGAGTCGGAGTGATCATCACGACATGAAATCACAGATCCACCCCCTCCACTATGGGCGGTCACGCCCGCAGCAGCGTCACCAACCCCGCGGCCACCAGCACCCCGGCCCAGAGCCGATCGACGTTGAACCAGGCCCGACGTAGCACACCGACCCCGAGCACGTGGTAGACCAGCAGCGCCACGGCCAGGGCAACGCCGAGCATGGCCACGGTGTGCACCCCGGCCGCCGCGAGGCCGGACAGCGCACCCACCGGCGCGGCGGCCAGGTGCCCGGAGTGACCTTCGGGCACCGGCTCGGCCACCAGCACCGGCAGCAACATCAGCCCCGCGCCGTGCGCCGACGACATGAGGAACGACCAACCGGCGAGCTGCGCCGCGGACAGTCGCATACCCGCCCAGCGGAAGTGCCGCTCGGAGAGCAGTCGCCACATCCCGAAGGCGACCAGCAGCACACCGCCGACCACCGCCAGGGCGGTGCTCGCCGTCACCGAGCGGGTCGCGGCGACCAACGCGGCGACGATCGCCACCGAGGCGAGATGCCCCGCCGCGATCGGCGGCAGGGCGCGCAGCAACGCCAGCCGGCTGCGCTCCTGCAGGCCCCGGGCCACCGCGAACAGCCAACCCATCGCCGGGTTCAGACCATGGAACGCGCCGAGCGCGGCCAGCGTCGCCAGGGTGCCGACGGTCACGGAAAGCAGTACGAGTCGGAAGAGGCGTCCCCGCCCTGCAACCGGGTCTGGTGCACCCGCAGCCCCCGGAACTCCTCCCCGTGCGGAAAGAACCGCTCATCGGGGGTGAGCCCACCGGCGTCCACGTCCACGTCGAGCTTGGCCAGCCAGGCACCCACCCCGTCCGGATAGAACTGGTCGTCCCAGGCGCCGTAGAGCGAGTTGCTGACGTAGACCCGCCGGCCGTCCCGGCTGACCTCCACCATCTGCGGGCCACCGGCCAACGCCTCGTCCGGAGCGGACGGGTGCGCGGTTCGGCGGACGATCCCGCCGAGGTGCACCGAGCCCGTCTGCACCGGGTGCAGCGGGTCGCTGACGTCGTACTGGCGCAGTTCCCCGGTGCCCCAGCAGGAGACATAGAGGAACCGGTCGTCGACCGACAGGTCGATGTCGGTCACCAGCGGCGGCACCGCCCCGAACGGCTTGAGCAGGTCGGGCAGGTCCGCCGGGTCGGCCGGCTCGGCCGGGATGTCGATCACCTTGGTGACCGCCCAGGCGTCCCCGTCGCGGTGCCAGAGCCAGATCGAGGCGGACAGGTCCTCGACGCTGATCACCACCCCGACGAACCCGTACGACTTCGTCGGGTCGTGCGCCGGCCGCAGCTCCAGCGGCATCTGGTACTGGTCGCCGAGGTCCACCCGTTGGACGTGCCGACGTTTCGCGAGGTCCCAGAAGTGGATGGCGTGCCCGTAGCGTCGGCCCAGCAGCAACTCCCCGATGATGCCGTCCTCGATCATCGACGGGGTGCCCCACTCGCTGGTCACCAGCACGTCCTGGGTCAGGTGCCACCACACGTCGTACGCCAGGAACTGCGGCCCCCGGTCGGCCTCCCACGCCCCGCGTACCTCGAACGTGGTGTGGTCGAGGATGGCGATGCCACCCGGGCCCTCGGCGCCGTCGGCGCCGCCCAGGGCGGAGAGGTAGATGCCGTCCGGGCCACAGTGCACGGTGTGCGGCCGCGAGTAGCCGGCCCGCTTCGCCAGCTCCTCCGCCCCGATCACCTTGACGATCTGCGGTTGGCGCGGGTCGGGCTGGGTGTCGAGCACGTGGATGCGCGACGACCGCAGGCCGGGCACGATCAGATAGCGCCGCTCGACGTGCGGGTGCGGGGCGGTCGGGCAGAGCGCACTACTGCACGCGTTCCAGCCGAAGTGGTGCAGCTCGTCACCGACGTAGGGCAGGTCGGTCCAGCCGACCACCCGGCCGTAGTCGGGGGAGTCGGGGTCGGTGTCCAGCACCACGATGGCGTCCGGACGGCTGGCCGTCCGATCGAAGGCCGCCACGTAGGCGAGCTTCTCCGCCGGTGCGGTCACCGCCTCTCGGGGCGAGGGGTAGAACGTGGGGTCGGGGGTCCAGCGGGTCATCACAGCTCCGCTCGTCAGGTGGTGGGAACGCCGAGTCGGTCAAGCAGGTGGCGGCGCAGCGCGCCGAAGGCCGGGTCGTCCGGCGTACGGGTGGGGCCGAGGTCGACGGGCAACTCCGCGGCGATGCGGCCGTCGTCGAGGAGCAGGATCCGGTCGGCGAGCAGCAGCGCCTCCTCCACGTCGTGGGTGACCAGCAGGGCCGCGAAGCCGTGCTCGGCGCGCAGCCGGCGCAGCAGGATCTGCATCCGCAGTCGGGTCAGCGCGTCCAGGGCGCCGAACGGCTCGTCGAGCAGCAGCAGGTCCGGTTCGCGGACCAGCGCCCGCGCCACGGCCACCCGCTGCGCCTGCCCACCGGACAACTCGGCCGGCCAGGCGCGATGCCGCTCGGCCAGACCGACCTCGGCCAGTGCCCGCCGGATCCGCTCCGGGCCGTCCGCGCCGGACAGCCCGAGCCCCACGTTCTCCGCCACGCGCTTCCACGGCAGCAACCGGTGCTCCTGGAAGACCACGGCGGCGGTGCCGTGCACGACGCTCGTCCCGCTGGCCTCGCCGTCCAGCCCGGCGAGAATCCGCAGCAGCGTGCTCTTGCCGGAACCGCTGCCGCCCAGCAGGGCCACCACCTCACCGCGGGCGATGGTCAGGTCGACCCCGGCCAGCACGACCGTCGGCCCGAACGCCCGGCGCACCGCGTGGGCGGTCAGCACCGGCTCGGCGGCGGTCAGGTGGCCCGCAGTCCGCGACGCCATGTCAACATCCTCCTCTCCAGGACACGCAACGCAAGGTCGGATATCAGCCCGAGCAGGGCGTAGACGAGCAGGCCGAGCACCACCACGTCGGTCTGGCTGAACTCCCGCGCCTCCATCATCAGAAAGCCGATCCCGGTCTGGGCGTTGACCTGCTCACCGACGACCAGGCTGAGCCAGGCCGCCCCGATCGCCAGCCGCAGGCCGAGGAAGAGGGACGGCAGCGCGCCGGGCAGCACCACGTGCCGCAGCCGGGCCGCCTGACCCAGACCACAGGTACGTGCCGCCTCCACCAGCCGCTCGTCGATGTCCCGGATGCCGGCGTAGGTGTTGAAGTAGATGGGGAAGAACGCGCCCAGAGCCACCAGGCTGATCTTCAGTGACTCGCCGATACCGACCCAGATGATCAGCAACGGGACCAGCCCGAGGTGCGGCAGCATCCGGGCCATCTGCACCGGCGGGTCGACCAGGTCGTCCCCGAGCCGCAGCAGCCCGGCCACGGTGCCCAGGACCAGGGCCAGGAGACCACCGATCAGCAGGCCCGCCCCGGCCCGGGTGAGGGAGTCCAGCAGGTGGATGCCGAGCGTTCCGTCTCGGCTCAACCGGGCGCCGGTGGCCAGGACGTCGCTGGGCGCGGGTAGCTTCTCGGCCGCCAGCAGCCCGGTCCGGGCGGCCAACTCCCAACCCAGGACCAGCACCACCGGGCTCACCACCCGCCGCCAGCGCCGGGCCGGCCGCTGACGACGGGGTACGACCGGGGCCGCCGCCGTGACCTGGTCGGGCGCCTCGACGAGCGTCGTACGACTCACTGGAACACCGCGCTGAACCGGCCGTCGACCCGGGAGCGGAGGTCGACCGGCCCCGGGATGAGTTCCAGGGCGATGAAGCTGTCGGTGATCGCCTGAAGCTCGTCGCCGATGGCCGGGGTGACCGGGGCGAGGGGCTTGGCGCTGCGGGCCAGGGCGCGGCTGGTGACGTCCTGCGGGATCTTCAGCTCCGGCGCGAGGGTGCTGGCTCGCTCCTCGGGGTGGGCGATGCCCCAGTCGGTCACCTCGCGGTAGCGCTGGAGGAACGCCCGGATCTCGTCTGAGCGCTTGTCGACCGCCTGGGGCGCGGCCAGGACGTACTCGCGGTTGCTGGCCAGGCCGGTCGCGTCGGCGAGCACCTGGACCCCCGGTTGCTCGGCCAGGGCGAAGTACGGGTCCCAGATCACCCAGGCGTCGATCTGGCCGCCGTCGAACGCGGGCCGCCCCTCGGCGGGCTTGAGGTACTTGACCTGGATGTCCTTCAGGGTCATGTTGTTCGCCTCGAGCAGCCGGACCAGCAGCCAGTGCACGTTGGACCCCTTGTTGAGGGCCACCGTCTTGCCCCTGAGGTCGGCGAAGCTGCGGTAGCCCCGGTCGGCCTTGACCAGCACCGCCTCACCCTGCGGAATCGGCGCCGAGGTGCCGATGATGGAGAACGGGATCTTCCCGGCGGCGGCGAAGACGGGCGGCGCCTCGCCGACCTGCCCGATGTCGATGGAGCCGGCCTTGAGTGCCTCGGTGAGCGCCGGCCCGCTCTCGAACAGCGACCACTCCACATCCGGTGCGGCGCCGCGCGCCTTGACCAGGCTCAGCCCGCCGAAGCGTTGGTAGCCGATCCGGAGCTTGCCCTTGGTGCCGCCCGCATCGGCGGACCCGCCGCACGCGCTCACCGCGACCGTGGCGAGCAGCGCCACGGTGGTGAGCACAGCCGTCAGGAGGCGGCGATGCGGGGGACGGCTCGTCGACGGGGTGGGCATGGCGGCTCCTCGGATCGGGGGCATGCGGGCAGCGGCGCATCGACAGGTGTCGGCGCCGGCAGTAGCCTACTAACTCGATAGGTTTTATGGGTAGGCTGTCGGCGGGATCGTCCCACCCCTCAGGAGGTGCCCGCTCGCCCCGCGCGCACCCGCACCCCCACCCGCCGCCCCCGCATGGAAAGAGCCGAGATGACCCTCACCTTCCACTGGTTCCTGCCCACCAACGGCGACAGCCGGGACATCGTCGGCGGCGGACACGGCGTACCAACCGGTGCCGCCGGTGGTGCCCGCCCGGCCAGCGTGGCGTACCTCGGGCAGATCGCCCGCAGCGCCGAGCAGCTCGGCTTCGTCGGCGCGCTCACCCCGACCGGCGCCTGGTGCGAGGACGCCTGGCTCAGCACCGCGATGCTCGCCGAGGTGACCGAGCGACTCAAGTTCCTGGTCGCCTTCCGGCCCGGGCTGCTGGCCCCCACTCTCGCTGCCCAGATGGCCTCGACCTTCCAGCGGCTGTCCCGAGGCCGGCTGCTGCTCAACGTGGTCACCGGCGGCGAGTCGCAGGAGCAGCGGGCCTACGGCGACTTCCTGGACAAGGACGCCCGGTACGCGCGGGCCGACGAGTTCCTGCACGTGGTGCGTGCGCTGTGGCGCGGCGAGACCGTCGACCACGACGGCACCCACGTCCGCGTCGAACAGGCGCGGCTGCACCGGCTGCCCGACCCGGTGCCGCCGGTCTACTTCGGTGGATCCTCCGCCGCCGCCCTCCCGGTGGCGGTACGCCACAGCGACGTCTACCTCACCTGGGGTGAGCCGCCAGCCCTGGTCGCCGCCAAACTGGAGCGGGTCCGGGAACTGGCCGCCCGCGCCGGGCGGGAGCCGCGCTTCGGCATCCGGCTGCACGTCATCGTGCGGGACACCGCCGAGCAGGCCTGGGCGCAGGCACAGCGTCTGCTCGACGGGGTCTCCGAGGCCGACATCCGGGCCGTGCAGGAGGGGCTGCGCCGCAGCGAGTCCGAGGGGCAGCGCCGCATGCTCGACCTGCACGGTGGCTCCCGCGACGGCCTGGAGGTCGCCCCCAACCTGTGGGCGGGCGTCGGGCTGGTCCGTGGCGGGGCCGGCACCGCGCTCGTGGGCAGCCACGCCGAGATCGCCGACCGGATCGCCGAGTACCACGCGCTCGGCATCGACGAGTTCATCCTCTCCGGCTATCCGCACCTGGAGGAGGCGTACTGGTTCGGTGAGGGCGTGCTGCCGATCCTGCGCGACCGGGGGCTGTGGCGGCACCCCGACGGCCCGCGGGGCACGGCGGACCACGTCGACGTCCCGTTCGCCGGTTCACCCGCGCCGGAACCCGCCGGGGCCCGCTGACCGGCCGACCCGCGGCAACCGGCGCCACGGCCGCTCACAGGTCCATCGCGTATACCCGGACCAGGCGTCCGGTGCCCGGCTGCACGGTCTCGCGCTCCAGCGACATGCCCAGCTTGACCATCACCCGCGCGGACGCCTCGTTGCCGACGACGTGGATGCTGACCAGCCGCCGCAGGCCGAGCTCGGCACGAGTGTGGGCGACGACGGCCTGGGCCGCCTCGGTGGCCAGGCCCCGACCCCAGTACGCGCGGCCGAGCCGCCAGCCGATCTCCACGGCCGGCATGATCTCGGGCAGGAAGGTCGGCACCGCCAGTCCGGTGAAACCGGCCAGCTCGCCGGTCTCTCTTATCTCCACCGCGTACAGGCCGAACCCGTGCTCGTCCCAGTGCCGCTGATAGGTGGCCAGACGCTCCGCGGTCGCGGCCCGGTCCAGGGTGCGGCCGTCATGGATGTAGCGCATCACCTCGGGCTGCGCGTTGACCGCAGCGAACCCGTCCAGATCATCGCTTCGCCAGCGGCGCAACAGCAGCCGCGGAGTCTTGAGGGACAGGGCAGCAAGGGAGCTTGTCGGGTCAGACACGTCCCCTTCGTAGCATTTCGGTGCGCACGGTGCGATGGGTTATCTCGAGGCGGGTCGGCCGGCCATCCGTCGGCCGATCCGCCGCCCGGCGAGGCTCACCACCGTGCTGCCGGCCGCCATCCCGACCAGCACCAGAATCCCGCCGACCACCCACAGCCCGCTGTCGTCGGTCGACGCGGCCCGCCACGACCACGCCGCCGTGAACGCCACAGTCATCACCGCCGCCACCAGCCACGGGCTGAGCCGCGTCCCGGCGAGCGCGGCCAACAGCACGAGCGTCACCACACAGCCGACCACCTGCCACGGCTCGTACGGGCCGCTGCTCGCGCCGGTCTGCGCGTCGACCGTGTACTCGTCGTCCCAGCCCAGCCAGAGCAGCCACGCCCCGACCGTGGCCGCCGCCAGGAACAGAACACCGAGCAGTGCGCGCGTACCCCTCGTCGCCGTCATCCGGCGATCATGCCCTGCCTGCCGCTCCACGGGAATACGGACCGGCAGCTGACACCATCCTTGATGGACTGTTGCCTCGGTCGGTGGCGATCCTCTACGGTCTGCTCAGCGGTGGGCGGTGCGGTCCGCATCCGACCCGATACCGCCGGTCGCCCGTCGTGCGGGCCGGGATGGTGGAGTCCCGGGTCGCCCCGTCGGCGGTGACCCGGCGGTCGTGTGACTCCCAGCTCGTCCCCGGGTCCTGTTGCCCGGGGTGGTTCCGCGTGGAGCCGACGGCGAGCCGGGACACGCCGACCCACCGGGAGAGCCCCGTGTTCCTCAGCCCGCACGAGCAGGACCGCCTGCTCGTCCACGTCGCGGCCGATGTCGCCCGCGCCCGCCGCGAACGCGGCCTGCGCCTCAACTATCCCGAAGCCGTCGCGGTGATCACCGCGTTCCTTCTCGAAGGGGCCCGCGACGGGCGGTCGGTGGTGGACCTGATGTCGGCCGGCCGGACGGTGCTCGGCCGCGACGACGTTCAGGACGGCATCCCCGAGCTGCTGAGGGAGGTGCAGGTGGAGGCGACGTTCCCGGACGGCACCAAGCTCGTGACGGTGCACCACCCGATCCCGTGATCCCCGGGGAGATCCTGCCGGCGGCCGACCCGGTCGAGATCAACGTGGGTCGTCCGGTGACCACCCTGCTCGTGGTCAACACCGCCGACCGCCCGGTGCAGGTCGGCTCGCACTACCACTTCGCCGAGGTCAACCCGGCTCTGTCGTTCGACCGGGAAGCGGCGTGGGGGCAGCGGCTCGCCGTTCCGGCGGGTACCTCGGTCCGGTTCGAACCCGGCATCAACCGCAGCGTCGACCTCGTTCCGCTGGGCGGGGCACGGATCGTGCCGGGTCTGCGCGGAGAGTGCGCGGGACCGTTGGACCCGTCGCCCCACGCGGTAACGGCCGACGGGTCGCCGCGGTGAGCGCCGTGCGGCGGGACCACTACATCGACCTGTACGGGCCGACGACCGGTGACCGCATCCGGCTGGCCGACACCAACCTGCTGATCGAGGTGGAGACCGACCACTGCGTGGGCGGCGACGAGGCGGTCTTCGGCGGTGGGAAGGTGATCCGTGAGTCGATGGGGCAGGCCCGTACCACCCGCGCCGAGGGGGCACTGGACACCGTCATCACCGGCGCGGTGGTGCTCGACCACTGGGGTGTGGTGAAGGCCGACGTGGGGCTGCGCGACGGGCGCATCGTCGCGCTCGGCCGGGCCGGCAACCCGGACACCATGCCCGGCGTCCACCCCGACCTGGTCATCGGGCCGTCGACCGAGGTGATCGCGGGCAACGGTCGGATCCTCACCGCCGGCGCGGTCGACACCCACGTGCACTTCATCTGCCCGCAGATCGTCACCGAGGCACTGGCCAGTGGCATCACCAC
Source organism: Micromonospora sp. NPDC050784 (assembly GCF_044456765.1). NCBI lineage: Bacteria > Bacillati > Actinomycetota > Actinomycetes > Micromonosporales > Micromonosporaceae > Micromonospora > Micromonospora sp. NPDC050784. The sequence goes on along the minus strand of NZ_JBITGG010000017.1, from coordinate 112,890 downwards.
GATGGTCGGCGGTGGCACCGGGCCGGCCGAGGGGACCCGCGCGACGACTGTCACCCCGAACGCCTGGCACCTGGCCCGGATGCACGAGGCGCTGGACACCATGCCGGTGAACGTGCTGCTGCTCGGCAAGGGCAACACCGTCTCCGACGAGGCGCTGTGGGAACAGCTGCGGGCCGGTGCGGGCGGGTTCAAGCTGCACGAGGACTGGGGAACCACGCCGGCGGCGATCGACGCCTGCCTGCGGGTGGCCGACGCGTCCGGGGTCCAGGTGTCGATCCACACCGACACGCTCAACGAGGCCGGGTTCGTCGCCGACACCCTGCGGGCCATCGGTGGGCGCGCGATCCACTCGTACCACACCGAGGGAGCCGGTGGCGGGCACGCACCGGACATCATCACCGTGGCCAGCGAACCGAACGTGTTGCCGTCGTCGACCAACCCGACCCGGCCGTACACCGCCAACACGCTGGCCGAGCACCTGGACATGCTGATGGTCTGCCACCATCTCAACCCGTCCGTGCCGGAGGACCTGGCCTTCGCCGAGAGCCGGATCCGACCGTCCACCATGGCCGCCGAGGACCTGCTGCACGACCTCGGCGCGATCTCGATCATCGGTTCCGACGCGCAGGCGATGGGCCGGGTCGGCGAGGTGATCATGCGGACCTGGCAGAGCGCCCACGTGATGAAGGACCGGGTCGGCGCGCTGCCGGGCGACGGGGCCGCCGACAACCACCGGGCCCGACGGTACGTGGCGAAGTACACCATCTGCGCCGCGATGGCCAACGGGCTGGAACGGGAGATCGGCTCGGTCGAGCCGGGCAAGCTCGCCGACCTGGTGCTCTGGGACCCCGCGTTCTTCGGCGTCCGGCCACACCTGGTCCTCAAGGGCGGCATGATCGCGTACGCCCAGATGGGCGACGCCAACGCCTCGATCCCGACACCGCAGCCGATGCTGCCCAGGCCGATGTTCGGGGCGTACGGCGCGGCGGCGGCGGCCACCAGCCTGGCCTTCGTGGCCCCGGCGGCCCTGGACGCCGGTCTCCGCCTGGACGTGCGACGCCGGGTGGTACCGGTGAGCGACGTGCGGTCGCGGGGCAAGGCCGACCTGCCGGAGAACAACGCGATGCCGCGCATCGAGGTGGACCCGGACACCTTCACGGTGCGGATCGACGGGCAGGTGGTGGAGCCGGACCCGGTGACCCGGCTGCCGATGGCCCAGCGGTACTTCCTGTTCTGATGGCGACGCCGAGCCTGCTGTTGCTGTTGGCCGACGGGCGCTTCCCGGCCGGGGCGCACGCGCACTCCGGTGGTCTGGAGGCGGCCGTCGCCGCCGGCCGGGTCACCGACCTGGCCTCGTTGGAGGCGTTCCTGGCCGGACGGTTGGCCACCGCCGGTCTGGTCGGCGCGGCGTTCGCGGCGGCCGCACACCGGGCGGCGGTGCCCGAGACCGTCGGCTCGGCCCATCCGGCCCGGTCCGCGGCACGGTCGGACGTGCCAGCTCGGTCCGCCGCACGGTCGGGGGTGCTGGCTCGGCTCGACGCGGAGCTGGACGCACGCACCGCAGCTCCGGCCCTGCGGGTGGTCTCGCGCCGACAGGGCCGGGCGCTGCTGCGGGCCGGCCGGACCATCTGGCCGGACGCCCCGTTCGCCGACCTGCCCGCGACGCCCGGTGGCGCACACCAACCGCTGGTGCTCGGGCTGCTCTGCGCCGCGGCGGGGCTGTCCCGAGTCGAGACCGCCACGATCTCCGCGTACGGGACGGTGACCGGGGCGGCCAGCGCCGGCGTACGTCTGCTCGGCCTCGACCCGTACCAGGTCCAGGCTTTGCTGGTCGGCCTGGCCGACGCCTGCGACGGCACCGCCGCCGACGCGGCGCGGGCCGCCGACGACCCACCGGAGCGGCTGCCGGCCGCCGCCGCTCCACTCGCCGACATACATGCCGAAATCCATGCCACCTGGGAGGTGCGTCTCTTTGCGTCCTGACACCGTTGTGCCGAGCGCTGTGCCCGCCATCGAACCGACCACGCCGCCGCCGGCCGCCCCACCCCACGACGAGACCGTTCCGCACACCCATCCGGAGCCGGGGGTGGACCCCCATCCGCCGTTGGCGCGCGCCGGCCGTGCCCTGCGGGTCGGCATCGGCGGCCCGGTCGGCTCCGGGAAGACGGCCCTGGTGGCCGCGCTCTGCCGTGCCTTCGCCGACGAGTTGCGGCTCGGCGTGGTGACCAACGACATCTACACGACCGAGGACGCCGACTTCCTCCGGCGGGCCGGGGTGCTGGACCCGGCCCGGATCCGCGCGGTGGAGACCGGTTGCTGCCCGCACACCGCGATCCGCGACGACATCGGCGCCAACCTGGACGCCGTCGACGAACTGGCCGAGGCGGTCGGCCCGTTGGACCTGGTCCTCGTGGAGAGCGGTGGGGACAACCTGACCGCGACCTTCAGTCGGGGGCTGGTCGACCGGCAGATTTTCGTGGTCGACGTGGCGGGTGGGGACAAGGTGCCCCGCAAGGGCGGGCCGGGCGTCACCGCCGCCGACCTTCTCGTGATCAACAAGACCGACCTGGCGCCGATGGTGGGTGCCGACCTCGCCGTCATGGATCGTGACGCGCGGGCGCGGCGCGGCGACCTGCCGACCCTCTTCCTGTCCATCGTGGGAGACCCCACGGCAACATCGGTGGCGGACTGGATCCGGCACGAGTTGGCCCACCACGCCGCCCTGCACCCGCTCGCCGCGCCGGTCGGCCCGGCCTGATGCGAGCGTTCGCCCGGCTGGTCGCCCGGGCCGACGGTCGGGGCGGCACGGCCCTGGTCGAGCTGCACGGCGAAACGCCGCTGCTGTTGCGCCAGACCCCGGCCGACGGTGGTGTCGCCACGGTGCACCTCGTCGGCGGGGCGGCCGGACCGCTCGCCGGGGACGACCTGCGCCTGGAGATCGAGGTCGGGCCGGGCGCGGCGGTCCGGGTGCACAGCGTCGCCGCGTCGATCGCCCTGCCGGGTCGCGCGGGTGCCGTCTCACGGATGGCGGTGCGGGCGGTGGTGCACGCCGGTGCCACGCTGCACTGGCTTCCGGAACAGTTGGTCGCGGCGGCCGGCTGCGCGCACCTCGCCGAGTCCCGGATCGAGCTGGCCGCCGGCGCGAGCCTGCGGTGGCGCGACGAGCTGATCTGTGGCCGGTACGGCGAGGCACCCGGCGGTGCCGTCGTGCACACCCAGGCCGACTACGCGGGTCGACCACTGCTGCGCCAGTCCCTCGCGGTGGGACCGCACGCGCCGGGCTGGGCCGGCCCGGCGGTGCTCGGCGGTGCCCCGGCCACCGGGTCGCTGCTGGTGGTCGACCCGTCGCAACCCGCCGAGCCTCCGACGGCCGAGGGCAGCGTCGCCCGGCTGCCGTTGGCCGGCGGCCCGGCGACCCTGTGGACCGCCATCGCCCCCGACGCGCACACCCTGCGCGCCCACCTAACGGTCTAAGGAGCCGCTACCAGGCCTCGTGCCGGTCCTGCTGGTCTTGCTGGTCCCGGCGGTCTTGCTGGTCCCGGCGGTCTTGGCGCGATGCCGTCTTGGCCCTGCGCGACGCCGCCATGGCCCACTCGCGGCGGCCAGGTGGGGATTGGCCTCGGCCGCCGAGACCGGGCCGCACTCAAGGCCGTGCCGAACGCCCCGCAAGCCCGAACCTCTCGCAAGCCCGAACGTTCGCATGCCGACCGCCCGGAAGCCCGGAGCCGGAGCCGGGAGCCGGAGCCCGGAGCGGGGAGCGGGGAAGGGGTCAGCGGTGTGGGCCAGCCGCGTCGGCGTGCACTCGTTGCCGGGCCGGGTCGAGGCGGCCGATCAGGTCGTCGAGCTGGTGTACGAGGTTGGCGGCCGGGGGCATGCCCGGCTCGCTGGTCTCCGCGACGCCCATCTCCGTGATGCCCAGTTCGGCGATGCTGGCTCGGACCCGTTCGTCCAGGCGGGCGTGCTCGCGGCGGCCCCGAGCGGTCAGGTACGCCCGGATGCGTCGGCGGTCGACCGGATCGATCCGGCGGAAGACGAGATTGCGGTCGACGAGCTGGTCGACCAGCTTGGTGAGGGTGCCCGGCGGCAGCGACGCCTCGGCGGACACCTCGCTCATCGGGTGACCCTGGCCGTCGGCCAGCAGGCAGAGCACCCGCCACGCCTCGATGCTCAGCGCGTCGTCGGCCAGAACGGCGCCGAGCCGGCGGGAGAGCAGCCGTTCGGCGCGGGTGAGCGAGCGCAGCAGGTCGGCTGGCGCCCCGGGCACGTCTGACATGAAACTCCCTGGTCCGGTGGCCCTGTCATGGTAGCGAGTCGTCCCGGTCAGTGGTGAGCGCTGGTCTTCCGTCGTGGGTCGGACAATCATGTGCTCATGTCCGCGCCGGCACCGCCGTGGCTGACCGTCGACCGCGCCGTGGTCAGCATCGCGCTGGTCTACCCGATGCGCGGGCCGGCCGGCATGTTCGGCCCCACGTGCGAGCTCTGCGCTCAACTCGCGGTGGAGGAGATCAATCGGTGCGGTGGCGTGCTGGGCCGAGAGGTGCGGCTGGTGCCGGTCGACGGTGGCGCACCGCCGGCCGAGGTGGCCGCCGAGGTCGAGGCGTTGGTGTCGGTGGGGGCCGTGCAGGGGGTGACGGGGTGGCACATCTCCTCGGTGCGCCAGGCGTTGGCGCCCCGCGTCGCGCACCGGGTGCCGTACGTCTACACCGCACTCTACGAGGGCGGCGAACGCACCGAAGGGGTCTTCCTGACCAGCGAGACGCCGGATGCCCAACTGTGGCCCGCGATGCGGCTGCTCGCCCGGGAGCAGGGCGTGCGTCGCTGGTTCGTGGTGGGCAACGACTACGTGTGGCCGCGCCGGACGTCGCGGGCGGCCCAGCGGTACGCGCTGCGCGGCGGCGGGCAGGTGGTCGGCCGGCACTTCCTGCCGTTGGACGCACACGACTTCACCGAGGTGTTGCGCCGCATCGAGCACAGTGACGCCGACGCGGTGTTGATGCTGCTGGTCGGTGCCGACGCGGTGCGGTTCAACCGCGCGTTCGCCCGATCCGGCCTGGATCAGCGCTGCCTGCGGCTGAGCACCCTGATGGACGAGAACATGCTGCTGGCCAGCGGTGCCGGCGCGACCCGCAGGCTGTACAGCACGGCGGGCTTCTTCGCCGGGCTGGTGACCCAGGAAAATCTCGACTTCCACGGCGAGTTCGCGCGGCGGTTCGGGGTGGAGGCGCCGCCGCTGGGCAGCCTGGGGGAGTCCTGCTACGAGGGCGTCATGTTGCTCGCCGCGCTGATCGGCCAGGCCCGCACCCTCGACGTACGGGCCATCGAGACGGCCGCCGACACGGTCGCCTACCACGGGCCCCGTGGACGGTTGCGGCTGCGACAGCGGCACGTGCGTCAGCGCATCTACCTGGCCGAGGCCGACGGGCTCGACTTCACCGTGCTCGCCCAGCTCTGAACCGGGCACCGGCACCCGGCCGAGCGGACCCTTGACAGCGCCACCCGATCCCGTCCTAAGATGCTTCCTGCGTGAAGTATCTGGCCACGGGGTCAGCTCTCACCAATGCGTGCCCACCGTCGGCGGATTCGTCTGTCGACCATTGTGGTGGCACTTATTCTTGCGTCTTTCCGAACGGCCGACACCGTTTCCTCCCGACGGCGTCGGCCGTTTTTCGTGCGCGCCGCGACGGCCCTGAGGAAACAGTCAATTAAGGACCGGGAAACACCCGCGCAATCATGTCGGTCGACGCTTTCCCTGCCCATATCCGAACCGGTGCCCTGCGCGGCGTCCACCCGCCGACCCCGGCATCGCTCACGTCAGCTCCATCGGACCGCACCGACCGTCCTTTCGCCACTTGAGTGCACCGCAGGGAGAGTAGATGTCATTATTCCGGGGCCGCCGCATCCTGGCGGGTGCCATGACCCTCGTCGCCGCGGCCGCGTTGACCGCGTGCGGCAGCAAGACCTCCGACGAGGGCGGCGCGGCCGGCGTCACCGCTGACGTCTCCGGCGACACCGTCAAGGTGGGCCTGCTCAACTCGCTCTCCGGGACCATGGCGATCAGCGAGGTCACCGTCCGAGACTCCATCATGCTCGCGGTCGAAGAGATCAACGCGGCCGGCGGTGTCCTCGGCAAGAAGATCCAGCCGGTCGGTGAGGACGGCGCCTCGGACTGGCCCACCTTCGCCGAGAAGGCCGAGAAGCTCATCTCCGAGGACCGGGTGGCCGCCGTCTTCGGTTGTTGGACGTCGGCCAGCCGCAAGGCGGTCAAGCCGGTGTTCGAGAAGAACAAGGCGTTGCTGTTCTACCCGGTGCAGTACGAGGGTCTGGAGCAGTCTCCCTACATCTTCTACACCGGAGCGACGACCAACCAGCAGATCGTTCCCGGGCTCGACTACCTCAAGGCGCAGGGCGCGAAGTCGGTCTATCTCGTCGGTAGCGACTACGTCTTTCCCCGTACCGCCAACAAAATCATCAAGGCGTACGCGACCGCGAACGGGATGACCGTGCTGGGTGAGGATTACGCACCCCTCGGCTCCACTGAGTTCGGCACCATCGTCAACAAGGTCAAGTCGTCCGGCGCGGACGCGGTGTTCAACACCCTCAACGGTGACAGCAACGTGGCCTTCTTCAAGGAGTACAAGTCGGCGGGCCTGACCGCCGCCGCGATGCCTGTGGTGTCGGTGTCGATCGCCGAGGAGGAGGTCAAGGGCATCGGCACCCAGTACCTGGAGGGCCAACTGACGGCCTGGAACTACTACCAGACCACCCCGGGCGCGGCGAACTCGAAGTTCGTGGCCGCGTACAAGGCGAAGTACGGCGCGGACAAGCCGACCAGCGATCCGATGGAGGCAGCCTACGTCGGCGTGCACCTGTGGAAGGCGATGGTCGAGAAGGCCGGCGCCTTCGACGTGGAGAAGGTCCGCGCCGCCTCGGACGGGATCACCTTCGACGCGCCGGAGGGTCTGGTCACCGTCGACGGCAAGACGCAGCACATCGCCAAGACCGCCCGGATCGGCAAGATCGGCGCGGACGGTCTGATCACCGAGGTGTGGAACTCCGGCAAGCCGGTCGCGCCGGACCCGTACCTCAAGACCTACCCGTGGGCGAGCGGCCTGAGCTGACGACGCCGGCCCGGGCGGAACGCGTTGCCGCGCGCTCCGCCCGGGCCACCCGACCAGCAGTTCGGAGTACCCACCGTGACAGTCCTCTTCGGTCAACTCTTCACCGGCATCAGCATCGGCGCGGTGCTGCTGCTGATCGCGCTCGGCCTCGCGCTGACCTTCGGCCAGATGAACGTGATCAACATGGCGCACGGTGAGTTCATCATGGCCGGCGCGTACACCACCTACGTTCTGCAACAGAGCATCACCGGCGCCGGCCTGTCGCTGGTGGTCGCGCTGCCGGTGGCGTTCGTCGTCGCCGGCACCATGGGAGTCCTGCTGGAGGTGCTGCTCATCCGCCGGCTCTACGCCCGGCCACTGGACACCCTGCTGGTCACCTGGGGTGTGTCACTGATGTTGCAACAACTGGCCCGGGACGTCTTCGGCAGCCCGAACGTGCAGACCCGCGCGCCCGAGCTGCTCACCGGCAACGTGGCGCTGCCCGGTGGGCTGACCATCGCCAACAACCGGCTGTTCATCCTGGCCCTGGCGCTGGCCGCCGTCGCGGCGCTCACCCTGGCACTGCGACTCACCCCGCTCGGGCGTCGCATCCGCGCGGTGGTGCAGAACCGCGACCTCGCCGCCGTGTCCGGCATCGCCACCTCGCGGGTCGACCGGACGACCTTCTTCCTCGGTTCCGGGCTGGCCGGGCTCGCCGGGGTGGCCCTCACCCTGCTCGGCCCGATCGGCCCCACCATGGGCACCAACCTGATCATCGACGCCTTCCTGGTCGTCGTGGTCGGCGGGATCGGCCAGCTCAAGGGCAGCGTGATCGTCGCCTTCGCCCTCGGCGTGCTCCAGGCCACCGGGGAGTACCTCACCACCCTCAGCGTCGCCAAGGTGATCGTGTTCGTGGCGATCGTCGCGTTCCTTCAGTGGCGGCCACAGGGCCTGTTCACCCTGCGGACCAGGAGCCTCGCATGACCGCCGTCACCCCCGCGCCACCCAGCACCGCCGTCCGCCCGGCGCCCGCCGGCGCCGCACCACCGGGCCGGCCGGCCGGCCGCTCGCGGCTGCGGACCCTGGCCGGCTTCGCCTTCGGCGCGGCGGTGCTGTTCGCCGTCGCCCCGCTGGTGTTGTCGGACTTCCGGCTGGCGCTGCTCGCCAAGTACCTCTGCGTCGCCATGGTCGCGGTCGGCATCGGGATCGCCTGGGGCCGGGGCGGGATGCTCACCCTGGGCCAGGGCGTCTTCTTCGGCCTCGGCGGCTACGCGATGGCCATGCACCTCAAGCTCGCCGACGCGGGCCCGGGTGGGATGCCCGACTTCATGCAGCTGTACGGGCAACTCGACGAGCTGCCGCTGTGGTGGCGGCCGTTCGCCAGTCCGTGGTTCGCGTTGCCCGCCACGGTGCTGCTGCCGATGGTGGTCGCCTTCGGGCTCGGCTCGCTGGTCTTCCGTCGCCGGGTCCGCGGCGCGTACTTCGCCATCCTCAGTCAGGCGCTCGCCGCCGCGATGGTGATCCTGCTGATCGGCCAGCAGGGCACCACGGGCGGCACCAACGGGCTCACCGACATCAAGGGCTTCTTCGGCTACGACCTGGACGACCCGGTCAACCAGCGGATGGTGTACTTCATCATCGCCGGGACACTGCTGGCGTTGCTCGCGCTGACCCGTCAGCTCATTCAAAGCCGCTACGGCGAGTTGCTGGTGGCGGTCCGCGACGGTGAGGAGCGGGTCCGCTTCCTGGGCTACGACCCGGCGTCGGTCAAACTGGTGGCGTACGTGGTCGCGGCGGGCATGGCCGGGCTGGCCGGTGCGCTGTTCGTGCCGGCGGTGGGCATCATCTCGCCCGCGCTGATCGGCATCGTCCCGTCGATCGAGTTCGTCATCGGCGTCGCGGTGGGCGGCCGGGCCACCCTGCTCGGGCCGGTGCTCGGCGCGGTGGCGGTGGCCTGGGCGCGTACCGCCCTCTCCGAGCGTTTCCCGGGCACCTGGACGTACCTGCAGGGGCTGCTCTTCGTGGTCGTGGTGGCGTTCCTTCCCGGCGGCCTGGCGTCGCTCTGGGCGCTGGCCCGCCGCCGTGACGTCGGCGCGCGGCCGGTGCGGCGCGGGTGGTTGTCGGTGGGCCGACGACGGGCCGAACGGACGGAGGTGCCGGCGGCATGAGGGAACGCACCGAGCGCAGCGAGGGCCGTGAGCGCATGCCCAGCCAGCACAGCACGAGCGGCGAGCGGTTGGACGGGTTGTCCGTCCGTGACGTGCGGGTCAGCTTCGACGGGTTCACGGCCGTCGACGGCGTCTCCCTGGAGGTGCCCGCCGGCGACATCCGGTTCCTGATCGGGCCGAACGGCGCCGGCAAGACCACCCTGGTCGACGCGATCACCGGTCTGGTCCGGGCCACCGGCTCGGTCCGGTTCGGCGACGAGGAACTGCTCGGCCGACCGGTGCACCGGATCAGCCGGCTCGGCATCGGGCGGACCTTCCAGACCTCGACGGTCTTCGAGGAGCTGTCGGTGTTGCAGAACCTCGACATCGCGGCGGGCGCCCGGCGCAGCTGGGCGACCCTGGCCCGCCGCCGCCGGGGTGTCCCCGACGAGATCGCCGCCGCGCTGGAGACCATCGGGCTGGCCGAGCGGGCCGCGCACCTCGCCGGGACGCTCGCGCACGGCCAGAAGCAGTGGCTGGAGATCGGCATGCTGCTGGTGCAGGACGCGCGGCTGCTGCTGCTGGACGAGCCGGTCGCCGGGATGAGCCATGAGGAACGCGACGCCACCGGCACGCTGTTGGAGACGGTCAGCCGGGATCGCACGGTCGTCGTGATCGAGCACGACATGGACTTCCTGCGTCGGTTCGCGCGCAGCGTCACCGTGCTGCACGCCGGCCGGGTGCTCAGCGAGGGCACGGTGGCGCAGGTCCAGGCGGACCCGCGTGTGCAGGAGGTCTACCTTGGCCACCCGGTCGACGCCGGGTCGGCCCGCACTGGCCTGGAGGCATGATGCTGACGCTGCGCGGGATGCACGCCGGGTACGGGCGCTCTCGGGTGCTGCACGGGGTCGATCTGGCGGTCCCGCCCGACGGGGTGGCCGCCGTGCTCGGGCACAACGGGGCCGGCAAGAGCACCCTTCTGCGGGTCGCGGCCGGGCTCCTGCGTCCGAGTGCCGGCACGGTCGAGCTGGACGGTGAGGACGTCACCCGCGCCGGGCCGCACGAGCGGGTGGCGCGGGGAATGGCGTACGTCCCGCAGGGTCAGCAGTGTTTCCCGCACCTCACCGCCGCGGAGAACCTGCGACTGGTCGCCGACGGCCGGCGCGACGGGGCGGTGGCCACGGCGGAGGTGCTGGATCTGTTTCCGGCGCTGCGCCCGCTGCTGCGGCGTCGGGCCGGGCTGCTCTCCGGCGGTCAGCGCCAGCAGTTGGCCATCGCCCGGGCCCTGATCACCCGGCCGCGGCTGCTGATGCTCGACGAGCCGACCGAGGGCATCCAGCCGTCGGTGGTCGCGGAGATCCAGGAGCGGATCGTCGAGCTGACCCGGCAGTCCGGGTTTAGTGTGCTGCTCGTCGAGCAGCACCTGGGCTTCGCACTGCGGGTGGCGGACCGCTACCACGTGCTGGAGTCCGGCCGGGTCACCTCGCACGGCGACGGGGGTGTCACGGCGGAACGGGAGGTCCGGGCGGCCCTGGCGGTCTGATCGGCCGTGGGGATTTGAGCGGCGTGGCGGTCTGGGCCGCGCGGCCGTTCAGGGCTGGACGCGGTCGAGGAAGTCACGGACCAGCCGGACGACCTCGTCGAGGTGCGTCTCGAGCAGCCAGTGCCCGCCGTCGAGCAGGTGCAGCTCGGCGTCGGGCAGGTCCCGCAGGTACGCGCGGGCCGCGCCCTCCGGCATGTAGCCGTCGTGCGGCCCCCACACGATCAGGGTGGGCGGCCGGTGGGTACGCAGGTACTCCTGCTGGCGGGGGAACCAGGCGACGGTGCTGCCCTGGTCGGCGAGGAGGCGCAGCCAGGCGTCCCGCCGCCGGGGGTCCGTGACCAGCGCACCCGAGAGCCGCCACAGGTCGGGGCTGACCCGGTCGGTCAGCCGGTCCGGCAGCTCGCCCAGGAACTCACGGCGGAAGCCCTCCTCGCCGATCGCGGCCGCCAACTGGTCCCGACCCTCGTCGGTCGGGTCACGCCAGAACCGCTTCAGCGGCTCGTACTTGGGCCCGTGCTGGTCGGGGTAGATGTCACCGTTCTGGATGACGAGGCCCGCGACCCGCTGCGGCGCGGCCATCGCCAGTCGCAGCCCGAACTGGCTGCCGTAGTCCTGGAGGTAGACCATGTAACGGGTGAGCCCCAGTGTGTCGACGAAACGGTGGAGCAGGTCGGCGTGGGCGTCGAAGGTGTACGGGAACCGGCTGGGGTCGGGCAGGTCGCTGTAGCCGAAGCCGGGGTAGTCGGGGGCGATGGCGCGCCAGCGATCGGCCAGCGCGGGCAGTAGGTGGCGGAACTGGAACGACGACGACGGGTACCCGTGTGGCAGCAGCACGACCGGCGCGTCGGCGGGACCGGCCTCACGGTAGAAGATCGTGATGCCGTCGACCTCGACCGTCCGGTGCCGTACAGCGATGTCGGCCATGACCTCTCCTGACGCGTCAGGCACGGTGTGGGTGGGCACCCTCGACCGTGCCAGAAGTCGAGCCGTCGTGCCGTGGCATCGCCGTTGCCGGTCAGGTCGTCGGCGCGGGCCCGGTCGAGTCGCGGACGACCAGCAGGTGCCCGGTGGGACGGCGGCGGGGTCGGGTCGTGCGTGGCTTGAGCGCGAGGGTGAGCGCCGCGCGGCCCATCTCGGTCATCGGCAGGCGGATGGTGGTGAGGCTGGGTGCGAGGTCGGCGGCCACGGAGACGTCGTCGAAACCGACCACGGACATCCGCGCGGGCACCGGCACGCGGCGGGACCGCAGCGTGGACAGCACGCCCATGGCCATCACGTCGTTGAGCGCGATGATCGCCGTCGTCTCGGGATGGTCGTTGAGGATCTGCTCGGCGGCGGCGCGCCCACCGCCGCGGGTGAAGTCACTGTGCACGACGACGAGGTCGGCGGGGGACCGCCCGCGCTGCCGCAGGGCCGACGACACCCCGGCCAGCCGGTCGGCGACCGTGGTGAGGCCGGCGCTGCCCGCGGCGACCGCGATCCGCCGGTGACCGAGATCCATCAGGTGCTGGGCGAGGGCGTGGCCGCCGGCCTCGTTGTCCGGCAGGACGGCGTCGACGCCGAGCGCGTGTCGTCCGATGGCGGCGGCCCGTCCGCCGTGGTCCTGGAACGCGGCCAGCTCCGCGCGGGCCGCGTTCTCCATCCGTGGGTCGTCGTAACCGGAACCGCTGATCAGGACGATGCCGACCCGCTGGGCGATCAGGTGGCGCAGCTGTTGCAGCTCGTAGCCGGGGTCGCGGCCGGACTGGCAGATCTGCACCAGCAGCCCCTGCTCGGCGGCGAGTTGGATGACCCCGGCGGCGATCTCGGAGAAGTACGGGTCGTCGACCTGATGGACGATCAACCCCACCGTGGAGGTGGCCCCGCTGGCCAGGGTGCGGGCGTACGGGTTCGCCACATAGCCCAGCTCACGGGCGACCTGCCGGATCCGGTCGGCGACCTCGACGCTGACCCCCTCGCGGCCGGCGAGCGCGCGGGAGGCGGTCGCCAGCGAGACGGCAGCGTGTTGGGCGACGTCCACGAGGCGCGGCCGCTGGCTGGCCCTGGGCATCCGAAACCCTCCGGAAACATTCATGTCACCCGATCTGTTGCGAGCGACATCGATCGAAGCCTAGGGTACGTAAGCGCTTACGTAAGCGCTTACGTGACCGGCATCCGGCATGCCGCGAAACGAGGTGACAGCCATGTCCAGGGCCCGACGAGCGGCCGTCTCCCTGCTGGCGATCGGCGCACTGACCGGCGCCAGCGCGCCAGCGGCGCAGGCGGATCGCAGCATCTCGCACGACGTCCACCCGGCGCTGCGCGCGCACCTGGTCGCCGCGTACGACTTCGACCACCCGGTGCCCGGCGACCCCGCCCTGGAACGCGACCAGGGGCGTTCCGGCACCGAGATCGAGCTGATCAACGGCGGTGCCGCCATGCGGGTGCCGGACCGCGCCTACCGGGGCAGCCGGAACGCGGTGCAGACCCGGCAGGTCGCCCCCGCCGTCGCCGGCAACGATGACTGGAAGGCCGGCACCTGGTCGGCCAGCGGGGTGCGGACGCTACGCGCGTTCAGCGCCACCGCGGGCACCACCGTGATGGGCTGGTTCAAGCTGAACATGGACAGCCCGTTGCCCAACTCCACCACCGCCGACCCGGACGACAGGTACAACGCCATCGGGCTGGCCGGAGTGCTCACCGGCGACTCCGACGGCCACGGCGTCCGCGCCCTGCTCGAGCTGATCGACGTCGACGGGGAGTTGCGTCTCGTCGCGCTCGGCCGGCGGCTCGACGGCGGCAACTCGCAGACCTTCGCCGCCGCCCGGGACTGGCGCGAGCTGCTGCCGGTGGGGGAGTGGGTGCACCTGGCCGCCACCTTCGACTTCGGCACCGGCGCGCTCGCCCTCTACCGCAACGGCGAACCGGTGGACGGCTTCTACACCCGCACCGACGACCCGTGGCTGGTGTCCGGGCCCGGCCCGCACGTGACCACCGCGTCCGACCCCCGGGGCATCAAGATCGGCGGCAGCTTCCCGCAGGACACCCTCGAACGCAACCCGTGCGACTGCCGGATGGACGGCCTGATGTTCCTCGACAGTGTGGTCTCCGCGAACGACGTGCGGAGGCAGTACCGCCACCTTGCCCGCTGACCACCCTCGGCACCGTCCCACCGAGAAGGAGACACGCGTGCGCACCCTGCACCGCCGCGCCGGCACAGTCGGCCGGCCCACAGTGAGGGCCGGCCTCACCGCCCTCGTGCTGATCCTGTCCACACTGGTCGCCACCCCCGCGCGGGCCGCCGACGCGGTCGACGACCCGATCCCCGAGATGCCGGTCCAGTCGCGACTCGGACTGGTCCTCAGCGAGTACGCCAGCTTCCCGCAGTCGTACCCGACGCCGGCACCGACCGATGCGCGGCTCATGCGTACCGCGCGGATCAACACCATCATGGAGGTGCCCGACGGCTCCGGCCGGCGGGCGGTGCCCGACCTCAACGGCAACCTCTACCTGGTCGAGGGCGGCGTGCCGCACGTCTACCTGGACGTGGCGGCGACGTTCGCGCCGCGGTTCTTCTCCGGTCGTGGGCTCGGCCAGGGGTTCGGGTACGTCGCGTTCCACCCGGAGTTCGGGGTGAACGGCCGGTTCTACACCATCCACACCGAGTTGGCGTCGACGACGACGGTCACACCGGACTACGCCCAGCCCAACACGCTCTTCCACGGTGTCATCACCGAGTGGACGGCGACCGATCCGGCCGCCGCCACCTTCGCCGGTTCCCACCGCGAGGTGCTGCGCATCGGCTTCGGCGGCCAGGTGCACGGCATCCAGGAGATCAACTTCAACCCCACCGCCAAGCGTCACGACCGCGACTACGGCCTGCTGTACCTCGCCGTGGGCGACGGTGGCCAGGGCGCGCGCAACACCGACCCGCAGAACCTGGCCCTGCCCCACGGCAAGCTGCTGCGGATCGACCCCCGCGGCACCAACGCCCCGAACGGGCGCTACGGCATCCCACCCGCGAACCCGTTCGTCGGCCGGGCCGGCGCGCTCGGCGAGCTCTACGCCGTGGGGTTCCGGGACCCGCACCGGTTCAGCTGGGACCGGGCGACCGGCCGGATGTACCTCGGGCACATCGGTGAGCACGCCGTCGAGGCGATCTACGAGGTCCGCGCCGGGGACAACTTCGGCTGGAGCGAGCGCGAGGGCTCGTTCGTCTTCGACAAGACGGCCACGAACCCCTGCGACCGGCTGCTCCCGCTGCCGGCCGACGATGACAGGTACGGCTACACCTACCCGGTCGCCGCGTACGACCACGATCCCGCCGCCGGCTGGAACTGCACCGACGACGTCGGTGTCGCGGTGGCCGGCGGCTTCGTCTACCGGGGGCGGGCGGTGCCCGCACTGCGTGGCAAGTACGTCTTCGGCGACCTGGTCGACGGCCGGGTGCTCTACACCGAGGCCAACGAGATGCGCCGGGGCCGAGAGCTGGCCACGATCCACCAGCTCGCGCTCTTCGACGCGGCGGGCACCCCGATCCGGATGCGCGACCTGTCGTCACCGGGCGCGCCCGGTGACCCCAACCGGGTGGACCTGCGCTTCGGCACCGACGCCGCCGGCGAGCTCTACATCCTCGCGAAGGCCAACGGAAAGGTCTGGAAGGTGACCGGCACCAGGGAGTTCGCCAGCGGCGACGTCGGGGACGTCACAGTGCGCCGCACCGCCGGGGCCGCGAACTGGGCGCCGGTGACGCCGGCGAAGTGGCAGTTCACCCACGACCAGGTCATCCTGGCCGAGGCCGGGGAGAGCCGGCCGGGTCCGCGCCGGCCCTTCGAGTACGCCGTGCTGACCAACGGCCCGGCGTGGTCGTCGGTGCGGGTCGACGCCCAGGTACGACTCGACACACCGGTGGAGGTCACCAACCGGGACGTGATCATCGTCTTCGGCTGGCGCTCGGACACCGAGTTCTACTACGCCCACCTCTCCACCGACAACACGATCTATCCGCACAACGGCATCTTCAAGGTGAACAACGCCGACCGGGAGCGCATCGACCACCAGTGGAACGGCCGGTCCCGGGGCGCCAACCCGGCCATCACCGATGCCAGGTGGCACCGGGTCCGGGTGGTGCACCTGCCGGCCACCGGCGAGATCGCCGTCTACGTCGACGGGCACCGGGACCCGCTGCTGACCGCCAAGGACACCACGTTCGGCTCGGGACGGGTCGGCTTCGGCTCGTTCGACAACGTGGGCCGACTACGCAACCTGACCGTCACCGGCACCCCGGCCTGAACCGGGTCGCGGTGGGGACGGCGGCGCGAGCGCCGCCGTCCCCACCGATTCATCCGTCGACCTGCCCCGGAGGGGTCTGTCCGGTTCGTAGACTCCTGCCATGCCGGAGATCGTCGAGTTGCTGGCCTCGCCCGTGCACCGCTTCCTGGGCCGGCCCGCCGACGGCCCGGCCCCGGCCCCGCCCGGTGAGCTGGTCGACACCGTCCGGATCCGAGCCGGTCTCGGCATCGTCGGCGACCGGTACTTCGGCCAACAGGCACACCGCGACGCCAGCGTCACCGTCATCGCCCAGGAATCGCTGCCGGCCGGCAGCGGCCTGGCCGAGGTACGGCGCAACATCCTCACCACGGGGATCGCCGTGGACGAGCTGATCGGCACGGTGCTGGTGCTGGACTCCGGCGACGGCCCGGTCAGCCTGCGGGTCAACCGGGCGGCCCGGCCGTGCGCCTGGATGGACGTCACCGTCGGCCCGGGAGCGTGGAAGGCGCTGCGCACCACCGGCGGCATCCGCTGCACGCCCCTCAACGACGGCACCCTGCGCGTCGGCCCGATCGAGGCCGTCGTGAACTGAGGAGAGGGCGTGGATTCGGCGAGGTGACGCCCCGGCGGGCCGGTGCGTGGTAGAACCAAACCGCGCATCGGCTCGCAGGTCTCCGGGCAGTCGGGCGCATTGTCGGACGGGCCCTCATCCGAACAGAGGTGGTGCAGTGAACCTCGAGCTGCGGCAGCTGATCGAGGAGCTGCGGGCTGAGCTGGCCGATCTTCCGGCGAGCCTGGCGTACGCCGAGTTCGGCGAGGGTGCGGCCCTCGACGCCGTGCCGGCGGGGCTCCCGGCCGATTTGCGGGATCTCCTGCTGGTGGCCGACGGGCTGCGGGCGGGTCGTGTCGAGCTGGCGTCCTCGTCGACCCTCGCGGGAATCCAGTACCACCTGGACTACGCGCCGGACTTCTCGTCCATCCCGCAGGACCGGGCGGGCTGGCTGGTGGTCGGCACCCGCAGCGACGAGCCGATCTTCATGGATCGTGGCACGGGGGCGATCTGGTACTTCCCACCGAACGGCACCGAGTGGTTCATGTCCGACGCGTTCGAGGAGCTCGCCCCCGACGTGGAATCCTTCGTGGACTACTACCTGCTCGGGCCGGGCTACGCCGACCTGACCCCGGCCGACGACCAGTGGTTCGCGTTCCTCGACGAGCAGGGACTGCTCGACGAGGACGACGAGGACGAGCGGTGAGTCAGACTGGGCTGATGTGTGCGGCCAGGATCCGCCAGCCGTTCCGGTCGTCGTGGACCCACGTCCGGGTGTAGCGCAGCCGCGCCGCGAACGGCGCCCCCTCGAAGACGCCGGACACCCGGCCCAGGAAGAACGTCACCCCCGTCTTGCCGACGACGAGCAGGTCCAGCTCCTCCTCCACCAACTCCTCGACGACCGAGCGGCGGTCCCGGTGGGCGGCCAGGTCATCCTGCTTGGTGTGCATACGCCCGTCCGGGCCGATGGCGATCAGCTGGTCGACCAGCAGCTGATCGAGGGCGGCGACGTCACCGGCCCGTTGGGCGGCCTGCAGGGTTCGCTCGGCGTCGAGCAGCTCAGCCTCGCGTGCGCTGTCCGGCATCGTGGCGTCCTTCCGTTCGCGTCCGACCCGGTGTCACCGTCGGCCCGGGCTGTCCGCATTGTGGCAGCCAACGTGGCCTGGGCGGGCGGGGATCGCCGCTGACGTTCACAGAGCCAGGCGAATCCGTACGACGGTCTCCCCGGGGCTGGTGAGCACGGCGACCTCGTCACAGATCTGCTCCACGATCGCCAGCCCGCGACCCCGTACCGACTCGGCGGCCGGCATGCTCCGGCCGAACGCCCGTGTCGGCCCGTGGTCGACCACGTCGCAGAACAGCTGGCCCGGCTCGGCCCAGAGCCGGACCCAGCCGCCGCCGGTGGTGTGCTGCAACGTGTTGCTGGCCAACTCGCTGACCGCCAGCGTCAACAGCTCCACCCGCTCGGCCGACAGGCCGCGGGCCAGCGCCCCGGCGCTGACGAACGCGCGCAGCGCTCGTATGTCGGTCGCGACCTGATAGGCCATGGTGTCCGCGGCGTGGGTGGGGACACTCTGCTCGGCCACGGTCTCCCGTCGCTCGCCCGGCATCAACCCGCCCGCTGCGGCTGCCCGGCCACCGGCACCGCGACCAACGCGGGTGTCGTGGGCGTGCGAGCCTCGAAGTGCGCCATCGGGCAGCGGGAACCCTTCTCGTAGCGACAGCTGTTGTCGCCACATCATGTCACCCACTGACCTCTTGACTGTCTCGTCCGTTCGGCGGTTGATCACCTGCGGGCCGACCCGACCAGCCTCGCCGGTCCGGCAGGGGAGTCAGGTCAGGGAGCCGCGTCGAAGGCGATCGACTCGCTCAACTCCCGCCACCTGGCGTCGGACGCGGCGAGGGCCTCGGCGGCCGCTGCGGCAGCCGCCACGGCGTCGGCGCCGAGCAGCAACCGGAGCGGCGGGTCGTCGACCCGGGTGATCCGGATGATCGCCTGTGCGGCGCGGGCCGGATCGCCCGGCTGGGCGCCGCTGCCCTGGCGCAGCCGCTGCACGGCCGGGTCGATGACCGGCCGGTACGGTTCGCTGATCGGCAGGGCGCTCATCGACGAGCCGGCCCAGTCGGTGCGCAGCCCACCCGGCTCGACCGAGGTGATCCGGATCCCGAACGCCTCGACCTCCCTGGCGAGGACCGCGGAGAAGCCGCTGACCGCCCACTTGGCGGCCTGGTACGCACCCAGGCCCGTGCTCGCGACCCGGCTGCCGACACTGGAGATCTGCACGATATGCCCGCGCCCCTGCTCGCGCATCACCGGCAGGGCGGCCCGGGACAGATTGACCACGCCGAAGAAGTTGGCCTCGATCTGCGCCCGGAAGTCGTCCTCCGACATGTCCTCGATCGCGGCGACGTCGGCGTACCCGGCGTTGTTGACCAGGATGTCCAGCCGTCCGAACGTGTCCACCGCGGTGCGTACGGCGGCACGGGCGGCGGCGGGGTCGTTGACGTCGAGGGCCACCGCGCGGACCTGGTCACCGTGCCGGTCGACCAGGTCGTCGAGCTGGGCCGGGTTGCGGGCGGTGGCCACCAACTGGTCGCCGTCGGCCAGGACGGCCTCGGCGAGGGCGCGGCCGAGACCACGCGAACAGCCGGTGATGAGCCAGACTCGCGGCACGGCGTTCCCTTCGTGTCGGTGGGCCAACTCGCCGTCAGGGACGGATGTCCAGGGCGCCGATCAGCCCGTCGCGCAGCGTGAACCGGTACCGCAGCTCGATCGGGCTGCCGGGGAAGTCTCCGGACACCCGGGTGACAGCCAGGTACGAGTCGCCCGCCTGCGGTGTGACCCGGACCGGCTCGGCGGTGTACGCGTAGGCGTCCATCGTCTTCTGTCGCCAGGCGCGGATCGAGGCCCGCCCGTCGTACAGCCGGTCCTCGTCGGCGACGCTCGCGGTGTCCGCGAAGCAGGCGACGAAGGCGTCCAGGTCCCGGTCGTTGACGGCCCGGAAGTACCGGTCGATCACCTCGGGCAGGTCGAGGGCCATCTGCTCCTCCTGCGGCACGGGCCGCCGTCGGGCAGCCGTCGGGTTCCCGGTCCGACCCCACCGTACGAGAAGCGGACGGCACCGCGTGGAGCAACCAGCAGAACCATCCCGCTCCAGCTGCCGGGTTTGCTGCCGGTGGGCCCGGGTAGCCACGCGTTTCCGAAAGCGAAGGGCGGGGGCATGGCCGAGCTGGCGTTCGTCGACAAGGTTGCGGCACGCGCGGGTGTTTCGCCGGAGCAGGCACGCCCGCTGACCGAGGCGGTCCTGCGGACCCTCACCGAGCGGCTCTCCGGCGGGGAGGCGGGCGCGTTGGCCCCCCACCTGGCCGACGAGCTGAGCCCGCTGCTGGTCAAGGCCGCCGAGCCGCCGGAAACGTTCGACTACGACGAGTTCCTGCGCCGGGTGGCAAACCGGGCCGGGATCGACCGCCCGGCCGCCGAGCGCGGCGCCCGTGCGGTCCTCCAGACGATGCACCGGGTGGTCGGGCACCGGGAGTTCGAGGACGTGCTGGCCCAACTCCCGGCGGACCTGCGCGCACTGGCGCAGCCGCTGCCGCAGGGCCCCTGAACGACGCCCCGCCGCTGAACGCCTCGGACGTCGGTGACCGTTCGGGCCCTGGTGCGCCGCCACGACACCGGATCTACTGTGCGTTACTGATCGAACGCGCAGTGGTGGTGGTCCCGCGCCCGTCCGCCGGGTCGTCGCCGCTCCGATCCGAGGAGCGTCCCCCTTGGCGTCCATGGTGTCCCCGCGTCCCCTGCTGACCGGAGCGACGACCGTCGTCGCGCTGATCACCCTCACTCCCGCTCCCGCCCCCGCCGCCCCGTCCGCGCACAGCTATCGGGTCGTCGACCTGGGCACCCTGAGCGGAGGCGACGGCGCTGCGACGGCGATGAACGACCGCGGCGACATCGTCGGCTGGAGCACCGTCGCCAGCGGCGCCCGGCACGCCGTCCTCTGGCGCCACGGTGTCATCACCGACCTGGGCGTGCTGCCGGGCGACACGGATTCCAGCGCCGTGGACGTCAACGAGTTCGGTGACGTGGCGATCACCTCCTTCGGCTCGGACTTCCTGACCCGCGCGGTGCTGTGGCGCGACGGTCAGCTCCACGACCTGGGCACCCTGGGCGGGGAGAACAGCGTGGCGATCGGCGTCAACGACCGGCGGCAGGTGCTCGGCACCAGTGAACCGGCCGGCGACATGCCGCACCGCTTCCTGTGGCGCAACGGGGTCTTCACCGACCTGGGGCGGGAGTACTTCTACGAGTTCACCACCGACTTCAACAACGCCGGCGACGTGGTGGGCGGGTTCAACGTGTCGCCGCAGGCCTACCCGTGCACCTGCGTCGGTGGCCGGTTGCGCGACGGGGTGCTCACCCAGATCGGCAGCGAGGCCCTCGGGGTCAACAACCGGGGCCAGGTGGTGGGCACGGCGAACGGGCGGGCGTTCCGCTGGCAGAACGGGACACTGACCGACCTTGGCACGCTCGGTGGCGACTGGAGCCGCGCCACCGCGATCAACGACCGGGGTGTGGTGCTGGGCCAGAGCACCACCACCGCCGCGTGGCACCCGTTCCTCTGGCGCAACGGGGTGATGACCGACCTGACCACCCGGGGCGTGTGGGAGACCGACTCGATCGAGGACATCAACATCCGGGGCCAACTCGTCGGTGCCCGGGGCAACCGGCCGGTGCTGTTCCGCTGAGCGGCGGTCCTCGCACGACGGACGGGTGGGGCGCGGCCTGACCCTCCGGTCAGGCCACGCCCCTACGTCCGAGGTCAGCCGTTTACCCCGCTACTGACCACCCACTTCTGGTGTGCGCCGCCCGCGTACGTGCCGAGCTGGATCTGGGTGCCGTCGCCGGTGCCACCGCCGGCGGCCTCCATGATCTTGCCGGACTGCGGGTTGCGGATCGACCCGTCGGCCTGCGGTTGCCAGACCTGCGCGCCGGTGCCGTTGCAGGTCCAGAGCTGGATCTTCGTGCCGTTCGCGGTGCCGGCGTTGTCGATGTCCAGGCACTTGCCGAGCACCCGGTACGTGTCACCGACCCGGGTCCACGACTGCGCGGCGGTGCCGTTGCAGGTCCAGAGCTGGATCTTCGTACCGTCGGCGGTGCCCGAGTTGTCGACGTCCAGGCACTTGCCGCCGACGCCGGTGATGGTGCCGCCGGTCGGTGGCGGGGGACTGCCCGGGATGGAGTTGAGCGTGTACCACGCCTCGGTGCTCCACAGTGACTGGCCGCTGGTGGAGGTGAACGGGCGCGGTGAGCGCAGGTGCACCACCCGGCCCGCCTTGCGGCCGGCCACCGCGAGGCTGACCTTCTTGCCGTCCGCCGAGAGGGTGGCTGAGGTGACGGTCAGCGTCTCCTCGTCGACCTTCGGCCCGCCGTAGTTCGACGTCGCCACGTACCGCCATTGCTTGATCTTGTAACGCGCGGCCAGCTCGGCGGCGGTCGCCGCCGAGACGGGCTGGGTGTACTCCACCTCGAAGCCGGTCGTGGTGGCGCGCATCGCGAGCATCTCGAACGTGGTGGCGGTGTTCGGGGTGAGCTTCTGCAGGCCGTACGACAGCTTGCCGGTCTGGCCCCAGTTGCCGCCCGCGCCGAGCCCGCCGACGTAGATCGCGCCGTCCGGGCCGACGTTGACCTCGGAGACGCCCGCCTCCAGGCCCTGGGTGAGCCGGAACAGGGCGCCCTGGTACTCGCCGTTGACCTTCTCCACATTCGCCCGTTGCAGGCCGCCGTACGTCACGTCGCCGATGACGAACTGGCCGGCGTACCGGCCGCTGGTCAGGTACATCGGCGTGCTGGGCGAGTTGGCGATCTCGTTCTGCGGCATCCAGAGCACCGGCGGGGTGACAGCGGCGGTGTCGAACGGGCCGGCCGGGTTGGTGTAGTGGTTGAAGAACCGGCCCTGCTTGATGTGCACCAGCTTCGAGGAGGGCAGCCAGCCGCCCTGGTTGTCGGTGACGAAGATGCCGCCCTCCGGGCCCCAGCCGATGCCGTGCGGCGTCCGCAGGCCGCCGGCGACGTAGCTGACCGCGCCGGTGTCCTTGTTGACCTTGAGGGTGGTGCCCCGATTGGTGGCGGGCTGCGGGTTGGTGGTGGCTCCGCCGGAGTTGATCGACACCGACAGGTTCAGATAGAAGAACCCGTCCTGGTAGAGCAGGCCGAACGCGAACTCGTGGAAGTTGCCGCCGTACGGCCAGGTGGCGACGGTCTCCAGGCGCTCGGCGACCTCGTCACCGCCGGTGTTCACCAGTCGGGTCAACCGCTGTTTCTCGGTCACGTAGACCACCCCGTCGACGACCTTCAGGCCCATGGGTTCCTTCAGGCCGCCGGCGATCTTCTTGGTGGTCACGTTGCCCGGGCTCGTCGCTCCGCCGGTGTTGCCGAGGATCCAGACCTCGCCGTCCTGGGAGGTGCCGGACTGGTCGCTGCCGCCCCAGGTGCTGATGACCAACCGGCCGTCGGCCAGCCAGTCCATGCCGGTGACCTTCGGCTGGAAGCCGCTGGGCCGCAGGTTGGTCAGCGTGTAGCCGGGGTGCACACCGGTCAGCGGCAGGCCGTCGCCGGGGGAGTCGGAGACCCCCTCGCACTCCTTGCGCCCGGGTGCGGTCACCCGGACCACGCCCGCGTCGGTGCTCAGCGCCGAGTTCGGTACGACCACGAAGGTCGAGGAACCGGGCGTCTTCCACTCCAGGGTGATCTGCTGCCCGCCGCCACGCTCGAAGTGGTCGATGCGCAGCGGGTGCAGGCCGGCGGTGAGGGTGACCGTGCCCTCCTTGGGCGGGGTCGCGCCGTGCAGGCCGTCATGGTTGATGACCACGGCGTTGTCGATCGACAGCTTGGATCCGTCGTCGCTGCTGAGCCGGAACGTGTAGCTGCCGGCCTGGGTGGTGGTGATGTTGCCGAGCACCTGCGAGACGAAGTTGTCCTCGAAGCCGAAGTCGGCCGCCGAGGTCCAGTTGATGGTGGACATCAGTTTGTCCACGTTCGGCGTCTGGGCGGGCTTGAGGGTGCACAGCTCGGACAGCGGCACCTGCACGTCGAAGACGCGCAGCGTGACGCCCGGTTCCTGCGCGGGGGCGGCGCTGGCGGGGACGGCCCAGAGGCCGGCGGCGAGGACGAGTGCCAGTGCACCCAGGACGGGATGGTGGAGTCGGCGTAGCAGGTGTGTGGCCATCGTTCCTCCAGGAGGCTATGGAGTGTCCGACGGCCGGCGTGGATCAGCGGTGAGGATGACCGTCGGCCCGGGTCCGTAACGTCCTCGACGCCGACGAGTGACGTTGCGGAAACACCGGGTGGATGGCTCGGAACATTAAGGCGTTTCGATGGGACTGTCCATGGCTTCGCCTCGATACATCAAAAGTTTCGAATGTCCGTGCGAAAGTTCGGGACGGTACGCGGAGAATGCCGGGTCCTGCGGCGGCCTACCGCCGTCCGCGCCGCGCCGGACCGCCGGCCCGGTTGCCGGTCTTCCGAGTCGGGTTGGCGGCCTTGCGGCTGGCGGCGCCGCCCCGACCCGCCGCGCCGACGGCCCGACGGTCCGACGTGGAGGCGACGCGCGCCGCGGGCCGACGGCGGGCCGCCACCAGCACGATCGCCGAGACCACGACGACGATCAGGGCCGGGACCAGCCAGGCCGGGAACCCGCCGCCACTCTGCTCCTGCCTGGCGCCGGCCGGGTCCTCCGCCGGAGCGCCGGTAGGGGCGACAGCGCTGCCGCTGGCCCCGGGGTTGGTCGAGCCCTCGCCCTCGGCCTGCGCGAGCAGCGCCGGATCCGGCCCCGCCGTGGGCGCCGACCAACCGGCCGGCGCCGCCGTGCCCGGGCCCTGGTAATCGAAGGTCACCTCGCCCCGCACCGCCTCACCGTCGGAGGCGACGGAGAGGTAGCTGGCGGTGTAGCGGCCCTTCGCCGGCCAGTGCGCGACGGTCACCATGGCCGGGAAACCTGTGTGGTAAAGCCGGGGCTCGAACACGCCGTTGACCATGAAGTACTCGGTGACCGGCTTGTCCAGTCGCTTCGGCTCACCGTAGGACCAGCCACTGTCCACTCGCGACCCGTCCGGCCCGCTGACGGCGAAGTGCGCGTTCGACGCCGGCTTCTCGGTGAAGTACAACGCCAGCTGGGTCAGCGGCTCGCGTACGACGGTGCCTTTCAGTGGAGTGGACGTCGCCAGCTGGCCGTGCGCGGACGCCGGGGCGGCCGGCAGCAGCAACGACACCACCAGGGTCGCCGCCAGCGCCGCCACGACACGGGTCAGGACCTTACGCACAGTGACCAGCTTCGATCGCATTCCTTCATCATGGTCATTTCCCCGGCACCGAACAAGACGTAGAGTTCTCCTCCCCGACGATCAACCCGACACCCGCCCCCCTCGCGTCGTTCGGAGTCCGCCCGTGTTCGTCCGTACCCCCGCCGCACGCACCGCCGCCACCCTCGCCGCCGCCACCCTCGCCGCCCTGCTCCTCGCCGGTTGTGGGCAGGACGACGACCCCTCCGTGGCCACCCCCTCGACGGCCCCGACGTCCCCCGCCCCGCCGAGCGCCACCCCCACCGCACCGACCCCGACGGCCACCGGCACGCCCAGCGCCTCGGCCAGCACCGCCGCGGTGGACCGACAGATCACCGTGACGATCGCGAAGAAGCGGGTCGACCCGCCGACCGGACGGGTCACTGTCGGTAAGGGCCAGCTGGTCCGGATCACGGTCACCTCCGACGTGGCCGACGAACTGCACGTGCACGGCTACGACCTCGGCGCCCGGCTGCCGGCCGGTACGCCCGGCTCGGTGGAGTTCCGGGCCGACAAGACCGGGCTGTTCGAGGTGGAGACGCACGAGTCCGAGCTGGTGCTGTTCCAGCTCGTCGTCCGCTGAGCGGCATGACGGCCGCTCCCACGCTGCTGGCACACGGCGTCGGTGGCCGCCAGGACCTGCCGATCACGCTGCCGCAGCTCGTCGTCGCCGCCGCGCTGACCCTCGTCGTCACGTTCGTGGCGCTGGGCCTGCTCTGGCGCGAACCCCGGCTCGATCGGGACGCCACCGGCGGTCGCCCGGTGGCGCGCTGGCTCGCCCGACTCGTCGACGCGCCCGCGTTCCGGTGGGCGCTGCGCGGGCTGGGCCTGCTCGCCGCCGCCTGGTTCTGCCTCGGTCTGCTGGGCGGGCCGGACACCGCGGACAACCCGACCGCCGGCGCGCTCTACGTGCTGCTCTGGGTCGGGCTGGCCCCGCTGTCGCTGCTACTCGGCCCGGTCTGGCGGGCGGTCAACCCACTGCGTACGGTGCACCTGCTGGCGGCGCTGGCAACGCGGCGCGACCCGAACCGTGGGCTCCGTGAGCTGCCCGACAGCGTCGGGTGGTGGCCGGCCGCCGCCACCCTGTTCGGCTTCGTCTGGCTGGAACTGGTCGCCCCCGACCGGGCCACCCTGCCGGTCATCACCGCCTGGCTGGCCGGGTACGCGGTGGTCCTGCTGGCCGGCGCGGTGCTGTTCGGCGCCGGCTGGTTCGACCACGCCGACCCGTTCGAGGTGTACAGCACCCTGATCGGTCAGCTCGCTCCGCTCGGCCGGGCCGCCGACGGCATCCTGGTGTGGCGCAACCCGCTCGACGGGATCGCCGGCCTGCGACCCCGCCCCGGGCTGGTCGCCGTGGTGGTCGTGCTCCTCGGCTCGACCATGTACGACAGCCTCTCCAACGCGCCGGGATGGTTGCGCTTCAGCCAGGAGAACGGCCTGCACCCGGCGGTCACCGGCAGCGCCGGTCTGAGCCTCGTCATCGCCGCCGTCGCGGTGGCGTACCTCGCCGCCACCGGCGCGGCGGCGCGCATCGGTCGCGCCGATGCGGCCGACGCCCGTGCGGTGCCGGGCGAGATCGCCCACTCCATCGTGCCGATCGCGGTGGGGTACGTGGTGGCGCACTACTACTCACTGCTGATCCTGGAGGGCCAGCGCACCGTCGCGTTGCTCTCCGACCCGCTGGGCACCGGCGCCAACTGGCTCGGCACCGCCGGCTGGGAGCCGCAGACCGCGCTGGTCACGCCCTCCGGGGTGGCGTCCGTGCAGATCACCGTCATCGTCCTCGGGCACCTGCTCGGCACACTGCTCGCCCACGACCGCGCCCTGTACCTGTTCCCTCGGGCCCGGGCGGTGGCCGGCCAACTACCCCTGCTGGCCCTGATGGTCGCGTACACCGTCGCCGGTCTGCTGCTGCTCTACGCGGGGTAGTCCCGCCGGGTCCCGAGCCGTGCGTCATGATGGCCCGTGGACTCCGATCTTCAGCGCTACCTCGATGACCTCGTCGGCACCGCCCGCGACGTGCTCGGCGCCGACCTGGTCGGCGCGTACGCGGCCGGTTCGGTGGGGCTCGGGGCGTACCAGGCCGGCCGCAGCGACGTGGACGTGGCGCTGCTCAGCGCCGGGCCGCTCACCGAGGCCGCCAAGCGGACGTTGGTGGCCCGGCTGCGGCACGAGGCGCTGCCCTGCCCCGCGCGCGGACTGGAACTGGTCGTCTACGACCGGGCGGTGGCCACCTCCGGCACCCCCGAGCCGGGCTTCGAGGTCGAACTGAACACCGGGGCGGGCATGCCGTTCCGGCGCACCCTCGACCCCGTCGACCGCCCGGTTGCCGACGGCCGATTCTGGTACGGCCTCGACCGCAGCATCCTGCACCAGAGTGGGCTTCCACTGCTCGGACCGCCAGCCGGGGAGGTCTTCGCCGACCTCGCCCCGGCCGACCTGCGCCGGCTGCTCATCGAGGCGCTGTCCTGGTGGCTGGCCCTGCCCACCCCGCCGGACGACCAACCCGCGCCCGGCACCGAGGACGCTGTACTCGGCGCCTGCCGGTCGCTGGTGCGCCACCGCGACGGTGTCTGGCTCGCGAAGGCGGCCGCCGGTCAACGGCTGATCGACGCCGGCGACCGGGCCGAGGTGATCCGTCAGGCGGTCGCCGCGCGACACGGCGGGCCGCCGCCCACCGGGGCGCAGGCCCGCGCCTTCCAACAACGGGTACGCGACGAGATCGCCGGATAGTCGTCGCGCTGGTGCGGGGGTGGGCCCCGCGGCGCTCAGCGGACCGGGCGGCCTCGCGGCGCTCAGCGGACCGGCTGGGACTCCATTGAGGCGAAGAGCAGGTTGAGGCCCTCGGTCATGGTCGGGTGGGTGATGACCGCGTCCCGCAGGGCGGTCCACGGCATCCCGGCGAGCATGGCCAGCTGCACCGAGGTGATCACCTCACCAGCCTCGGCGCCGAGCAGCGCCGCGCCGAGGATCCGGTCCGTGCTGGTGTCGATGACCGCCTTCCACACGCCCTGGGTCTGACGCAGGGTGCGTGCCCGGGGGATGGCGGCGACCGGCAGGTGGGCGACCTGGACGTCGTACCCGGCGCGGCGCGCCTCGGTCTCGGTCAGCCCGATCCGCGCCAGCTCCGGGGTGGTGAAGACGGTGTACGGGATCAGCCGGTCAGCGGTGCTGCGCTGACCTCCGGCGAGGTTGGCCCGGATGATCCGGTAATCGTCCAGCGAGACGTGGGTGAACTGCGGGCTGCCGGCGACGTCCCCGGCCGCCCAGGTGCGCTCGGCGCTGGTGCGCAGGTGCTCGTCAACCTCCACGAAGCCCCGCTCGCTGAGCCGTACGCCGGCCACGTCCAGGCCGAGCCCGTCGGTGACCGGTTCCCGGCCGGCCGCCACCAGCACGTCGTCCCCGATCACCACACCCCCGTCGTCCAACGTCACCCGGAGCGAGCCGTCGGCCTCCCGGTCGACCCGCGCGACAGCCACACCCACCCGGACGTCGATGCCATCATCGAGGAAGACGCGCATCACCGCGTCGCTCACGTCGGGATCCTCCCGGGTGAGCAGCCGTGGACCACCCTCGACCAGGGTCACCGTGCTGCCGAACGACGCGAACATCTGCGCGAACTCCACCCCGACGGTGCCGCCGCCGAGCACCACCAGCCGGGCCGGCAGCCGATCCAGGCGCAGCAGCTCGTCGCTGGTGAGCACCCCGGCCTCGGCCATCCCGGGCACCGACGGCAGATGGGGGCGGGTGCCCGTGTTGATCACCACGTCGCTGCCGCGCAGCAGTCGCTCGCCGCCGTCGGCGAGTGCCACCCGTACGGTCCGTGGGCCGACGAACCGGGCCTCGCCGATCACCAGGTGCAGGCCGGAGTCGAGGAACTGCTGCCGGTTGGCGGCCACCATGCCCTCGACCACGTCCTGCTTGTGCGCGCGCAACAGGTCCACGTCGACCCGGCCGCCGTCCACAGTCAGGCCGAGCGCCGACGCGTCCCGCAGCTGGCGGGCGGCCCGCGCGCTGGTCACCAGCGCCTTCGTCGGGATGCACGCGACATTGATGCAGCTGCCGCCGATCATGCCGCGCTCGACCATGGCGACCCGCTGACCGGACCGGGCGACGTCCATGCTCAACGTCTTTCCGGCCTTGCCGCCACCGACGACGAGCAGGTCGAACTCCTCCGGTTGGTCGGTCACCGGGCGCTCCTCTCGGTCACCGGACAGGGCCGGCGGCCTCCGCTGGTGCGCGGTGGCCAGCCCAGCCTGCCAGCTCCGACGGGTACGGTGATCCGTTCCGCGCAGAATCCGCCCGGGCCGCCACCTCTCCGCGATCTTGCACTTACTGTCCCGACGTAAGGGGGCATTCCGCGCGTCTCGGCGACCGAAACCGCAAGATCGGCGGGGGTGAGGCGGGGCGTCGACTCACCACGCGGCTAGCCCGGTACGGGATCATTGTTGGATGGCTGACATTCCGCTGCGGTTCCGTGCACGGGTCCGCCATGAGGCGGACCGCTCGTACGCGGTGCTGGTCGCAGGACCCGAGGGGGAGGTGCTGGTCGGCGTCACCGGCAGCCTGAGGGAGGTGCGCACTGTGGCACGCGAGGGTGCCGCTCGTTTGTTCGGCGTGCCGACGGAGCGGATCGCCGAGGATCACCTGGACGTGGTGATCCCTCAACCGCCGTACGGGCGCGACGGGCAGTGGGTGCGAATCGTCTCGGCGGGTGAGTCCGCCGCGCCGGACGACGCCATCGACCTCGGAGCGGCCGGACAGGCGCACTGGTTCGGCCACGAGGGAGCCTGGTTCGTCACGGTGGCCGGCTCCGGCACAGGCGTCCATCCCAGCGAGCACCTCGACTTCGCGCCCGTCCTCACCGACGATGAGGTCGCCGAGTTGCGGAGGTACCTCGATCGGTCAACCCAGCCTCCCTCTTGAGAGGTTGGTCGTTGACCGGCGACCGGGCGCTCGGCCCGGGCCGGTGCGGATCCGCACGGGCCCGGGTGCGACCGCGGCTGAGGTCAGTGTCGGCCGGCGCCGTTCTCGCTGACCGGCTGCCCGAAGGCCAGGAACGGCACGGGCGTCGGCGCCTCCGTGCCGATGTGCCGAGGGAAGGTCGGTTCGGCGTCGTCGGCGCTCACCTCCCGGGCTGCCACACGGTCGGACGTCGCCGACTCGTCCGCCACTTCCGGTCCGCCACCGTGCTCGTCGTTCGCCTGCTCGGCCGGGGCCCGGTCGCCATCCTCGACCGGTGTCCGGTCGGCATAGCCGTTCTCGGCCGGCGTCCGGTCGGCGTAGCCGTTCTCGGCTGAGGTCCGGTCGGTAGGGCCACTGTCGACCGGGGCGCGGTCGGCAGGTGCGGAGTCGAGCGGGGCGCGGTCGGGGGTGGCGCGATCGGCGTCCGCTTCGTCCAGGGTGGCTCGTTCCGCGGGGCGCCGGTCGACGCCGAAGCGGTCGACGTTGAGCCGTTCGACGCCCACCCGCTCGGGGGCGGGCCGGTCGGCGCTGGAGCGGGAACCGACCATCGGGTACTCGGCAGTCTCCGTACCACCGGCGGCTGCGGCCATGACCGCGGCGGCCGCGAGGTCGGCCACCCGCTTCGCCTCCCGCTGTACGCGGGCGCGGACCTCCTTGGCGTGCCGCTCGGCGGAGTCGCCGGCCCGACGGGCCTCGTCCAGCCGGGCGCTCTCGGCGGTCAGGTCCCGGCGGACCTCGTTGAGTCGCTGCTGCATCCGGGACAGCTCGTTCTCCAGCGTCTCGCCCTCCTGGCGGATCTCGGCGAGCTGCTGGCGGCCGGTGTCCAGCTCGGCGTGCAGCTCGGCGGCCTCCTGCCGGCGCTCCTCAAGCTCCTTCTGCAGGGCGGCGAGCTGCTGCTGGTGGCTGGCGGCCTGCTCGTCGGCGCGGTTGCGCAGCTCGGTCACGTGCTGCTGCGCCTCGGCCAGCAGCGCGGCGATCTGCTGCTCGGTCGCGCTGCGCTGCTCGGCCAGCTCCTGCTCGGCGGCGGCCTGCTGTTCGGCGATGTCCTGCTCGGCGGCGGTACGCCGCTCGTTGACCTCTCGCTCCACGCTGGCCTGCCACTGGGCCATCTCCTGCTGGTGCTTGGAGCGGGCCGACTGGAGTTCCTGCTGGATCTGGGTACGGGCCGACTTCATCAGCGCGTCGGCGGCGACCCGGGTCTGGTTGAGCTGCTGCGCGCTCTGCTCGGTGATCCGCTTGGCCTCGTGCTGGGCGCGCTCGTGCGCGGCCTCACCGTCGGCGCGCAACTGCTCGGCGTGCTCGCGGATCGCGGTCAGCTCGGCCTCGGCCAGGGTGCGCCGCTCCTCGTGTGCCTGCTCCTGCTCGGCCCGTCGGGCGGCCAACTCCTCGGCCAGGTCCTGACGTGCCTGCGCGGCCCGCTCACGGGTGTCGGCGAGGATCCGCTCGGACTCGCTGCGCAGCTCGTTCGCCCGATCGGTGGCCGACTCGGTGATGATGCCGGCCTGCTTCTCGGCGAGTGCCATGATCTCGCCGACCATCGGGCCCAGATCGTGGAACGAGGCGCGGTCCACCTGCACGGGTTGCTCCTGAAGCTCGGCCAGTTCGGCACGCAGCCGCTGCACCTCGGCGGTCAGTTCACGGACGCGGACGGCGGAGCGCCCATGCTCTCCACTCAGCATCGCGATCTGACCGTCGAGCTGCTCCAGGTGCCGGTCCACCTGGCGTTTGTCGTATCCGCGCAGGGCGAGCTCGAAGCTCGGCCGGGAGGCCGCATCGTCGCGTGCTGCGTGCGGCTCAGCGCCGATGGACATGCACCATCCTCCGTACGATCGGGGCGTCAGGGTCGGCGGTCGCCTGCCCCACGGGCCGTCAGTGTGGCGCAACGCTACCGCCGAGCGGACCTCATGCGAAGTCCTGCCCCACCACCTCTCATGTTGCCGCCCCGCGTTTCCGCGTTCCCGCGCCGATCATGGAAGCGTGGTGCCGGAAAGGTGGTGCTCCACCACCTTTGTCGTCCAGCACAAGTCCATGATCGACGCAGGTCACCGCGGGAGACGCGGGGCGACGTGGTCGCTGGAGGTCAGCGTCGGCGGGCGACCAGGACCGCGTCGTGCAGGGTGATGTCCTCGCCGTCGGAGTTGGTGGCGGCGCGGGAGCGTTCCTCCGCCGTCAGCACCTCCCAGTGGGCCGGTTCCAGATCGGCGGCGACGTCCTGCGCGGTGTACATCATGTCCGGCATGTGCATCCGGTGCGCCGACCCCCACAGATCCGACGGGTGGTGCCCGACGATCAGCAGGACACCGCCCGGTGCCACCGCTGCGGCCAACCGGCCGAACAACTCCCGCCGCTGCGCCGGGGGCAGGTGCATGAACTGCGCGGACACCAGGTCGTACGCCTCCTCGGCGGGCGGCTTGTCCCGCAGGTCGGCGTGGGTGAACTCGATCCGGTCGCCCACGCCGACGGTCTCGGCGTGCGCGGCGGCCCGGCTCAGCGCCGTGCTGGAGATGTCCACCGCCGTCACATGCCAGCCGCGCTCGGCCAACCACACCGCGTCGGCGCCCTCGCCGCTGCCCACGTCCAGGGCGCGCCCCGGGGTCAGGTCGGCGACCTCGGCGACCAACTGCGGGTTCGGCCGGCCACTCCACACCGAGGGGCGGGACTGGTAGCGCTCCTCCCACGCCGGCTCCTCGAACGCGGTGGCCACCAACTGCCGGTACGCGACCACCGCGTCGCGGGTCTCCTCGGCGATGAGATCGGCGTTGATCGCCGCCGCCGCGGTCAGACCGGCCCCGGCGGACGTGATCACCTGGCCGCGGATGTCGGCCACGTTGCCCGCCACCCAGACACCAGGGACGGTCGTCGCGCCGGTCGCGTCGGTCGGGATCTGGGCACCGATGACGTGCTCACCCATCATCACCTCCTCCGGGGCCAGACCCAGCCCCACCAGAACGTCGGCGCGGGGAGTCAGCCGTGTCGCGACCACGATCGCGTCGAGCGCCACCACCCGGCCGTCGGCGAGCCGTACGCCGGTCAGCGCGTCGTCGGTCACCTCGACCGCGGCGACCGGGCCGGGCACCACCGCGATGCTCCGGGCGGCCAGCCGCTCGGCGGTCTCCGCGTCCGGTGCCGGGGCGTCGTGCAGCAGGAGCAGCACGTTGGGGCTCCACTGTCGCCACATCTCGGCCTGGTGCACGCTCAGCGGACTGGTCGCCAGCACGCCGATCCGCCGGTCCCGCACCTCCCAGCCGTGGCAGTACGGACAGTGCAGCACGTCGCGACCCCACCGCTGAGCCAGGCCGGGTACGTCGGGCAGCTCGTCGGTCAGGCCGGTGGTCACCAGCAGTCGCCGGGCCCGCACCGACTCCCCGCCGTCGAGGTTCAGCCGGAACCCGTCGTCGTCCCGGGTCGCGGCCTCCACCCGCCCGGTGCGGAACTGCCCGCCGTACCCGGCCACCTCGGCCCGTCCGATCGCGAGCAGCTCGCCCGGCGGCGTGCCCTCCCGGCCCACGTAGTTGTGTATCCGGTCGGCCGGCGCGTTGCGCGGCTCACCGGAGTCGATCACCAGCACCGACCGTCGGGCCCGGCTCAACGCCAGGGCCCCGCTGAGCCCTGCGGCGCCGCCGCCCACCACCACCACGTCGTATGTCTCGTCCACCGGAATCTCCCTCTTGCTTCGTCGGCTGCGCCCACCATCCGTCGCCGCCGGCAAGGTGGCAACTATCCTTGCCGTTATGGCAAACGAGGACAGCGCCGCGCTGGCGGCCGTCGGCCCCCGGCTGCGTGCCCTGCGTCACCAACGAGGGACCACGCTGACCCAGCTCGCCGAGCTGACCGGCATCTCGGTGAGCACCCTGTCCCGGCTGGAGTCCGGTAGTCGTCGACCCACGCTGGAGTTGCTGCTCCCGCTGGCGAGGGCCTACCAGGTGGCGCTCGACGAACTGGTCGACGCCCCCGCCACCGGCGACCCCCGGGTACGCCCCAAACCGATCGTCATCCACGGCGTGACGTACCTGCCGCTGACCCGCCGACCGGGCGGCGTCCAGGCGTTCAAGCAGATCTTCCCGCCGGACCCGTCCGCCGGGGGCCGAATCCCGCAGGCCCACGAGGGGTACGAGTGGCTCTACGTGCTCTCCGGTCGGCTACGCCTGCTGCTCGGCGACCGTGACCTGACGCTGACCCCGGGGGAGGTGGCCGAGTTCGACACCCGCGTTCCGCACCTTTTCTTCAACCCCGGCCCCGGCACCGCCGAAGCCCTCAGTCTCTTCGGGCCACAGGGGGAGCGGCTGCACGTCCGCGCCCGCCCGGCCACGCCCGACAAGCAGCAGTGATCAACTCGGCTTCCGTGAGCGGGTACGGCCGGACCGTCGGTGCGAAGATGGCCTGATGATCGACGCGACATCCCGAAGCTGGACCGACCGGACCGAGCACCGGGACATCGTCGTCAACGAGGTCCCGGGCTTCCGCCCGGTGACGTTGGACCTTGTCGTGCCGGTGAAGGCACCCCAACCGGTCCCGGTCCTGGTGTGGATCCACGGCGGCGCGTGGCTGTTCGGCTCGCCCAAGCACCCGGCGGACTGGCTCATGGAAGCGGATCCGTTCACCGCCGCCATCCGTGCGGGGTTCGCGGTCGCCTCCGCGCAGTACCGGCTCAGCGGCGAGGCGCACTTCCCCGCTCAACTCGACGACGTCAAGGCGGCGGTGCGCTGGCTGCGCCGACACGGCGACACGCTGGGTGTGGACCGTGAGCGGATCGGGGTGTGGGGCGAGTCGGCCGGTGGGCATCTGGCCTCGATGGTCGCGCTGACGGGGGACGACCAGGACGACAGCGTTGTCCGGGCGGCGGTCTGCTGGTACGCGCCGTCGAACCTGTTGACCATGCAGTCGCAGGCACACCCGTCCGGGACGATCGACCACGACGCGGCGGACTCGCCCGAATCCCTGTTGATCGGCGCCCCGCTGGCCGAGAACCCGGGGCTGGGCCGGGCGGCCAGTCCGATCACCTACGTCAGTGACCAGGCCCCACCCATGTTGTTGATCCACGGCGACCAGGACCTGGTCGTACCGGTGGGGCAGAGCGAGGAGCTTGCCGCAGCGTTGACCGCGGTGGGAGCCGAGGTCGAGTTGTCGGTGGTGCGGGGGGCCGACCACTGTTTCGTCGGAGTGCCGCTGGAGCCCCTGATCCGCGACACCCTGGCATTCTTCACCCGGGTCCTCGCCCCCGAAAACCGGGGTTCTGCCGCGTCAAAAGGGTGACCCGGCGATGCCACCCCCGAATCAGCGAGCTTGGCCATCGCGGTCATCAGGTGATGTGCCGCGAGAGCCGAACCGTTTGGTCAAGGTGGAGCACCTTATGTCAGGTCTGTCCGAATAGAGATCATCCCGGACGAGCTTCGAACTGTGCGCGCCGTACCTCCGTGTTTATGATCGACAACCCCGACCGGGGACCCCGAGGTGGCCGATCGGTCCGGCCCGGAGCAGAGGTGAGGTGCGCGACGGTGATCCGCGAGGCGTACGCCTGCTGGGTGCGTGAACCCGGCGCGGCCGAGATCCGGCCGGTGTCGCTGGCCGACCCGGGCCCCGACGAGGTGCTGGTCCGGGCCAGTTACTCCGGTGTCAGCCGGGGCACCGAGACGCTTGTCTTCGCCGGCCGGGTGCCCACCGACCAGTACGCCACCATGCGCGCGCCGTTTCAGGAGGGCGACTTCCCCGGCCCGGTCAAGTACGGCTACCTCAGCGTCGGCGTGGTCGAGCAGGGCCCACCGGAGCTGCTCGGGCGGACGGTGTTCTGCCTGCACCCGCACCAGAGCGCGTACGTCGTGCCGGTGAGTGCGGTGGTGCCGGTGCCGGAGGGGGTGCCGGCCGCCCGAGCGGTGCTCGCCGGCACGGTGGAGACCGCCGTCAACGCGCTGTGGGACGCGGCGCCGCTGGTCGGTGACCGGGTCACCGTGATCGGCGCGGGCATGGTGGGCTGCTGTGTCGCGGCGCTGCTGGCCCGGTTCCCCGGCGTGCACGTCGAGTTGGTCGACACCGACGCGCGCCGGGCCGGTGTGGCCGGGGCCCTCGGCGTCGACTTCGCCCACCCGGCCGACGCCCGCGGCGACCGGGACCTGGTCGTGCACGCCAGCGCCACCGCCGCCGGCCTGCAACAGTCGCTGGACCTGCTCGCCCCGGAGGGCACGGTCATCGAGCTGAGCTGGTACGGCGACCGCCCGGTGCAGGTGTCGCTGGGCGGCGCGTTCCACTCCGGTCGACTCACCGTGCGCAGCAGTCAGGTCGGCATGGTGGCACCCGCCCGACGGGGACGGCGCAGTTACGCCGACCGACTGGCGCTCGCCCTGGACCTGCTCGACGACCCGGCCTTCGACGCGTTGATCACCGGCGCGTCCCGCTTCGCGGAGCTGCCCGACGTACTCGCCAGACTGACCTCGGGTGACCTGCCCGCCCTCTGCCACCTCATCACCTACGACGACGGAGAGTGACCGTGTTCAGTGTGACCGTGCGGGACCACATGATGATCGCCCACAGTTTCCGAGGAGAGGTGTTCGGGCCCGCCCAACGCCTGCACGGCGCGACGTTCGTGGTGGACGCGACGTTCCGCCGGCCCGACCTGGACGCCGACGGCATCGTGGTGGACATCGGCCTGGCCACCGAGCAGCTGCGGGCCGTGCTGGGCGAGCTGACCTACCGCAACCTCGACGACGAGGCGGCCTTCGCCGGGGTGAACACCACCACGGAGGTGCTGGCCCGCACGGTCGCGGATCGACTGGTCGAGCGGGTGCACGCCGGTGAGCTGGGCGCGGGGGCCCGCGACCTGACCGGTATCACTGTCACCCTGCACGAGTCGCACATCGCCTGGGCGAGCTACGAGCGGTCGTTGTGACCGATGCGGGCCGGGCGGTGCACGTCGTCCTGCCCGGTGACATCGACGACCCGGCCACACCCAGCGGCGGCAACTCCTACGACCGCCGGATCTGCGCGGGGTTGGGGGAGCACGGCTGGTCGGTCCACGAACATCCGGTGCCCGGCACGTGGCCGCACCCCGACCCGGCCGACCGGGCGACGCTGGGCGGGGTGCTCGCCGCCGCGCCCGACGACGCCGTGGTGCTCATCGACGGCCTGATCGCCTCGGCCGTGCCCGACCTGCTCGCCCCGCACGCCCGTCGGCTGCGCCTGGTGGTTCTGGTGCACATGCCGCTGGACGACGAGACGGAGGCCCGCGCGCTGGCCACCGCCCGGGCCGTCGTCACCACCAGCGAGTGGACCCGCAGCGCCCTGCTGGTCCGTCACCCGACGCTCGCCGGCCGGGTCCGGGCCGCGCCGCCCGGGGTGCGGCCCGCGCCGCCCGCGGCCGGCTCGGCGGCCGGCGACCGGTTGCTCTGCGTCGCGGCGGTCACCCACCACAAGGGGTACGACGTGCTGGTCGACGCGTTGGCCACGCTTGTCGGCCGGTCCTGGACGATGGTCTGTGCGGGCACCCTGGCCCGGGAACCGGACCTGGTGCACCGGCTGCGCGACCGGTTGACCGGGGCGGGCCTCACCGAGCGGGTACGGCTGGTCGGCCCGCTGACCGGCGCGGCGTTGGACGAGGCGTACGCCGCCGCCGACCTGTTGGTGCTGCCGTCCAGGGGCGAGACGTACGGCATGGTCGTCACCGAGGCGCTGGCCCGCGGCCTCCCGGTGGTGACCACCGACGTGGGCGGGCTGCCGGAGGCGCTCGGTCACGCGCCCGACGGTGACCGCCCGGGGCTGCTGGTCCCGCCCGGTGACCCGGCGGCGCTGGCCGCCGCGCTGCTCCGCTGGCTGGACGACGACGCGCTACGCGCCCGGCTGCGGCGTGCCGCTCTCGCCCGGCGCGACACCCTGACCGACTGGCCGGTGACCACCGCGCTGCTGGCCGGCGTGCTGAAGGAGGTGGCGGATTGACCGCCGAGGAGACTTTGCCGTTCGCGGACTGGCTGCGGTTGCGTGAGCCGGCCGACGCGGCGGCGCGCTCCGAGGATTTGCTCGACGCCGTCCGGGCCCGGCTGACCGGGCACACCCCGACGGTGATCCACGACCTGGGCAGCGGCACCGGCTCGATGAGTCGTTGGCTGGCCACCCGACTGCCCGGAGCACAGCACTGGGTGCTGCACGACCGGGACGCCGACCTGCTGGCCCGTGCCGCCGAGGGCATGAGCGGGGTGACCGCCGCCGACGGCGCCCCGGTCACCGTCCAGACCCGCTGCGGTGACCTCACCCGGCTGACCGCCGCCGACCTCGCCGACGCTTCCCTGGTCACCGCGTCCGCGCTGCTGGACATGCTCACCGCGGAGGAGATCGAACGGGTGGTGGCCGCCTGCGTCGGCCGGCCCGCCCTGTTCGCGGTCTCGGTGACCGGACGGGTCCGGTTCACCCCGGCCGACCCGCTGGACGAGGCGGTCGAAGCCGCGTTCAACGACCACCAGCGGCGTACCGTCGAGGGCCGGCGGCTGCTCGGCCCGGATGCCGCCGCCGCCACCGCCGCCGCGTTCGCCCGGCGCGGCGTCGACGTGCGGGAACGGCCCAGCCCGTGGCGTCTCGGCCCGGAGCAGGCCGACCTGGCCGCCGAGTGGTTCCGGGGGTGGCTCGGGGCGGCCTGCGAGCAGCGCCCCGACCTGGCCGGCCCCGCCCAGGCGTACGCCCGACGCCGGTTGGCCGACGCGGCGGCCGGCCGACTCACCGTGCTTGTCGAACACAGTGACATCCTCGCCGGTGGATGAACCGTTCACGCCCTGGGTACGTGCACTAGGGCAAGTGGACGATCTTCAAGGGGAGGGCCGGCGCCGATGTTCTGGGCCTGGGCACGAGTGGTCGGCGGGGTGGGTCTGCTCGCCGTCCTGCTGTGGCAGGTGGGCAGCGGCCCGTTCCTCGCCGGAGTACGACTGATCGACGCGCCGGCGTTGGCAGCGGCGCTGGTCATCGGGGTGCTCACCACGGTCTGCGCGGCGTGGCGGTGGAGCCTGGTCGCCGGGGGCCTCGGCGTCCGCCTGCCACTGGCGACCGCCGTGGCGCACTGCTACCGGGCCGTGTTCCTCAACGCCACCCTGCCCGGCGGGGTGCTCGGCGACGTGCACCGGGCGGTACGCCACGGCCGCGACGCCGGTGACGTCAGCCGGGGCATCCGCGCGGTGGTCTGGGAGCGTACCGCCGGGCAGGTGGTCCTACTCGGAGTCGCGCTGGTGGTGCTCGCGGCCTTCCCGTCCCCGGTGCGACCGTACCTGCCGGTCGCCGCCGCGCTGCTCGTCGCCGGCGGGCTGGCCGCCGTGCTGCTGGCCCGGCTCCTTCCCAACGGCGGTGGCTCGCGCTGGGCGACGGCACTGCGTACCGCCGTGGCGGACGTGCGCTCGGGGCTGCTGGCGCGGCGCACCTGGTTCGGTGTGCTTGTCGCCTCGGCGGTGATGGTCGCCGGTCACCTGGCCACCTTCCTGGTGGCGGCGCGTACCGCCGGATCGGACGCCCCGCTGTCCCGACTGCTGCCGTTGACGCTGCTCGCCCTGCTCGCGATGGGCCTGCCGTTGAACGTGGCCGGCTTCGGACCGCGCGAGGGGGTGGCGGCGTGGGTGTTCGGCGCGGCCGGCCTCAGCGCGGCCGAGGGCGTCGCCACCGCCACCGTCTACGGCGCACTGGTGTTGGTGGCCAGCCTGCCCGGGGCCGCCGTGCTGCTGGCCCGTCGACGTCGAATTCCGGTCGCGGCCCGGGAAGCCGCCTCCGGCGGCGACTGTTGAGTCGGTTGTGAGACGGTACGCGTCGCCGGACGACGGTGGCCCCGGACAAAGGAGTCCCATGCCCGAAGCATTGCCGGTTGCCACGATCCGCACGCAGGTCACGGTGCCGCTGGCGTTTCCGGACGGCTACACCACGACTGCCCGGGTGTTCACCTTCAAGGGTCTGGTGGACGGTCGGGAGCACCTGGCCCTCGGCCTCGGCGACTGGGCGGGCGCCCTGGACCGGCTCGCCGCCGGGGGAGAAGCCCCGCTGGTCCGTCCGCACAGCGAGTGCCTGACCGGCGACGTGTTCGGTAGCCAACGCTGCGACTGCGGGCCGCAACTGCGTGAGGCGGTGCAGCGGATCGCCGAGACCGGCGGTTTTCTGCTCTACCTCCGACAGGAGGGCCGTGGCATCGGCCTGTACGCCAAGCTCGACGCGTACGCGTTGCAGGACGCCGGGTTGGACACCTACGAGGCCAACGTGGCGCTGGGCCGGGGCGAGGACGAGCGGGACTACACCGCCGCCGCGCAGATGCTGGCCACGTTGGGCGTGCCGCGGGTCCGACTGCTGAGCAGCAACCCGGACAAGGCCGAGCAGTTGACCCGGCTGGGTGTGGACGTGGCCGAACGGGTGCTCACCAGCGTCTTCCTCTCCCCGGCCAACGCCGAATACCTGGCGGCCAAGGCGGCCAAGGCCGCGGAGGTCGAGGCAGCCGAAGCGGCGGACGCGCTGGCGGGTCGTCCTTATGAGTGGCCCGTCTCCCGATGAGTTCGCGGCCGGAGCCGACGCGGCCGTACGTGCTGCTGAGTTGTGCCACCTCCATCGACGGGTACATCGACGACGCCTCCGAGCAGCGTTTGCTGCTGTCCAACGAGGAGGACCTGGACCGCGTCGACGCGGTCCGGGCCAGCTGTGACGCCATCCTGGTCGGCGCCGGCACCGTCCGACGTGACGACCCTCGGTTGCTGGTGCGCTCCCCGGGTCGCCGGGACGAGCGGGTGGCGGCCGGCCGGCCCGCCTCGCCCACCAAGGTCACCCTGACCGCCCGGGGTGACCTCGACCCCACCGCCCGCTTCTTCACCGCCGGTGATCCAGCCCGGCTCGTCTACTGCGCCACCGGCGCGCGGGAGAAGACCCAGGAACGGGTCGGCCGACTGGCCACCGTCATCGACGCGGGTGAGCCGGTCGACCCGGGCTGGGTGCTGACCGACCTGGCCGCGCGGGGCGTACAGCGGTTGATGGTGGAGGGCGGCGGGACGGTGCACGCCCAGTTCCTCGCCGCCGGTCTCGCCGACGAACTGCACCTGGTGATCGCCCCGTTCTTCGTCGGCGACGGCCGGGCGCCCCGGTTCGTCGGTGAGGGGCGCTTCCCCTGGCACCCGGGTCGCCGCGCCCGCCTGGCCGAGGCCCGCCAGATCGGCGACGTGGTCCTGCTCCGCTACGCCCTCTCCACCCGCTGCCCCACCAACCCGCCCACCCGCCCTGCCGGTTGATCATGAGGTTGGCGGGTGATTCGATCTCCTCAGAGCCCGCCAACCTCGTGATCACCCCGTCTGGCCACCGGGTAGGAGGGTTAATTTGTGGACGGTGGGCGTGGGGGTTCGGGAGGATTCCCGGATGTCTGTAGCGCCCCTGGCCCTTTTGCGCTGGCAGTTCGACCTGACGTGGTCGCTGTTCGAGTACCACCTGGAGCGACTCGATCCCGCGGACTTCCTCTGGGAGCCGGCCACCCACTGCTGGACGGTGCGGCAGAGCGCGGACGGCACCTGGACCCCGGACTGGGCCGACACCGAGCCCGACCCGGTTCCGGCGCCGACGATCGGCTGGCTCACCTGGCACGTCGGCTGGTGGTGGACCGTGACGATGGACCATCTCCGGGGTGGATCGGCGCGCCAGCGCACGGCCGTCGCCTGGCCGGGCGCGGGCGAGCCGAGTGTCGCCTGGCTGTGTGGCCTGCGCACCGAATGGCTGGGTCTCCTCGACCAGCTCAGCGACAGCGACCTCGACCGCATCGCGGCGTTCCCCTGGCCCGACGGGACCGACCACACCGTCACGCACACGATCGGTTGGGTCAACTCCGAGCTGATGAAGAACGTCGCGGAGATCGGTCAGCTCCGGCTGCTCCGCGCGGCGCGGACCGACCGGGACGGCCCGGCTGCTCGACAGTAGGCCGACTCTGTTGCCCAACCCCGCTCGGTAGGGTGGCCGACGTGCCGCGACTGGTGAGGATCACTCAAGACAATGTGGAAGCCGCGTGCCGGGTGAGCGTCCGGCCCGACCAGGAGAGGTTCTCCTCTCCGGTCGCCTGGTCCCTCGCCGAGGCGTACGCCCAGCCCGACGTCGCGTGGCCGCGCCTGATCGTCGAGGGTGACGAGATCGTCGGCTTCCTGATGGGCTTCTTCGACATCGTGTGGGACCCGGCCCAACCGGACGACAGGCGCTCGGGCCTGTGGCGGCTGAACATCGCCGCCGCGCACCAGGGCCGGGGGTACGGCCGCTTCGCGGTACAGGCCGTCCGCGACGAGGCCTGCCGACGTGGGCACGACCGCGTCTACACGACGTGGGACCCGGGGCCGGACGGCCCGGAGCGGTTCTACCTGAAACTCGGGTTCCAACTGACCGGGGAGACCAGCGGCGACGAGGTGGTGGGCGTCCACTCCACCCACTGACCGGGCCCCACCGACCACCCCGGACCGAGTGATCAGCAGTGCGGCGGGGCCTGCGTACGATGCGGGGTCGAGTTCCCCTCGTCGCGGCGGAGGTATCGGGCAATGGCAGGCCAGCACGAGGGTTTCGCGCTCGGCGTCGACCTCGGTACGTCCAACACGGTCGCGGTGCTGCGCTGGCCGGACGGGCGGACCCGTCCGCTGCTGATGGACGGTCAACCGCTCAGTCCGTCCGCCGTCTACGCCGACCCGGACGGCACCCTGCACACCGGCTGGGACGCCCGACGGTTGGCGCAGGCCGACCCGGCCCGCTTCGAGGCGAACCCGAAGCGTCGGGTGGACGAGCCGACCGTCCGGCTCGGCGACCGCGCGTACCCGCCGGCCGACCTGCTCGCCGCGGTGCTGGGGGCGGTCGCGCGATCCGCGGTGGGCGCGGTCGGTTTCCTGCCCCCGGCCGTGGTCACCTGCCCGGCCGCCTGGGACGCGACGCGGCGGCAGGTCCTCGCCGACGCGCTGCTGCGGGCGGGCTGGCCGCAGGCGGCCGAGCACACCCTCGCCGGGCCGACGCCGCCGGGCACCCGGCTGCTGCGGGAACCGGTGGCCGCCGCCCGCTACTACACGCAGGTGCTGCACCGTCCGGTGCCGGTCGGCGGCGCGATCGCGGTGTTCGACTTCGGTGGCGGGACGCTCGACATCGCGGTGCTGCGCAACGAGGGAGCGGACCCCTGGGGTGACTCCGGCTTCAGCGTGGTCGCCGACGGTGGCCTGCCCGACCTGGGCGGCCTGGACCTCGACGCCGCGCTGGTGCGGCGGGTCGGCGAGCTGGTCGGCGAGCGGCACGCCGCGCAGTGGGCCCGGCTCACCCGGCCCGCGGATCCGGCGCAGCGCCGCGACCAGGTCCGGCTCTGGGACGAGGTACGCGGTGCGAAGGAGACCCTGTCCCGGTCCGCGGTCGCCCCGGTCGCGGTGCCGGAAGTGGCCGAGACGGTCCAGCTGACCCGGGCGGACGTCGAACGGGTGGCCACGCCGCTGCTGCGTCGGGCGGTGCAGCGGGCCCGGGAGGTCATCGCCGCCGCCGGCCTCAGCCCCGATCAGCTCACCGGGCTGTTCCTCGTGGGCGGGTCGTCACGGATCCCGCTGGTGGCCCGCATGCTGCACGCCGAGTTGGGGGTCGCGCCGACGGTGCTGGACCAGCCCGAGTTGCCGGTGGCCGAGGGCGCCCTGACCGACCTGCCGCTGCGCAAGCCGCTACCCGCCCCCGCGTACGCGGGAGCGCCGCTCGCACCACCCGCGCCAGCTCCGGTGAGCCCACCCGCCCCGGCCGGAGCCCCCGCGCCGGTCGTACCGTCGCAGCCCTGGCCGGGATCCACCCCGCCGGCGGGTCCGCCCCCCGGGCCGGGCCTGGCCGGCGCCACCCCGACTCCGCCGGGTGGCGCGACCCGCTGGCGGCGGGCGCGCTGGGTCGTGCTCGGCGCGGTGCTGGCCCTGGCCGGGTTGGCCACCGCGGCGACGCTCTACCTGGCCCGGGACCGCTACCCGGATCTGGAGTTCTCCTCGCTGCGCGAGCTGTCCCGCCTGTCGGCCGGCGCCGAACGGCCGGCCGACATGTGGACGGCGGTGCTCGACGACCGGGCCTATCTGGCGTTTCCGCTGCCGGACGACCGGCTGGAGGTGGTGGCCGTCGACGCGGGCGACGGCCGCGAGGTGTGGCGCAAACAGACCGACGTGCGGGCCGACGACTGGGAGGCGGTCATCGCCGTCCCCGGGGGCGTCGCGGTCCTCGCCGACGCGCCGGGCGACAGCACCCCCCGACCGCTGGCCGTCCTCGACGGTCGTACCGGTGAGCAGCGTTGGCAGCGCGTGCTCCGCGCTGACGACGAGGTGTACTTCGCCGACGACACGGCGGTGCTGGTGGATCGGGCCGCCGACGAGCTGGTCGGCTTGCGCCTGACCGACGGCTCGTCGAGGTGGACGCAGCCCAACCCCCGCGACCGGTTCGCCGGTGGCCGTACCGTGGTCCGGCCGGTCGGCACCGACGGGGCGGCGGGCGGACCGGCCTTCCTCGACGGCAAGCCCCGCGACCCGTGGACGGGCAAGGGGCGGCGACTCGTCCAGGTAGGCGCGGACAGGTCGGTGCGACTGCTCGACATGACATCCGGCGCGGTCCTGCGCCAGTGGGGCAGCGTCGCCGACCTCGACGACCTGGTGGTCGCCCACGAGGACCGCCTGTACGTGGCCGCCAACGAGGGTGGCTACCAGCTGCTCGCGTACGACCTGGGTTCCGACGCCGAGCCGGTGGTGCTGCACCGGTCTGGGAACGACGAGTACCGCCCGCGGGAGCTGGTGGCCTGCGGTGCGCGACGGGCGTGCCTGCTGCAGGTGCCGGACAATGACGTCGCGCGCACCGAGGTGGTGGCGGCCACCGAGGGTGAGCGCGTGATCAGCTGGTCGGCGCCGGGGGTGACCGGCCTGGTCCCGTTGGGTGAGCAGGTGCTCGCCCAACGGGAGTCCCCGGAGCCGACCGTCACCGTCTTCGACGCCGCCGGCAAGCCGGTGCTGCGGGACCGGGGCGGGGTGGCGGTCCGCCTGGACGCGGGCAACCTGCTGGTCTTCGCGAAGGCCCCCAGCATGGTCGCGGACAACCGGGTGCTGGCCGGAGTGTGG
Source organism: Micromonospora sp. NPDC050784 (assembly GCF_044456765.1). NCBI lineage: Bacteria > Bacillati > Actinomycetota > Actinomycetes > Micromonosporales > Micromonosporaceae > Micromonospora > Micromonospora sp. NPDC050784. Next base: position 67,945 of record NZ_JBITGG010000017.1, on the reverse strand, counting down.
GTCGAGTCCGGGGAGGTCGACGAGTTGGGTGAGCTGAAGGATGTGCGCAGCTCGTCCTGCTCGTGGAACACCCGCGTGATCGCCTGTGGCGCGGACAAGGACTTCGTGCTGTACCGCTTCACCGACGACTGAGGTGAACGGCCCACGGGCCGGCTCGTACGATGCTCCGGTGAATCTTCGAGGTACGGTCCGCGCCGATCGTCCGTTGGTGGTGCTCGCCGTCGGGGAGGAGGCCCGCTACCTGCCGCCCGAGCTGCCGGTCCTGCTCACCGGCATGGGCAAGGTGAACGCCGCCGCCGCGGTGGCCGCGGTGCTGGCCGCCGGGCCGCGCCCCGCCCTGCTGCTCAACCTGGGTACGGCCGGGGCGTTGCGCCCCGGGTTGGTCGGCATCCACGAGGTGGCCACCGTGCTCCAGCACGACCTGGACACCGACCTGTTGCGCACGCTCACCGGCGAGACCTACGGGGCGCCGCTGTCGCTGGCCGCCGAGGGCGCGGTGCTGGCCACCGGTGACACCTTCGTGGCCGACGACGCGGAGCGGGACCGGTTGGCGCAGCGTGCCGACCTGGTCGACATGGAGGGGTACGCGGTGGCCTGGGCCGCCGCGCAGGCCGGCGTGCCGTGCCGGCTGGTCAAGCAGGTCAGCGACGAGGCGGGCGACGGCGCTGCCCGGACCTGGCAGGAGTCGGTGGACGCGTGCGCCCGGGACCTCGCCGAGTGGGCTGGTCGACACCTCGCCTGACCGTCGAGGTCATCCGGCGCGCGGTCGGGGTCCGAGCCCTCGTCTCGTTTCCCGGCTGCCGCTCCTGGGGAGCAGGACGTGCACGGCCAGCCCGAGGGCCACGATCGCGGTGACCAGCACCGGTGGCCAGCCGCCGGCCCAGGGCAGCAGCAGCAGGGGCAGCAGTTGCGACGCCAGTCGCCCCCACGGCACGCGGGCGGAGAGCAGGTAGGCGAACAGTGCCCGGCCGAGCACGAACACCAGCGGTCCGCCGATGATCAGCATCAGCCATCGCACCGGTGTCGTTCCGGTCGGCCGGTCGACGACCAGATCGAAGGAGGCCGCCGTGACGAGCACGCCGACCAGGAGCACCAGATGGGTGTACGGAGCGATCCGGGTGGACCGGCCGGGCACCGACTTGGCCGAGGTTTCGAGCAACTCGCCGGCCCGATAGACGTAGATCTGCCACAGCAGCAACATGATGGCGAACGCGCAGAGCAGGGCGGCGATTCTGAGGCGGTCGAAATCGCTGCGGCTGACCTCCAGGGTGGGCACCAGGATGATGTCGCCGAGGGCCAGGATGACGAACTGCTGGTACCGCTCGCCCAGGTGCCCGGTGGTCCGGTCGTACTGGTCGAGAGGCACCCGGCCGAGCCGCGGTGTGGGGTAGCGCGCCGCCGCGGAGATCAGGTCGATGGCGATCGCGGCGGTCCAGAGCCACCAGCGCGCGGTGAAGGCCATCGCTCCGACGATCCAGAGGACGCCGGACACCAGGAACCAGAACAGGAACCGGCTGGCTCGCGCCATGGCCGCGCGGTGCTGCTGCCGGTACAACGTGGTGACCAGGACGATGCCGCGCACCACATGGGTGCCGACGTAGGCGAGCGCGAAGGCCAACGACTGCCCTGCGGTGACCATCGGCAGCGATGCCGCCATTCCCACCGACCCGACCATGGCGACCATCAGGATGGCCTGGATGGGACGCTGCTGCGGGTCGTAGAACTCGGTCGTGGTGGTGGTGACCGACCAGGTCCACCAGATCGCGACCAGCATCAGCGCCACCGCCGCGCTGCGGGCCCAGGACTCCTGGTCGGCGAGGAGCTTCGAGGTCTGCGCGAGCGCGGCCACGAAGACCACGTCGAAGAGCAGCTCCAGTAGCGTCGCCCGGGTCGACCCGTCCAGACGGCGTACCAGTGCCGCGCCGCCTCCGGTGGTCATGCCCGGCCTCCCGCCGTGTCTCCGAGGATTATCGGCGGTGCCGGTGCGGCCCGTCCCCGGATCGGCGATTCCCGCCCGTCGGGCAAGAGGGCGGTCGGAGGTTGCCACGGCGTCGGACACCGGGCGATGCTTGACCGCATCCATCAATCTCGATTTCGTCGGAGGTTCGGATGCGCCGTTCCCCGCTGACCGCCCTCGCCCTGACCATCCTGCTGCTCGTCGCGCCCGGCGCGGCGCAGGCGGCCGTCCCCGAACGGGCCGCCGCGACCGCCGTCGACGCGGCGGCCACGCTGGCCGGGGTACGCACCGCGGGCACCGCCTGGGGTCTCGACCCCGCCACCGGCCGGATGACCCTCACCGTCGACGACACCGTGACTCCCAGCGAACTGACCGCACTGCGGGCGGTGGCGGACCGCGCCGGCGTGTTGCTGCGCCGCGAACCCGGAACGCTGCGTCCCCTGATCGCCGGCGGGCAGGGCATCTACGGCGGCGGCGCGCGCTGCTCGCTCGGTGCGAACGCGCGCAGCGGCAGCACCTACTACGTGATCACGGCCGGGCACTGCACCACCGCCGCCGCCACCTGGTACGCCGACAGCGCCCAGACCACCGTGCTCGGCACCCGCACCGCCACCAGCTACCCCACCAACGACTACGGGCTGATCCGCTACACCGGTCGGATCGCCCACCCGAGCGCGGTCTACACCTACCCCGGCCTGCTGACCATCAACGGCCCCGGCAACGCGTACATCGGTCAGGCCGTGTGCCGCAGCGGCAGCACCACCGGGGTGCGCTGCGGCACGGTCACCGGTCTCAACCAGACCGTCAACTACTCCACCGGCGTGATCTACGGCCTGATCCGCACCAACATCTGCGCCGAGCCGGGGGACAGCGGCGGACCGCTCTACGTGGCCTCCACCGGCACCGTCCTCGGCATCCTCTCCGGCGGCACCGGCAACTGCACCGCCGGCGGCACCACCTACTACCAGCCGATCGCGGAGGTGCTGGCCGCGTACGGGCTGACGTTGCCCTGAGCGTCGATACGCGACGGGTTGCCCGTCCCGCGCGGGAGACCTAGGCTCGGCGACGCCCAGCACCCCAGCCGCGAGGACGTGTGCCCGATGCCGACCGACCCCCGACCTGACCAGGCGAGCGTCCCGGCCGGTCTTCCGTCGGTCGAGGTGGCCGCGGTGGGGGAGACGATGGTGGTGCTCTGCCCCGCGCCCGGTGAGCCGTTGGAACACGCCGAGCGGGTCGCGGTGTCGGTCGGCGGCGCCGAGTCCAACGTGGCCGGTTACCTGGCCCGCCTGGGACACCGGACGAGCTGGGTGAGCCGGGTCGGCGACGACCCCTTCGGTCGGGCCGTCGTCCGGCACGTCGCCGCCGCCGGCGTCCGCGTCGACCAGGTGTGCGTGGACCCGGCCGCCCCCACCGGCCTGTACGTCAAGGATCCGGGCCCGGAGGGGACCGCCGTGCACTACTACCGGGCCGGGTCGGCGGCCGCCCGGATGGACCCCGCCACGCTGGCCGACCCGGCGCTGGCCGGTGCCCGGGTGCTGCACCTGTCCGGGATCACCCCGGCGCTCTCCGCCTCCTGCCGAGCGCTTGTCGAGCACGCGGTGACCGACCGACCGCTGGCCGGGTCGCTGATCAGCTTCGACGTCAACCACCGGGCCCGGCTGTGGTCCGCCGAGCAGGCCGCGCCGGTGCTGCGCGACCTCGCCAACCGCTGCGACCTCGTCTTCGTCGGGCAGGACGAGGCGGAAACCCTCTGGGGCGTCACCGACCCGGCGGCCGTACGCGAGCTGCTGCCCGCTCCGGAGACGGTGGTGGTCAAGGACGGCGCGGTGGGCGCCACCGCACTGGTCCGCGATGCCGAGCCGGTCTTCGTGCCCGCCCCCCGGGTGACGGTGGTGGAGCCGGTCGGCGCTGGAGACGCCTTCGCCGCCGGCTACCTGGCCGGGCTGCTCCGCGGCCTCGACCCCGTGCGGCGCTTGCGCCTCGGTCACCTCGTCGCGGCGCAGGCCCTGACCAGCAGCGGCGACAACGCCCCGGTGCCGCCGTGGGCCTGGTTCGAGAAGCTCATCGACGCCCCCGCCGACGCCTGGTCGCCGCTCGACCTGACCGGCCCGGGAGCGACGACCTGAGCCGGGCCGCCGGCCAGCAGCAACAGTTTCACCGCGACCCTGGATGGAGTGCACCATGACCACACCGGACTTCGACCACATCTTCGGCGGCGCCCGGGTGATGGCGATCCTGCGCGGCCTGCCGGTCGCCGAGACCGTTCGGCTCGCCGAGCGTGCCTGGGACCTCGGCATCGACGTGGTGGAGGTTCCGGTGGCCACCGCCGACGCGGTGCCGGCGCTGCGGGCCGCCGTCGAGGCGGGGGCCGAGCGTGACCGGATCGTCGGCGCCGGCACCGTGCTCGATGTCGACCAGGTCGCCGCGGCGGCCGACGCGGGTGCCCGGTTCACCGTCGCGCCCGGCCTGGACCTCGCGGTCGCCGACGCCGCCGCCGCGCGTGGCCTGCCGCACCTGCCCGGCGTGGCCACCCCCACCGAGGCCCAGCAGGCACTGCGGCACGGTCTCACCTGGCTCAAGGCGTTCCCCGCCATCTCCCTCGGGCCGGCCTGGTTCAAGGCCGTGGCCGGCCCGCTGCCGCAGTTGCGCTTCGTCGCCACCGGTGGCCTCGACGCCAGCAACGCCGGCGCGTTCCTGCACGCAGGCGTACGTGTGGTGGCGGTCGGCTCCGCCCTCTCCGACCCCACCCAACTAGACGCCCTCGCCAAGCTGACCCGTTCCTCCTGATCCATTCCCCTCCCGCCGGGTGGCGGGGTTGCGCCATGGCGTAAGTGCGTCGGGGTGCGGTGCGCGGTTGGGGTGGGCTCTGCGTCGATGCTGTGGTGCGTACCACTTCTCGACACAAAGAGGTCATCGTGACTCTGTCTCACCGGCGCCGCCGATCCGGGCTGATCGCCCTCGGCGCCGCCCTCACCCTGGCGGCCGGGTTCACCCCACCCGGCGCGGGAGCGGCCGCCGCCCCGCCGAGCAACCCTGACCGCCCAGCGGGCCAGCCCCCGGCCGCCGCCGGACGCGCGTCCACCGTCACCCTGATCACCGGTGACACGGTCACCGTCACCACCGCGGCGGACGGCAGCACGGTGTCGACCGTGCGCCGGCCGGACGGCAGCACCCCGAGCTTCCACCGCACCGTGCGCGACGGCGACACCTACGTCTACCCGGACGCGGCGCTGTCCTATGTGACCAGCGGGGTGCTGGACCGGCAACTGTTCAACGTCACCGACCTCATCGCCGACGGCTACGACGACGCGCACACCGACGCGCTTCCGCTGATCGTCACGATGACCGACGCGGCGGCCCGCAACCGCACCCGCCCCGTCGTGGACGGCGCCGAGCTGGTCCGACCGTTGGACAGCGTGCAGGGCGCGGCGCTGACCCGTCAGCGCGCCACCGCCGAGCGGTTCTGGACCGCGCTCACCGCCGGCTCCAGCCGGCGTACCGGCGACGCCCCGACCCTGGCCAACGGCATCGCCAAGGTCTGGTTGGACGGCCGCGTGCACGCCGACCTGGCCGAGTCCACCGCGCAGATCGGCGCGCCGAAGCTGTGGGCCGAGGGCAACACCGCCACCGGTGTCGACGTCGCGGTCCTCGACTCTGGGGCGGACGCCGAACACCCGGACCTCGTCGGCCAGATCGCCGAGTCCAGCAGCTTCGTGCCCGCAGAGCCCGACATCCTCGACTACAAGGGCCACGGCACGCACGTGGCCTCGACGATCGCCGGCACCGGCGCCGCGTCCGGTGGCACCGAGCGGGGCGTCGCCCCCGGCGCGCGGCTGCACATCGGCAAGGTGCTCAACAGCGAGGGCAGCGGACAGGACTCGTGGATCATCGCCGGCATGGAGTGGGCGGCCCGCGAGCAGAAGGCCCGGGTGGTCAGCATGAGCCTGGGCGGTGAGGCCACCGACGGCAGCGACCCGATGAGCCAGGCGGTCGACCGACTCAGCGCCGAGACCGGCGCTCTCTTCGTGATCGCTGCCGGCAACAGCGGCCCGGCCACCATCGGCAGCCCGGGCGCCGCCAACTCCGCGCTCACCGTGGGTGCCGTCGACAACACCGACCACCTCGCCGACTTCTCCAGCCAGGGCCCGCGCGCTGGCGACGGCGGGCTCAAGCCCGAGATCACCGCCCCCGGCGTGGACATCCTGGCGGCCCGCTCGCACCTCGTGCGGGGCGGCTCCGGGGACTACACGCTGATGAGCGGCACCTCGATGGCCACCCCGCACGTGGCCGGCACGGCCGCCCTGGTCGCCGCCGCACACCCGGAATGGACCGGTCAGCGGATCAAGGAAGCGTTGGTCAGCACGGTCAAGGCCACCCCCGAGTACACCCCGTACCAGGCGGGTGCCGGCCGGGTCGACGCGGTCGCCGCCGCGCACGCCACCGTCTTCGCCACCCCGAGCGCCTACTCCGGCTTCCAGGCGTGGCCGCAGCAGCCGGGCATGACCGTCGACCGTACGGTCACCTACACCAACGTCGGCAGCGCGCCGGTCGCCCTGAAGCTGGCCCTCGACGCGGCCACCGCGCCGGCCGGCCTGTTCGCGCTCTCCGCCGACCGGGTCACCGTGCCGGCGGGCGGCACCGCCACCGTGACGGTGACCGCCGCGTACGACAAGCTGCCGGTGGAGAAGCAGGTCAGCGGCATGGTCGTCGCCACCGACGACGCCGGTGCGGTGCGCGGTCGCACCCTGATCGGCGCCGGCAAGGAGGGCCAGCGGCAGAACCTGACGCTTGTCGCCAAGGACCGGGACGGCAAGCCGCTCGTCGGCAAGGTCATCCTCACCACCGACACGCTGTTCACCGCCGTGGACCTGCCCGAGGGCGGCACCGCCACGCTGCGGCTGCCGGTGGCGAGCTGGAACGGTTGGATCTCCGCCGACGTGCGTGGCGCGCACGGGCCGCACTCCAAGGGCATGGCGATGCTCAGCTTCACCGACGTCAACCTTGACCGGGACCGCACCGTCACCCTGGACGCGCGGGCCGCCCGACAGGTGCAGGCCCGGGTGCCGCAGGAGGCCACCGCCAGCGCGCTGCGGATGGACATCCACCGGTCCACGAAGAACGGTCTCACCGAGAGCCAGGTGCTGCCCGACGACTCGTACGACAGCATGTGGGCGTTGCCGACGAGCCGTCCGGTCACCGACGGCGAGTTCGAGTTCGGTGCCCGGTGGCGGCTGGAGCAGCCGGCCCTGACCGTCTCGACGGGCGGTCGCTCGTACGACGATCTGCTGGTGAAGCGGGCGAACCCGGCGCTGCCGGCCGGTCGTCACCAACTGGACGCGGTCTACGTCGCTGACGCGTCGGCGGCGGGGCTGGCCAAGCGGCCGGTCCGGGACCGGGCCGTGGTGGTGCGCCGCAGTGACAGCGTGGACATCGCCACCCAGGCGCAGGCCGCCGCGGCGGCCGGGGCCAAGCTGCTGCTCGTGGTCAACGACGGCGTCGGTCGGCTCCAGCCCTGGGACGAGGCGCCGTGGAGCCCGGAGAGCCCGGCCCCGGTGACCGTGGCCACGCTCGGCGCCGACGAGGGTGGGCAGCTCATCACCGCGCTGGAGCGCGGCGCGGTGCGGCTCACCGTCGAGTCGCACCCGGAGACCACCTACCTGTACGACGTGGCGCACCACTGGACCGGCACGGTGCCGGCCGACCCCACCTACCGGCCCACGGAGCGGCAGTTGGCCCGGGTCGACGTGGAGTTCCGCAACTACCGGCAGGGCAAGGCGCTGGAGTTCCGCACCGACGTCTGGCGCGGCTGGGCGTCGAGCAACCAGGAACCGGCCCCGGCGCAGGGCCGGCGAACCGACTGGGTGAGCGCCGACCAGCGGTGGATCGACGACGCGTTCATCGCCGGCGAGACCGGTCAGCACCTGCAGGCGGTGACCACGTACCCGGCCGGCAAGCCGAGCGCCGTCACCTGGTTCGGGCCGATCCAGCGACCCCGGATGGGTGGAAGCTACGTGCCGGTCCGCTACCTCGACACCGTCTACCTGCCCGCGCCCGGGTGGGGCGACGGGGGCGGCCACATCGGTGAGGCGTACGCCAACTTCGACATGGTCAACCGGACCACCCTCTACCAGGGTGACAAGGAGCTGAACTGGGGTAACGCCGAGTACCTCCAGGTCTCCGGGCTGGCTCAGCAGCGACTGCCGTACCGGCTGGTGGTGGAGAACGACCGGGCCGCCTGGACCAACCCGTACTCCCGGCAGACCCGCACCGAGTGGGGCTTCCACTCGGCGGTCACCGGGGAGGAGTCGGCCGAGGTGCTGCCGATGATCCAGCTGGACTACCAGGTGGCCATCGACTCCGCCGGCAGGGCGTCGCGGCGAGCACCGCTGACCGTGGTCGCCTCCCACCTGCCCGATGTCACGGGCAGGATCGGCGCGGTGACCGTCGAGGTGTCCTACGACGACGGGGCGACCTGGCAGAAGCAGCGGTTGACCCGGCACGGCGACGGCTGGCGTACCTCGTTGGCCGCACCGGCGAAGGCCGGCTTCGTGAGCCTGCGCACCACCGCGCGGGACACCGCCGGCAACACCGTGAGCCAGAGCATCACCCGGGCGTTCGGCCTGCGCTGACGCCACGGTGGCCGGCCGCCGCTCGGGGTGCCTCGCGCACCCCGGCGGCGGCCGGTGCCGTCAGTGGAGTTCCTCGACGAGGCGGTCCCAGTCCGTCACGACCGGGAGCAACTCACCGGCCAGCCAGGCGGGGCTCTGGTCGTCGTGGTGCGGGTCGCCGGGCACCCCGCAGGCGCCCAGCGGGACCACCCACCGGCTGTCCGAGCGGCGGGCCAGGTTCCAGACGAAGCGCGCCGCCGGCCCCCGGAAGCACCAGTGGGTGACCCCGGGCACGCTGGAGGTGGCCAACACGCAGTCGTGGTCACCGTCGAGCCGGGGGCCGGGCCCGGCGTCCGGGCCGGGCAGGGCCCGCCACGGCGCCAGCCGGTGCAGGTCCCCCCAGGGCACCTGGCCGGCCGCCGCGTCGCCGACCTCCTCGGCCGCCGCGCGTACCAGCGCGGTGATGTCCACACCGGGCAGCGGGGTCGCGCCGAGCAGGTGCTCCAGCGCGTGACCGACGCGCGGCGTCAGCGCCAACCAGGGCGCGAACACCTCGGGGTACGCGGGCAGCTCGGCGAGCGCGGCCAGCGTCGGGTGGGCGGCGATCCGCCGTACGACAGCCGCCCGCAGGATGGCGTAGGCCGCCGCGTCCGTGCTGTCGGCGGCCATCCGGCGATCCCAGCGCAGCAGCCGTTCGCGCAGCGCGGCAGCGGCCGGGCCGAGCCCCGTCGACTCGGCGAGGACGGCCAGCAGCGGCCCGGCCGCACCCAGGTAGGTGTCGGTGTGCACAGTGGCCATCCCGTCGGCCGTCCAGGCCGAACCGGCGTCGAGCAGCTCGGCGATGCGGTGCGCCCGGTGCGGTGGGGCGAACTCCACCCCGAGCGGCGCCGCCAGCCCGCGCTCGTTGGCCATCACCGCCCGACCGACCACCTCGGCGCGGGGCATCGGCGCGTACCAGCCCTTCCAGGCGTGCGCGGCGTCCCACCCGGGGACCACCCGCCGGCCGTTGTCCGGGTGCCGCACCGGCACCGCCCCGGCGACCCGGTGCAGCAGCCCTCCGGCGGTGTCCGCCGCCTGCACCACGTTGACCGGCTCCACCCAGTGCCGCAGCGCGTGGTCCACCTCGGCCACGGTACGGGCGCGCAGCAGCTCCGGCAGCGTCGCGAGACCGAGGTCACCCCGGACTCGGGGCGGGTAGCGCAGGCTGACGGCCGTCTCGTCGTCCGGCCCACCGGCGATCACCGGACCACGGTCGGTCTCCACCACCTCGACCTCGACCGGGTCGGCCCCGGCCACCTCGATCGTCTCGACGTGGCGGTGCACCGGACGCCAGCCGTCCGGGCCGAGCGCCTGCACCCGGGTGCCGTCGCGGCGCAGCCGCTCCGCGTACACGTCCTGGTAGTCGGCCATCGCGTTGGTGATCGCCCAGGCCACCCCGCCGGTGTGCCCGAAGTGCGCGATGCCCGGCACGCCCGGCACCGCCAGCCCGACCACGTCGTACTCCGGGCAGGCCAGCCGGATCTGTTGGTAGACACCGGGATCCTCGATGAACCGGTGCGGATCGCCGGCGAGCAGCGCGGCCCCGGTGCCGGTGCGCTCGGCGGCGAGCAGCCACCCGTTGCTGCCGGCCACGGCCGGCCCGTCGGTGGCGAACAGGTCGACCGCGTCCGGCCCGAGCCGCTGCGCCACGTGCTCGCGCCAGAGCTTGCCGGGGAACCCCGCGAACAGGATGTGGTGGCCCAGCCAGACCGCGAGCGGTGTCCACGGCTCCCACCGGCCCGGCCGCAGCCCGGTGGCGGCGAACTCCGGCGACCGGGCCGCCCCGGCGGCGAGACCGGCGTTGAGGCCGTCCACGTAGGCGCCCACCCACTCGGCGGTCGCCGGGTCCAGCGCCGCGTGGCAGCGGCGTGCGGTGTCGTCGAGCCGGACCTGCCGGACGAACCGGTCCCAGCCGAGCGCGTCGGGGCCGAGGAACGCCGCGCTGGTGCCCCGGGCCCGGTGCCGTTCCACCTCGATCTGCCAGGCCCGGTCGTACGCGGTCACCCGGCCCTGCGCCGCCGCCAGCGCGAGCGGGTCGTCGGCTCGCAGGTGCGGCACCCCCCACGGGTCACGGAAACGCCGGGCGGGGTTCCGCCCACCGGTGCGCTCGCTCGCGCCACCGCTTCGCGGCGGCGCGAGCGCCTCGCTGCTGTGCTTGCTGGTTCGCTCGCTGCGCTCGCTCACGCCGGCTCCGGGGCCAGGGTGGTGGCGCGGCGGCGGGCCGCCGGGACGACCAGCGGGGTGCCCGACTCCGGGTCGTCGATCACCCGGCAGGGCAGCCCGAACACCTCCGCCACCAGGTCGGCGGTGACCACCGACGCCGGATCGCCGGCGGCCACCACGCGTCCGTCGCGCATGGCGATCAGGTGGGTGGCGTAGCGGGCCGCGTGGTTCAGGTCGTGCAGCACCGCGACAAGCGTGCGGCCCTGCTCCTCGTGCAGCCGGGCGCAGAGGTCAAGGATCTCGATCTGGTGGGCGATGTCGAGGTACGTGGTCGGCTCGTCGAGCAGCAGCAGGGGCGTCTGCTGGGCCAGCGCCATGGCGATCCAGACGCGCTGCCGCTGCCCGCCGGACAGCTCGTCCACCGCCCGGTCGGCGAGGTCGTCGACCCCGGTCGCGACCATCGACTCCTCGACCACCCGTTCGTCCTCACGCGACCACTGCCGCAGCAACCCCTGGTGGGGGTAGCGGCCCCGGGCGACCAGTTCGGCGACGCTGATGCCGTCCGGCGCGATCGACGACTGCGGCAGCAGGCCGAGCGTACGGGCCACCTTGCGGGCCGGCAGGTCGTGAATGTCCCGTCCGTCCAGCAGCACCGCACCGGCGCTGGGGCGCAGCATCCGGGACAGTGCCCGCAGCAGCGTCGACTTGCCGCACGCGTTCGGGCCGATGATCACGGTGAAGGACCGGTCGGGCACCGCCACGGTCAGGTTCTCGGCGATGGTGCGCTGGTCGTAGGCGAGGGTCAGCGCGGTGCCGCCGAGCCGGGAGTCGCCGGGTCGCATGGGTGCTCCTTCGAGGGCATCAGGGGTGTTCACAGCCGGCCCGCCCGACGTTCCATCGCCAGCAGCCAGACCAGGTAACCGCCACCGATCACGCCGGTCACCACGCCGACCGGGAGTTGGTGCCCGGCGAACGCGCGCTGCGCCAGCAGGTCGGCCCCGACCAGCAGCGCCGCGCCGACGGCCATCGACGGCAGCAGGTTCGGGCCCGGTGCCCGGGTCAGTCGTTTCGCCACGTGCGGGGCGACGAGCGCCACGAAGGACACCGGCCCGGCGGCGGCCGCCGCGAACGAGACCAGCAGCACGGCGGCGGCGAGCAGCACCAGGCGCAACCGGCGTACCGGCACGCCCAGCGCACTGGCCGCGTCGTCGCCCAACTCCATCATCCGCAGCGCCGGGGCGCAGCCGACGAGCACCAGCGGCGCCAACACGACAAGGACCGCGAGCAGCGGCCCGGCGTTGGCCCAGCCCCGCCCGTCCAGGCTGCCGGTGAGCCAGAGCACCGCGCGGGCGGCGTCCATCAGGGGCGCCCGGGTCAGCAGGTAGCCGTTGACGCCGGTCAGGATCGCGGCCACCCCGATGCCGACCAGGATGAGCCGGTAACCGTGCACCCCGCGCCGCCAGGCGAGCGCGTAGATCACCAGGCCGGTGCCGAGCCCACCGACGACCGCCGCGCCGGCCAACGCCAGACTGCCGCCGCCGAGGACGACCACCACCAGCGCCCCGGTCGACGCGCCCTGGGTGAAGCCCAGGATGTCCGGGCTGCCCAGCGGGTTGCGAACCAGCGACTGGAACACCGTGCCGGCGAGAGCCAGCGCCGCACCGACCAACAGGGCCGTGACCAGCCGGGGCAGACGCAGGTCGAACACGATGAACTGCTCCGCCAGGGTGCCGCCGCCGGTCAGCGTGCGCAGCACGTCCGCTGGCCCCATCGGGTAGTCACCACTGCCCAGGGCCACCAGACCGAACCCGGCCGCGAGCAACGCCGCGCCGGCCCCGACGCCCAACGCCCGGGGCCGGAACCGCAGCGACAACCCCCCAGGTGTACGAATGACAGTCACGCCATCGCTCCGCTTCGCTCCGCGCCGGCGCGACGCCCCACAACACTGAGCCTGCTGGTTCGCTCGCTCACGGTTGCGCCACCGGCCGGCGGGTGACCAGCCACAGGAAGAGCGGGCCGCCCAGCACGGCGGTCACCATGCCGACCTGGAGTTCCCCGGGCCGGCCCAGCACCCGGCCGAGCACGTCGGAGCCGAGCAGCAACGCGGGCGCGAGCACCGCGCAGTACGGCAGCAGCCAGCGCAGGTCCGGGCCGGTCAGGGCGCGGACCAGGTGCGGCACCAGCAGTCCGACGAAGACGATCGGACCGCACGCGGCGGTCGCCGCTCCGCAGAGCAGGGTGACCGCGACGATCACCGCGGCGCGGATCAGCGCGGGCCGAGCGCCGAGGGCTCGCGCCGCGTCATCGCCGAGCGCGAGCGCGTTCAGCGGACGGGCGGCGCCGAGCGCGACCACCAGCCCGACGAGGATGAACGGCAGCACCCGGGTGACGGTCGCGGTATCCGCGCTGGCCAGTGAGCCGACCGTCCAGAAACGCAGCCGCTCCAGTGAGGCGGTGTCCAGCAGCATCACCGCGCTGACGTACGAGTAGAGGGTGGCGTTGAGCGCCGCCCCAGCCAGCGCGAGTCGGGCCGGGGTGGCGCCGCGCCCGCCGCCGACGGCGTAGACGAGCGCGGTCACCGCCGCCGCGCCGAGCAGGGCGAACCAGACGTACCCGCCGACGGCGGTGACGCCCAGGGACGCGGCGGCGGTGGCGACGGCCGCGGACGCGCCGGCGTTGATGCCGAGCAGCCCGGGGTCGGCGAGCGGGTTGCGGGTGAGGGCCTGCATGACCGCGCCCGCCACCCCGAGGGCGGTGCCGACGAGCAGCCCGAGCAGGGTGCGGGGCAGGCGCATCCGGTGCACCACGGCGTACTCGGTTGCGTCGCGGTGCAGCAACCCGGACCAGACGTCGGCGAGCGGCATGGCCTTCGCGCCGACCGCGATGCTGAGCACCACGATCACCGCGAGCAGTGCCACGGCGATGACCAGGCCGGCGGCGCGGGCCGTCCGACGGCCCCGCCTGCTCGGGGGTGCGGCCGTACCCGTGGTCGGCACGGACGGTGCCGGTCGGGTGACGGTGGGTGTGGCGTCCAGTGTGGGCTCCGGGGTGGTGGCGACACGGCGAACCGCTGTTGACAATGACCGAGGTTAGGCTAACCTAACCCCGCTGCCCTGGTCGACCCCGGCCAACCCTTGATCGAAAGACAACACCATGCCCGATGCCCTGTCCGCCCGCCGCCTCTCCCGCCGTGGCCTGCTGGCCGCCGGTGGCGCTGCCACGCTGGCCACCCTGCTCGCCGCCTGCGGCAAGGACGACGCCGCGAAACCCGCTGCCGGCAACGGAAGTGGCCCCTGGTCGTTCACCGACGACCGCGGCACGAAGGTCGAAGCCGCAGCCCGTCCGACCCGCGTGGTGGCCTTCACCGGCGTGGCGGCGGCTCTGATCGATTTCGGTCTCGACAAGCAGCTCGTGGGCGTGTTCGGTGAGACCAAACGCGCCGACGGCACGGCCGACCCACAGGCCGGTGACCTGAACGTCGAGGGCGTCGAGATCCTCGGCAACGTCTGGGGCGAGTTCAGCCTGGAGAAGTACGCGGCGCTGCGCCCCGAACTGCTGGTCACCCACATGTACGACCCGGACGCGCTCTGGTACGTGCCGGACGAGAGCAAGGCCAAGATCCTCCCGCTGGCGCCCAGTGTGGCGATCACCACCGCCCGGGTGCCGATGACCAAGCCCATCGAGCGGTACGCGGCGCTGGCCGAGTCGCTCGGCGCGGACCTGTCCGCGAAGAAGGTCACCGACGGGAAGGCCCGCTTCGACGCCGCCGCCGAGGCGGTCCGCCAGGCGGTCAAGGCCAACCCCGGGATCAAGGTGATGGCCTGCTCCGGCAGCCCCGACCTCTTCTACGTCTCCAACCCGAAGGTCAGCACCGACCTGATGTACTTCGCCGAGTTGGGCGTCGACATCGTGGTCCCCACCAAGCTCGAAGCCGGCGACTACTTCGAGGCGCTGAGCTGGGAGAGCGCTGGCAAGTTCCCGGCCGACCTGATCCTGCTGGACAACCGCAGCACCGCCCTGCAGGCCAAGGACCTCACCGCCAAACCGACCTGGCAGCAACTGCCGGCGGTCAAGGCCAACCAGGTGAGCCCGTGGGACGCGGTACCCCGCTTCTCGTACGCCGGCTCCGCGCCGCTGCTGGAGAACCTCGCCACCGCCATCCGGAACGCGAAGAAGGTCAGCTGACGCCATGAGTACGAGCGCCACCGCACCGATCGCCTCGCAGTACCGCTTCTACGCCGCGCACGTCGTCCGGGCCCGCCGGGTCGGCGCCTCGCTGATCCGGGTCACCTTCGGTGGCGCGGAGCTGGCCGACTTCGCCGGGGGCGGCCGGGACCAGAGCGTCTCGCTGTTCCTGCCGCACCCCGGGCAGGACGCTCCGGTGGTCCCGGTCGAGCAGGGTGAGGACTGGTTCGGCGGCTGGCGGGCGCTGCCGGCGGACGTCCGCGCGGTGCTGCGCTCGTACACCATCCGGGAGCACCGCCCGGCCGACACCGAGGTCGACATCGACTTCGTCAGCCACGGCGACACCGGCCCCGCCTCCCGCTGGGCGGCCCTCGCCGGTCCCGGCGACCGGGTGCTGCTGCTCGGCCCGGCGGTGCCTGACAACCGCAGCGTCTGCTTCCGCCCGCCGGACGGCACGGACCTCGTGCTGCTCGCCGCCGACGAGACCGCGCTACCGGCCATCGAGGGCATCCTGGCCTGGCTGCCCGCCGGCACCCGGGTCCGCGCCTGGATCGAGGTGCCCGACGCCGCCGACATCACGGACCTGCCCACCGAGGCCGACGCCGAGATCAGGTGGATCGTGCGGGGCAGCACCCCGCCCGGTAGCGACCTGCTGGTCAGTTCCGTCCGCGCCGCACGGCTCCCCACCGGCGGCACCCCGTACGCCTGGATCGCCGGTGAGTCCGGCGTGGTGCGGGCGCTGCGCCGGCACCTCGTCGACGAGCGCGGCCTCGACCGTCGGAGGGTGACCTTCGCCGGCTACTGGCGACGCGGACTGTCCGAAGAGGACCTGCGTGCCGAGGCGCTGGCCGGCGCCACCGCCTGACTGACGACCCCCAATCGATCGGCAGCACTGCCCCGAGGCGCACCGCCGCGCCGGGGACGGTTCCGGCTGCCCCTCGTCGAGAACGTGGAAGGACATTCCGTGACCGTGCCGACGTACCCCGTCGAGACCACCACGCCGCCAGCGTCGTCAACCGCCGCGCGGGCCCAACTGCTGCATGGCGGCTCGGTCGAGCAGTACCGCCGCACGATCGCCGATGGCGTCGACCGGGTCGCCCGGCGGGTGGCCACGGTGGACCGTCCGGGCACCGGAGTCACGCCGGCCGAGCTGGCCCCCCTGGTCGACCGGGTCGACCTGGACCGTCCGCTGGGCGACGCCGGCGCCGCTCTGGACGAGCTGGAGAACGTCTACCTGCGCGACGCCGTCTGGTTCCACCACCCCCGCTACCTCGCCCACCTCAACTGCCCGGTGGCCATCCCGGCGCTGCTCGGTGAGGCGGTGCTCACCGCCGTGAACTCCTCACTGGACACCTGGGACCAGAGCGCCGGCGCCACCCTCATCGAGCGGCGGCTGATCGACTGGACGGCTGAGCGGATCGGCCTCGGCCCGCACGCGGACGGCATCTTCACCAGCGGCGGCAGCCAGTCCAACCTCCAGGCGCTGCTGCTGGCCCGGGAGGAGGCGTGCGCCGACGCCATCGGACCGGCGGCGCGCGCGGAGCTGCTGCCCCGGCTGCGGGTGATCACCTCCGCCGCCGGTCACTTCAGCGTGCAGAAGTCGGCCAAGCTGCTCGGCCTCGCCCCGGACGCGGTGATCGCGGTGGCCACCGACACCCGCCGACGGATCAGCGCGGCCGCCGTCCGCGAGGAGATCGTGCGGTGCCGCCAGGCCGGACTCGTGGTGATGGCCGTCGTCGGCACCGCCGGCACCACCGACTTCGGCTCGATCGACCCGCTCACCGAACTGGCCGGGATCTGCGCGGCAGCCGGCGTCTGGCTGCACGTGGACGCCGCGTACGGCTGTGGTCTGCTCGTCTCGCCGACGCGCCGGCACCTGCTCGACGGCATCGAGCGGGCCGACTCGGTCACCGTCGACTTCCACAAGTCGTTCTTCCAGCCGGTCAGCTCCAGCGCGCTGCTGGTCCGCGACCGGCGGACGCTGCGGCACGTCACCTACCACGCCGACTACCTCAACCCGGCCCGGATGGTGGAGCAACGCATCCCCAACCAGGTCGACAAGAGTTTGCAGACCACCCGCCGCTTCGACGCGTTGAAGCTCTGGCTCACCCTGCGGGTGATGGGCCCGGACGCGCTCGGCGGGCTCTTCGACGAGGTCGTCGACCGGGCCGCCGACGCCTGGCAGCTGGTCAGCGCGGACCCGCGCTTCGAGGTGGTGACCCGCTCGGAGCTGAGCACTGTGGTGTTCCGCTACCTGCCCACCGGCCCCGGCCGGGAGCTGGCCGACGCCGCCAACCTGCACGCCCGGGAGGCCCTCGCGGCGTCCGGTCTCGCCGTGGTCGCCGGAACCCGGGTGGACGGCCGGCACTTCCTGAAGTTCACCCTGCTCAACCCGGAAACCACAGTCGACGACGTCGGGTACGTACTCGACCTGATCGCCACCCACGCCGGCCGGTACGTGCACGACCACGTCGACGCCGACCTGACCTGCCCCGTCGGCTGACGCCGGTGACCACGAACCCGCGCCTGGAGACCCCGATGTCCACCCACGACTTCATCGCCATCGGGTTGGGCCCGTACAACCTGGGCCTGGCCTGCCTCACCGCGCCGATCGACGACCTCGACGGGGTGTTCCTGGAGGCCCGGCCGAGTCTCGCCTGGCACCCCGGCATGCTGCTGGAGTCGGCCCGGTTGCAGACCCCGTTCATCGCCGACCTGGTCAGCCTCGCCGACCCCACATCACCCTTCTCCTTCCTCAACTACCTCAAGGAGATCGGCCGGCTCTACCCGTTCTACATCCGGGAGAGCTTCTACCCGCTACGCAGCGAGTACGACGCGTACTGCCGGTGGGCGGCGGCGAAACTGTCGAACCTGCGCTTCGGCCAAACCGTGACCACTGTGGAGTACGACTCCGCCGACGAGCGGTACGTGGTGCGGGCCAGCACCGGCACGGGGGAGACCGTGGAATACCGGGCCCGGCACCTGGTGCTCGGCACCGGCACCCCGCCGCACCTGCCCCCGGCCGTCGCCGATCTGCCCGGCGACGCCGTGCACAACTCGCGCTACCTGGAGCACCGAACGGCGCTGCGCACCAAGCGCAGCATCACCGTGGTGGGCAGCGGGCAGAGCGCCGCCGAGATCTACCACGACCTGCTCGGCGACATCGACCGGTACGGCTACCAGCTCAACTGGGTGACCCGGTCGCCACGGTTCTTCCCGCTCGAATACACCAAGCTGACGCTGGAGATGACCTCACCGGACTACGTGGACTACTTCCACGCGCTGCCCGAGGCGACCCGCTACCGGCTGGAGTCCGAGCAGAAGGGCCTGTTCAAGGGGATCAACGCCGACCTGATCAACGACATCTTCGACCTGCTCTACGCGCACAGCGTGGACGGGCCGGTGAACACCCGCCTGCTCACCAACACCGAGCTGGTCAGCGCCGACCACCAGGACGGGCAGTACACGCTGGGGTTGCGTCAGGTGGAGCAGGAGCGCGACTTCGCCCTGCGTACCGAGGGGTTGGTGCTGGCCACCGGCTACCACTACCGGGTGCCGGAGTTCCTGGCGCCGGTGTCGGACCGGATCCGCTGGGACGCGCACGGCCGCTTCGACGTGGCCCGCAACTACAGCATCGACCACAGCGGGCGGGGCATCTTCCTGCAGAACGCGGGCACCCACACGCACAGCATCACCTCACCCGACCTCGGCATGGGCGCCTACCGCAACTCCTGGATCATCCGTGAGCTGCTCGGTCGGGAGCACTACCCGATCGAGAAGAGCATCACCTTCCAGGAGTTCGGGGTGTCGTCGTGACCGCCGTCTTCACCCACGTCGACGAGGGTCTCGGCGGGTTCGCGCTGCGGCCGCTCGACCCGGACGCCGACGCGGCGCTGCTGCACACCTGGGTGACCCACCCGAAGGCGGCGTTCTGGATGATGCAGGACGCCGACCTGGCCCAGGTCACCGAGGAGTACCGGCGGATCGCCGAGCACCCGCACCACGACGCGTACCTCGGGCTGTGGCGGGGAAGTCCCGCCTTCCTCGCGGAGCGCTACGACCCGGCCCACGTCGAGCTGGTCGGCCTGTACGACCACCAGCCCGGTGACGTGGGCATGCACTTCCTCTGCGCGCCGGTCGACGCGCCCGTGCACGGCTTCACCCGGGCGGTCATCGGCACCGTCATGGCGTGGCTCTTCGACGACCCCACGACCCGACGGGTGGTTGTCGAACCGGACGTGCGCAACACCGCCGTGCACGCGCTGAACGCCGCCGTCGGCTTCACCGTCGTCGGCCCGATCGCCAAGCCCGAGAAGGACGCACTGCTCAGCGTCTGCACCCGAGCCCAGTTCCAGGCCGCCGCCGACCGCGCTGCCGCCGACCGCGCCGCCGCCACTCGAATCGAAGGAGCCCCGGCGTGACCACCGCCGTCACCACCCACCCGCCCGTCGCCACCGCGCACAACGCTTCCGGCGACCCGGCCGGGCACCTCACCCCGCAGCGCTGGGCCCGGGCCAACCGGCTGCTGGTCCGCAAGGCGCTCGCCGAGTTCACCCACGAGCGGCTGCTCAGCCCGGAGGCCGTGGCCGGCCCCGACGACCGGCAGTGGTACGAGGTCCGCAGCGACGACGGCACGGTCACCTACCGGTTCGTGGCGCGGGTGTTCGCCCTGGCGCACTGGCAGATCGACGCGGACAGCATCACCCGACACCGCGGCGGCGCGTCCCTGGCACCGGACGCGGTGGACCTCATCGTCGAACTGCGCGACACCCTCGGGCTCTCCGCACGGGTGCTCCCGGTCTACCTGGAGGAGATCACCTCGACGCTGGCGGGTACGGCGTACAAGCTGGCCCAGGCCGCGCCGAGCGCCGCCGAGCTGGCCGAGGCGGACTTCCAGACCATCGAGACCTCGATGACCGAGGGCCACCCCTGCTTCGTGGCGAACAACGGCCGGCTCGGCTTCGGTGTCGACGAGTACCACCGGTACGCCCCGGAGGCCGCCGCACCGGTGCGGCTGGAGTGGCTGGCCGCGCACCGGGACCACTCGACGTTCAGCAGCGCCGCCGACCTCGACTACGACAGGCTCATCGAGAGCGAGCTGGACGCCGAGACCCGGGCCCGGTTCGCGGCCACGATGGCCGGTCTCGGGCTGGACCTCGCCGACTACCACCTGATCCCGGCGCACCCGTGGCAGTGGTGGAACAAGCTGGCGGTCACCTTCGCCGGGGAGCTGGCCGAGCGCCGGCTGGTACACCTCGGCCCCGGGCCGGACGTGTACCTCGCCCAGCAGTCCATCCGCACCTTCTTCAACGTCAGCGAGCCGGGTCGGCACTACGTCAAGACCGCGCTGTCGGTGCTGAACATGGGCTTCATGCGGGGGCTGTCGGCCGCGTACATGGCGGCCACCCCGGCGATCAACGACTGGCTGGCCGACCTGATCGCCGCCGACGAGGTGTTGGCCGGCACCGGCCTGACCGTCATCCGGGAACGGGCCGCGGTGGGTTACCGGCACCGGCAGTACGAGGCGGCGACCGAGCGCACCTCCCCGTACCGGAAGATGTTGGCCGCCCTGTGGCGGGAGAGCCCGGTGCCCAGCCTGGCCCCGGGAGAGCGACTGTCCACCATGGCCGCGCTGTTGCACGTCGACGACGAGGGCGGCTCGCTGGCGGCGGCGCTTATCGCCCGGTCCGGCCTGGCGCCCGAGGTGTGGCTGCGCCGCTACCTGGACGCCTACCTGACCCCGCTGCTGCACAGCTTCTACGCCCACGACCTGGCCTTCATGCCGCACGGCGAGAACGTCATCCTGGTCCTCGACGAGCAGGACACGGTCCAGCGGGTGATCTTCAAGGACATCGCCGAGGAGATCGCGGTGATGAGCGACAAGGTCGAGCTGCCGGCGGCGGTGGAGCGGATCCGCGTCGAGGTGCCCGACGACACCAAGCTGCTGAGCATCTTCACCGACGTGGTGGACTGCTTCCTGCGGCACCTCAACGCGGTCCTGGTCGAGGTCGGTGTGCTCGCCGAGGACGATTTCTGGCGTACGGTCGCGGCCTGCGCCACCGACTACTTCGACCGGGTGCCGCACCTGGCCGAGCGGGTCCGTCACTACGACCTCTTCGCCCCGGAGTTCACGCTGTCCTGCCTCAACCGGCTGCAGTTGCGCGACAACCAGCAGATGATCGACCTGGCTGACCCGTCGGCGGCTCTCCAGTTCGTCGGCACCCTCACGAACCCGCTCGCCGCCCACGCTCCGGCCCGGTGACCGCTATCGCCTTTGATCAGCGCGCACGCCAACGGGTGCAATAGGCGGATGGAAGTTCTGAGGACCGCCAGCCTGTTCGCCGCCACCCTGACCACCGGCCTGACCGCCGGGCTGTTCGCCGCCTTCGCGTACGCGGTCATGCCGGGCCTGGCCCGCACCGACGACCGGACGTTGGTGCTCGCCATGCGGCGGATCAACGAGTCGATCCTCAACGGGTGGTTCGCGGTGTGCTTCGGGGGCGCGCTGCTGTTCACGCTGCTGGCGGGGGCGCTGCACCTGGGGGCCGGGCGTCGGGCGGTGCTGCCGTGGATCGTCGCCGGGCTGCTGCTGTACCTGGTGGTGCTCGGTGTCACCGCCGTGGTCAACGTGCCGCTCAACAATGTGCTGGCCCGCGCCGGCGACGTGGACGGTGCCACCGACCTCGCGGCCCTGCGGTCGCGCTTCGAGGTCACCTGGGTACGCGGCAATGTGGTCCGTGCCGTCGCGTCGACCGGCGCCTTCGGGCTGCTGGCGTGGGCACTGGTGGCCGAGGGCCGGCTGTCCGGCTGAGCCGGGCGGGGCGACCGACCGGGCCGGCGCCGGCTCAGTCGGTCGTCTCCGCCGTTCCGGCCCGCTGGAACGCTTGGGCCAGTTGGGCGAGGTCGAAGCCCTCGAAGTGCTGGAGGAACCGGCGGCGTACGGCAGCCAAATGACTGGGCCAGGACTCCTGCAGGCGGGCGAAGCCCGCGTCGGTGAGGACGGCGTTCCAGCCGCGCGCGTCCTCATCGCACCGTTCCCGCCGGACCAGGCCCTGCGTCTCCAGCCGGATGACGGTGCGGGTCATGCCGCTGAGGGAGAGGTAGCAGAGCGCTGCGAGCTCGTTCATGCGCATCCGCCGCTCCGGTGCCTCGGAGAGGTTCATCAGCGCGGTGTACTCGGTGAGCGGTAGCTGACGGTCACCGACCATGTCGGCGTCTATCGCGCGGGGCAGGACGTGCATGACCTGGCCCAGGGCGCGGACCAGGGATTCCTCATCACGGGTGAGCGGTTGCGGAGTTGCTGAGGACGGGTTGGACATCCTCATATCATACTTGTTTGACTGAGCAAATGCTTGCCCCCCGTGTGACCACGCCCACGGAGCAGATATTTGCTTGACCAATCAAGCAGCGGTTAGCGTTCCGGTCGTCAGGCAAGGACCCTCTGAAAGGCGCCACACATGACCAGGATCGGGATCATCCTCGGCAGCACCCGCCCGGGGCGTAACGGCGAGGCCGTCGCCCGCTGGGTGCTCGAGATCGCCAAGCAGCGCTCCGACGCGGAGTACGAGCTGATCGACCTGCTCGACTACCAGCTGCCGCACCTCGACGAGGCGTACCCGCCCTCGATGGGCCAGTACACCCAGCCGCACACCAAGCGGTGGGCCGAGACGATCGCGTCGTTCGACGGGTTCATCATGGTTACCCCCGAGTACAACCACTCGACCTCGGGCGCCCTGAAGAACGCGATCGACTTCCTCTACGCCGAGTGGAACAACAAGGCCGTCGGCTTCGTCAGCTACGGCTCGGTCGGCGGGACGCGCGCCGTGGAGCACCTGCGTCTGATCTCCGGTGAGCTGCAGATGGCCGACGTGCGCTCGCAGGTCGCGCTCTCGCTCTTCACCGACTTCGAGAACTTCAGCGTCTTCAAGCCCAACCAGTTCCACCAGGACTCGCTGACCGCCACGCTCGACCAGGTGGTCTCCTGGAGCACCGCGCTCGCTCCGCTGCGTAAGGGCTGAGCGTTTCGCGCCTTCCGGAAACGGCCGCGGGGGATCCCGCGGCCGTTTCCGGGCGTTCGGGTCCATTCCCGTCCGGCGGGGGAGACCCTGCGGTCAGGCGGCCCGGGTACCGGCGAGCAGGTCCAGCGAGAGCTGCCACAGTCGCGCCGCCGCCGAGGGGTCGATCGCGTGGTCGGCGACGCCGCGCAGCGGGTCCGCCGGGTCGTGGCGCACCGCTTGCTCGCAGTCCTCGAAGTACCGGCCGCCGATGCCCTCCAGCTGCGGCCACGCGGCGAGCAGCACCGAGGTCGCGGCCCCCTGCTGCGGGGCCTTGAAGTCGAACGCCGGAAGCTGCGCGTAGTCCTCCTCGGTGAGGTGCCGTCCCAGGTTGGTGGCGACCGCACCCGGGTTGGCCACGTTGACGGTGATGCCGTCGCCCGCCCAGCGCCGGTTCGCCTCGACCGCGAACAGCGCGGTGGCGGTCTTCGACTCCCCGTAGGCGAGGAGACGGTCATAGGGGCGTTCCCGGAAGTTGACGTCCTCGAAGACCATCGGGGCCGAAACGTGGGCGATGGAACTCAGCGACACCACGCGGGCCCGACCGGCCGCCGCGAGTGCCCGGTGCAGCCCGTTGGCGAGTGCGAAGTGGCCGAGGTGGTTGGTGGCCAACTGCAACTCCCACCCCTCCGCGGTGCGCATCTCCGGGGTTGCCGACACACCCGCGTTGTTGACCAGGATGTGCAGGGGACCGTCCCAGTCGGCCACGAACGCGGCGACCGACCGCTGGTCGGACAGGTCCAACGGCCTGACCCGGAGCAGCCGGTTCGCGGCCCCGGCACCGATCTCCCGCGCGGTCCGTTCTCCGGCCCGCACGTCCCGTACCGCCAGGGTCACCTCGGCACCCGCCATGGCGAGCGCCCGGGCGGTTTCCACACCGATGCCCGAGGAGGCGCCGGTGACGATGGCGTGCCGCCCGGTCAGGTCGACACCGGCCACGACGTCGGCGGCGGTGGACCGGGCGTTGAACGGCGTGGTGACGCGTGTTTCCGACATGATCGACTTCCTTCGGTGGTGTCCGCACGTGGCCGTGCCAGCTCGCCGTACCGGCGTACGGTGTGCCGGCACCGCCCTTCGCACCGATCGTGCGCGGAGGTCTGCGCGGACGGCCAACACACGCTTCCTGGCGTGGCTACAGTCTGTTCCTGTGGCCACGCCTGAGCTGCGACAACTGCGTTACTTCCTGGTCCTCGCGGAGGAGCTGAGCTTCACCCGGGCCGCCGCCCGCCTGACGATCGCCCAGCAGTCGCTGTCGCAGCAGATCACCGCCCTGGAACGCGTCCTCGGGGTGAAGCTGTTCGAGCGCGACAGCCGCGGCACCACCCTCACCGACATCGGCGCCCTGTTCGTGCCCGAGGCACGCGCCGTGACCGACCGCGCCGACCAGGCCGTCGCCGTCGTGGGACGGGCCCTGCGCGGCGAGGTCGGCACCCTCCGGCTCGCCTTCCTGACCACCGTCGCCAACCATCTCCTGCCCCCGGTGGTCCGGGCGGTCCGCCACCACCTCCCCGACCTGCACCTGACCACCGAGACCACAAGCATCGCCCCCCTGGTGCAGGGCGTCCTCGGCGGGCAGTTCGACGTCGGTTTCACCCGGACCCCGCTCGTTGCCGGCCTGGAGTCCAGGCGACTGACCACCGAACCGGTCTGCGCGGTGCTCCCCGAGGGCCACCCGCTCGCCGAGCGCGCCCAGCTGACGCTCGCCGACCTGGCGGACGAACCGTGGGTCATGACGCCGCGCAGCTCCTGGGAACCCTGGCACCGCGCCTACGAGGACCAGTTCCGGGAAGCGGGCTTCGTCCCGACCGTCGTTCAGGAGGAGGCCGGCGTGCAGAGCCTCCTCGGCCTGGTCGCCGCCGGACTCGGCGTCACCCGGCTCGCCTGCTCGGCGGCCAGCCTTCGCCGCACCGGCGTGGTGTTCGTCCCGCTGGCCGGCGCCTACGCGTACACCGAGATGGTGTGGTTGGCGGGCAACACCGCACCCGCGCTGCACCGCTTCCTGGACGTGGTCACGGAGCTCGCGGCGACGACCGACCTCACCAGCACCGGCTGACGGTGAGCCGGACGGCTCAGCGCGTCGCGAGGCGGTGGACGGTGCCGTCGGCGACGACGCGGAGCTTGTCGGGGTTGGCGACGGTGTGGATGGTGGTGATGCGACCGTCGGCGTCGATGTCGAAGGAGACGGTGGCGACCACCCGACCCGCACCGCTGAACACGAGACCCGGCCCCCCGTTGATCTCGACCAGGGCGGCGTGCATGTCGTGCGGCTCGACGCCCTGGTAGGTGACGGTGCCGATGGCCGCGAACCACGCGGCGACCGTGCCCGCGCCCCGGATGGGACGCAGGGCCTGGCGGACCTTTCCGCCACCGTCGGTCCACAGTGTGACGTCCGGGGACAGCAGCTCCAGCAGGGTGTTGATGTCGCCACCGGTCGAGGCGGCGAGGAATCGCTCGGTGACCCCGCGCTGCTGCGACCGGTCCGCGGTGAAGCGTGGTCGCTGACCGCGAACGTGCTCGCGAGCACGGTGGGCGGTCTGGCGGACCGCGGCCTCGGAGCGTTCCACCGCCGCCGCGATCTCCGCATGGCTGAAGTCGAAGACCTCCCGCAGGACGAACACGGCCCGCTCGAGCGGGCTGAGCGTCTCCAGCACCACAAGCATCGCCATCGACACCGACTCGGCGTCGGTGGCGGCGGCGTCGGCGGCGTCCCCGCCGGTCAGGATGGGCTCGGGCAACCACGGCCCCACGTAGGTCTCGCGGTGGTGCCGGGCCGAGCGCAGCCGCTGCAACGCGAGGTTCGACACGATGCGGGCGAGGTACGCCTTGGGGTCGGCGACCTGGGAGCGGTCCGCCGCGGACCAACTGATCCAGGCGTCCTGCACCGCGTCCTCGGCATCGGCCGCGCTGCCGAGGATCCGGTAGGCCACCGAGAACAGCAGGTTGCGATGCCTGTGGAACACCTGCTCGTCGGCGTCCGGCGGGTGCGTCACCGCGCGTCCCGCAGGCGGGTGAAGCGGCCGCCGCGCGGCCAGAACGCGCCGGAGGAGGGCAGCCGCGACATACGGCGGTAGGTCGACCAGGGTGAGGCACTCACGGTTTCCTTGTACCAGACCGCCATCCGCCCGGTCAGACACCCACGGCGAGGGGTGTCGTCGGGGCGGGTGAACTGCACGACCGCATCGTTTCGACCCAGGCTCACCGGCGTGTGGTAGTAACCGAACCGGAATGGTCTGGGCTGCCTGCCCCGCAGCGTGCGGGCGATCGACACCGCGGCGTGCACGCCGGTCGGCATGCCGGACTGGCAGGTGCCGTGCAGCATCCCGTAGCCCTGCCGGATCGCGGCCGCGTCGCCGATCGCGTACACCTCGGGGTGCGACACCGACCGCAACGCGAGATCGGTGACGACCCGACCGCGTTCGTCGACGGTCAGCCCGGCGGCGGCCGCCAGCGGCGCCACCCGCGTACCACCGGTCCAGAGGACGACGTCAGCCGCCAGGGTCTCCGCACCGGCCAATTCGACCCCGTCGGGCCGGACCCGCGTGACCGCCGCTCCGGTGACCACCTGGACGCCGAGGCGGGTCAGCGCGGCCCGCAGGTACGCCCGGGCCTTCGGGTTCATGCTCGCCCCCGGGTCCTGCTGGCCCACCAGCGTGACGCCGACCTCCGGGTGTCGTTCCGCGATCTCCGCAGCCGCCTCGACCCCGGTCAACCCGCTGCCGACGATGACGACCCTGCCGGTGCCGAGCCGGGCCAGCCGGTCCGCCAGGGTTGTCGCGCCGCTCGGCCTGTCCAGGGCGTACGCGTGCTCCTCGACGCCCGGGACCGCCGCCGTGTCGGTCACGCTGCCCAACGCGTAGACCAGGGTGTCGTAGCGCAGCACCCGGCTGTCGTCGACGCGGACGGTCTTCGCCTGGGCGTCCACCGCCGTCACCCAGCCGCGCACGAACTGTGCACCGGTCCCCGCCAGCAGGTGGGGGATGTTCAGCTCGGCGAGCCGCTGCCCGGTGGCCGTCATGTGCAGCCGGAGGCGCTCGGTGAACCGTTCCTGCGCGTTGACCACTGTCACCTGGACGTCGGCCCGCCTGGTGCGTGCCGCGAGCTGGGTCGCCGCGGCCATACCCGCGTAGCCCGCGCCGAGGATCAGGACGCGGTGCGTGCCCGCCGGGACCTGTCGATGCGATGTGCTCATTGTTTCGCCTCTCTGATCGAACTGACGACCACGAGATGCCTGCCGCTCGTCGGTTCGTGACATCGCAGCGGTGTGACGCCCGCCACGGCCAGCGTCCGACGGGCGCGTTCACTACCCTTGGCGCGATGAGTCGATCTGCCACCGCTGGTAGGGCTCCGCTCTGGCGGGACCGCACCTTCGGGACGTACTGGGTCGCGCAGTCGCTCTCGGCGGCCGGCGACTCGTTCGCCTACCTGGCGGTGCCGCTGCTGGTGCTCCAGGCGACCGGGTCGGTGGCGCAGATGGGCCTGCTCACCGCCGTCGCGGGCGCGGCGTCCGTCGTCGCCGGGATCTTCGGCGGGGTGCTGGTCGACAGGTACGACCGCCGCACCCTGATGATCGTGGCGGATCTGAGCCGACTGGTGCTCTACGCCCTGGTGCCATTGGCGTGGTTCGCCGGCCCGCAGGTCTGGCTGCTCTTCGTCGTGCTGCCGATCTGCGAGGCGGCCGGCATGTTGTTCCAGGTCGCCGCGGTGACCGCGGTCCGCAACCTCGTCGACTCCGACCGGATAACCGAGGCCAACGGTCGGTTGCAGGCCACGTACGCGGCTGCGGCCGTCCTCGGGCCGCTGCTCGCCGGCGTGGTGGCGGCCCGCTTCGGCCCGGCGACCGCCGTCGCCGTCAACGCGGCGAGCTTCGCGCTCTCGGCGGCCGGCCTGTGGCTGATCCGACTGCGCCCGGTGCAGGTGGACGAGGGGGTGGCCCGGCAGCGCCCGCTGGCCGAGTTCCTGGCCGGGGCGCGGTTCCTGTGGCGACAGCCCGTGCTGCGCGCGCTGACCGTCCTGTTGTCGGTCTTCATCTTCCTCACCTACGGCTTCGTCGACGTGCTGATCTACCACGTCACGCACGACCTCGACGGCTCCGAGGGCACCGTCGGCACGGTGCTCGGCCTGGCGGCGCTGGGCACGGTCGCCGGCGCGCTGCTGGTGGCTCCGCTGCGTCGCCGTCGCGGCTTCGGTGCCACCTGGATCGGCGCGCACGCGATCTGCGGCTTCGCGGTGGCGGGGGTGGGCATCGCCACCACCGTGCCGGCGGTCACCGCGCTGACCGCGGTGTACCTGTGTTGTCTCAGCGTCGGCGGGATCTGTTCGATGTCCCTGCGCCAGGAGATCACCCCCGATCACCTGCTGGGCCGGGTCACGTCGGCGTTCTGGAGCACGCACTACGCCCTCGGCCCGGCCGGCGCTGTCGTGCTGACCTGGGCCGCCGGCCGGTACGGCGCTCCGGCCGTCACGCTGGCGGCGGGCGCGGGGTGCCTGCTGGTCGCGGTCGGAGCCCTCTTCACCCCGATCCGCCGTGCCGGCACGGAGCCGGCCGCCGGGCAGCCCGGCCTGCGCCCGGCCCCGGCCGGCGGCTGAGCCCTCCTGGTCGATCATGGACTTGTGGTGGGCACGTTGGGAAGCCTTGTCCCTTTTGCGCAGCACCACAAGTCCATGATCGACGCGGACGGGCGGACGGGCGGGCGGGCGCGGGCGTCGGCGCGGGCGGGGGCGGAGCGGCGCGGTCAGAACTCCTGGTACATCACGTGCAGGCCGACCCGGCCGAGGGTGGGGTGGCGGAACGCGCCCGGCACGGTGCCGACCACCTCGAAGCCCTCCCGCCGGTACAACCGCACCGCCGAGCTGTTGCTCTCCACCACGGCGTTGAACTGCATGCCGGCGTACCCCTGTTGGCGGCCCCAGGTCAGGGCGTCGCGGCACAGCGCGGTGCCCACGCCCCGGCCCCGCGCGTCGATGGCGACCATGAAACTCGCGGTGGACACGTGCGCGCCCGGCCCGGGCCGGTTGGTGCCCATCTTCGCGGTGCCGAGCACCCGCTCGCCATCGACCGCCACGACGGTCCGCCCCGGCGCCGCCTCGACCCACATGCCGTACGACCGTTCGGCGGTCATCGCCGG
This sequence comes from Micromonospora sp. NPDC050784, assembly GCF_044456765.1. Classification (NCBI taxonomy): domain Bacteria; kingdom Bacillati; phylum Actinomycetota; class Actinomycetes; order Micromonosporales; family Micromonosporaceae; genus Micromonospora; species Micromonospora sp. NPDC050784. Next base: position 38,814 of record NZ_JBITGG010000017.1, on the reverse strand, counting down.
GTCATAGGGGAACGTCTCCTGTGCCCGGATCACCTCCTCGACGATCGGCCACACCTGCGACCAGTCCCGGTCGACGAACTCCCGAATCAGCACCGGGGGAGGTTAGGCCCCGGCAGGAGCCCCGGACAATCCGTTATCCGCGGGTGCATCCGAGCGGTGTACCCGGTGCGAAGTATGGGTCGTGACGAGACGTCACGGATCCGGTCGCTTCGACGAAAGGCTCGCTGATGAACTTCGCACGAATCGCCGCCCGGATGGCGGTGGGCGCCGTGGCCACCGCGCTGGCCACCACCGCGGTCGCCGTACCGGCCGCTCAGGCCACCAGCAAGCCCACGCCGCTCGGCACGACGTCCCTCGCCCAGGTGCTCACCCGGGACAGCAGCGGCTTAGACCGCAACTCGCGCGACTTCGACGTGCTGACGGCGGCCGTGCTGGCCGTGCTGGAAGCCAAGCCGAACTCTCCGGTCAAGGTGCTGACCGACGGCACCGTGGCGCTGACCGCGTTCATCCCCACCGACGCCGCCTTCCAGCAGTTGGTCCGCGAGATCACGCAGGCCCGGAAGCTGCCGAGTGAGAGCGCCGCCTTCACCGCCGTGGCCGGGCTGGGCATCGACACCGTCGAGTCGGTGCTGCTCTACCACGTGGTCCCGGGCGCCACCATCGATCGCAGGACGGCGGTCCGGGCCGACGGCACGGACCTGACCACCGCGCTCGGCTCGTCCGTCGAGGTCGACGTGCGCACCTACCTGTACTTCTTCCGGCAGGTGCGACTGGTCGACGCCGACACCGACGACCGTGACGCGCGGGTCGTCTCCTACGACGTCAACAAGGGCAACCGGCAGATCGCGCACGCCGTGGATCGGGTGCTGCGCCCGATCGACCTGCCCTGACCGGGTGCGGGTGGCGTTCGACCACACGGCGGACGCCACCCGCGCCAGGCCGTCAAGCCGAGGTGAGCGCCGCCAGTTCCTCGTCGAGCAGGGCCGCCAGCCGGGCGTGCCGCCCGGGATGGCTGCGCGCGGTCATCCCGCGACTGGGCATCTCCACAGTCATCAGCAGGTACAGGTGCAACCGGTAGAGACCGAGCCGGCGGCGCGCCGAAGCGTCCAGCACCAGCGGTTGGGGTGCGGCGGCCCGGTAGCCGCGCAGCAGGGGGTGCTCCGGCTCGTCCTCGACGCGTCGGAAGAGCAGCGGCGAGACCAGGTCCAGCAGCGGGTCGCCGTAGAGGAACCGCTCGCCGTCCACCAGGCCGTGCAGCCGCAGCCGGCCGTCCCGGTCGGGCGCGGCCAGCACGTTGCCGTCCCAGCAGTCGAAGTGCAACAGCGACGGGCGGCGTACCTCATCGAGCACGTCGGCGTGCCGGTCCACCAGTGCGTGCAGGCGGGCCGGGGTCACCGGTAGTCGGACGTCCCAGTCGGCCGCGTCAGCCAGGAGCGCGTCGAGCATCGCCGTGAACGCCGCCCGCCAGGTCGGCCCGCAGGCCCGGTCGCCGTCGTACCCGAACCGTTCGCCGGTGACCCGGTGCAACGCGGCGAGGGCCACCCCCAGGTCGTGGCGCGCCGGGCCGTCGTCGACCACGACATCGGTCTTGGCCAGGTCGGACAGCGACCGTCCGGGCAGCATCGCGGTGACCAACCACTCGCCGTACGCCGGGTCGGCGCCCCGGAAGAGCACCGGGGGGACGGGCACCTGCGGCGCCCGCTGCGCGACGAGCCGGAAGTACCGCTCCTCGGCGGCGCAGAGCCCGTGCTCGTAGCGCAGCAGGGGCGTTCCGGCCGGCGGGGCCAGCTTCAGCACCACCCGACGGTCGTCGTCGAGCAGCGCCCACCAGACCGTCGCGTACCCGCCGCCGGCCAACGGACCGGCGTCCCGGACCCGGGCCTGTGGCCCGAACGACGCACCGATCAGATACGCCATGTCGGCGGGCGTGAGGGTCCGCTGGGTCGGGCTGGCACCGGTCACGACGTGGTGTCACCTCGCCGTGCCCGTGGCGCGGAACCCGCGGTGGCGGGGATCGACGGTGGGACGGGCCCGGCGGTGTCGCGGCGGACCAGCTCGGCGGGGAGCACCTCGACCCGGGGCGCCGGGGCCCCGACGCCGAGCACCAGGGACATCGCCCGCACTCCCATGTCGACCAGAGGCAGTCGCACCGTGGTCAACGCCGGGGTCACGTCCCGGGCGATCGGCATGTCGTCGAAACCCAGCACCGAGATCTGCTGTGGCACCGCCAGCCCACGCGTGCGTAGGGTGGCCAGCGCGCCGATGGCCATCGAGTCGTTGAGCGCCACGATGGCGGTCAGCTCGGGGTCGGCGTCGAGCAGTCGGGCGGTGGCCTCGGCGCCACCGTCGCGGTCGAACTCCGCGTACCGGATGCGCCGATCGGGCAGCTCGCGGCCCTGCTCGGTGAGGGCCTGCCGGAGGCCGGCCAACCGGTCGGTCGTGGTGGTGAGGATGCGCGGGCCGGCGACCACACCGATCGCCCGGTGCCCCAGACCGCACAGCTCCCGCCCGGCGAGGTAGCCGCCGGCCCGGTTGTCCGGCATCACCGCGTCGCCGGAGTGCTCGTGCCGGCCGATCACCGCCACCCGCCCACCGGTGGCCTCGTACGCGGCGAGCTTCTCGTTGAGCTGCCGGGTGAACGCCTCGTCGTGGTAGCCCGAGCCGGCCAGGATCAGCGCCGCCACCTGGTGACCGCGCAGCAGCTCCACGTACTCCAACTCGCGGTCCGGGTCCCGGTAGCTGTTGCAGATCATCAGCAGCCGGCCCTGGTCGGTGGCGACCCGTTGCAGCCCCCGGGTGATCTCGGCGAAGTACGGGTCGGAGACGTCGTGCACGATCACCCCGACCGCGCTGCGGTGCGAGCGGGCCAACAGTTGGGCGTGCGCGTTGGGCACGTACTGCAACTCGGCGACGGCGGCGAGCACCCGCTCGCGCAGCTCGTCGGTGACCGGTTTGCTGCTGCCGTTGATGACGCGGGAGGCGGTGGCGGGTGAGACGCCCGCCCGGCGGGCCACATCGGACAGGGTCGCCATGGCCCGCCCCCTCGATCTGTTGACGGCGTTTCGTCGTGCCGGCTAGCGTCACCGTACCGCAGAGAAAGCCCTTTCCCGCAGGGAGGCCCGGCCATGTCCGATCGCTTCGCGGTACTTCAACTCGACGACCTTCCCGCCCGAAGCTGCTCGTGCGGGACCACCCGCCGGGGTTTCATCGCCGAGAGCGAGGGCCAGGCCAGCGTGCATCTGCTCCAGGTGCAGGACGCGGTGACCCACCACCACCGGATCGCCACCGAGTACTACGTCGTGCTCGCCGGTGAGGGCGAGATCGAGCTGGACGGCGTACGTCACCCCGCCCGGCCGATGTCCGCGTTCCTGATCAAGCCGGGCTGCCGGCACCGGGCCATCGGCGACCTCACCGTGCTGCTGGTGTCCCTGCCGGCCGCGGACGACACCGACGAGTACTTCGATGCCTGATCGGCCCGCGCCGCTGCCCGGCGGGATCGGGGTGTCCCGGCTGCGCGTCTACGACACCGTGGCCTCGGACGGCCTGGTCGGCGGCACCCCGCACGTGCACCTGTGCTGCACCGAGGGGTACGTGGTGACCGACGGCGAGGGCGCGGTGCAGACCCTGACCACGGCCGGTTTCCGGGAGACGCCGCTGCGGCCGGGGGTGGTGGTCTGGTTCGAGCCGGGCACCGTGCACCGCCTGGTCAACGGAGGTGGGCTGACCATTGTGGTGCTCATGCAGAACAGCGGCCTGCCCGAGGCCGGCGACGCCGTGCTGACCTTCCCACCCGAGGTGCTGGCCGACCCGGCCGCGTACGCCGCGGCGGCGGCGTTGCCCGACGGGGGAGCGCCGGGCGCGGACGTGCGCGCCGCGTACCGTCGGCGGGAGCTGGCGGTGACCGGCTTCCAGGCGCTGCGAGCCGGCGGACCGGCGGCGTTGGCCGCGTTCCACGCCGCCGCGATCGCGCTGCGCCAGCCGCTGCTGGCGCGGTGGCGGCAGCGGTGGGAGGCCGGCGCGGGCCGCGCCGCCGCCGACACCGCCGGGCAGCTCGACGCCCTCAAGCGGGGGGACCCCGGGCACCTGGCCGACGCCGGGGTGTACGCGGTGAACGAGCCGGTCGATCGGGGCCGGTTGGGCATGTGCGGCCTCCTCGACACCTACCCGACGGGCGGCTGACCGTCCCTTCGGGACAGCTGTCAGGCATCGGCGGAAACAGATCGAGGAAAGGCCTTGCCCGGCATGAGGGTGCCGCCTACGCTCCAGGAAAGCGTTTGCCTGATCCGCCGACCGGCCCGGTCCACGTGTGCCGTTCCGGGCCCTGAGGAGGTTCCGCGTGACCGAGAACTCTTTGGACACGGCGGGCCGGCAGGCCGCCGCCGACCAGGCGGGCGGTGAGCGGGCAGCCGCTTCCCCGCCCGGCGGCGCCGGTGCGCCGGACGGCCTCGACGGTCCGGCTCCGTCCAGGGTGGTGGCACCGCCACCCGACCGTGCCGGCCGTCCACCACGTCCGACGCTCGGTCGCCGGGCGACGGCCTTCGCCGATTCGCTCTGGCGCCCGGCGCTGGTGCTGGCGGTCTTCTTCGCCGCCTGGTGGTTCGTGGCGGCCCGGGAGTACGTCCCGAACTACCTGGTGCCCACCCCCGGCCAGGTCTGGGAGACGATGACCACCCAGTGGTCCGAGCTGGCCCGGCACACAGTGGTCACCCTCTACGAGACGGTGCTCGGCTTCGTGCTGGCCGCCGCGTTGGGTCTGGTCACCGCGGTCGCCATCGCCTACTCCCGCACCCTGGACAAGGCGCTCTACCCGATCGTCCTGTTCGCGCAGGTCATCCCGAAGATCGCCATCGCGCCGCTGCTGGTGGTCTGGTTCGGCCTCGGCCTCACCCCGAAGATCATCCTGGCGGTGCTCATCGCGTTCTTCCCGGTGGTCATCTCCGGGGTGGCCGGGCTGCGCTCCACCGACCCGGAGCTGCTCGACCTCGCCGCCACGATGGGCGCCGGACCATGGCGCACCTTCCGCAAGATTCGCTTCCCGAACGCGTTGCCGCACCTGATGGCCGGCCTGAAGGTGGCCGTCACCCTCGCCGTGGTCGGTGCCGTGGTCGGCGAGTTCGTCGGCGCCAGCGAAGGGCTCGGCTACGTCCTGTTGCTGGCCAACGGCAACCTCGACGCCCCGCTGCTGTTCGCCGACCTGATCCTGATGTCCGCCATCGGCATCGTCCTGTTCGTCCTGGTCGAGATCGCCGAGGCACTGCTCATTCCGTGGCACGCCAGCCGCCGGGCCGGCGTGTCCCTCACCACCTCCTGACCGACCCCATCACGGAGGCACCGATGAAACGCACCGCCACCACCATCCTGGCCACCGCCGCCCTGCTCCTCGCCGCGAGCGGCTGCGGTGGGGACGACAACGCCGGCAGCACCAACGCCGACGGCAGCAAGCAGGTCACCCTCACCCTCAACTGGGTGCCCTACGGCGAGCACGCGCCCTTCTACTACGGCCTGCAGAAGGGCTACTACTCCGCCGAGGGCATCGACCTGAAGATCCTGCCCGGCAACGGCTCGGGCAACACGGTCAAGCAGGTCGCCCAGAAGCAGACCGACTTCGGCTGGGCGGACAGCCCGGTGCTGCTGAAGTCGGTGGCCAGCGGGATGCCGGTGCGCAGCCTCGGCGCGTACCTGGAGAAGGGACCCTCCTCGGTGGAGTTCTTCACCGAGGAGAACATCAAGACCCCGGCCGACCTCAAGGGCAAGACCGTCGGCGGCACTCCCGGCGACGCCCTCTACGCGACCTTCCCGGCCTGGCTGGAGAAGAACGGCCTCAAGAAGGACGACGTCAAGGTGGTCAACGTCGACGCCGCCGGCAAGATCGCCGCCCTGGCCGAGGGCAAGGTCGACGCCATCATGGGCTTCTTCCACGACCAGGCGCCCACCATCGAGAGCAAGACCGGCAAGAAGGTCGACGTGCTGCTCTTCGCCGACTACGGGATGAACCTGCTCGGCACCGGCCTGATCGCCAACACCCAAACCCTGCAGAAGGACCCGGAGTTGGTCCGCAAGTTCGTGAAGGCCACCCAGAAGTCCTGGGCCGACGCCGCCCGGGACCCGGCCGGCGCGGTGAGCGCGATGACAGCTCTGGCCGAGAACGAGCCGGCGCCCGAGGTGCTCACCAAGCAGCTCACGCTCAACATGCCGCTGATCGGCGCGGACGGCCCGCCCGGGGTGAACACCGAGGCCCAGTGGGCCGAGACCATCGACCTGATGTCCCGCTACGCCGAACTGAAGGACCCGGGCGCGCCCAACGCGTACTGGGACTCCTCGTACGCGGCGCAGGGGTGACCCGGTGACCGCCGCGCCGGCAGCCACCGGCACCGCCATCGGGATGTCCGGGCTGACCGTCCGGTTCACCACCCGACGGGCGCAGACCACCGCGTTGGACGACGTGTCGCTGGACATCGAGCCGGGCGAGTTCGTCACGATCGTCGGCCCGTCCGGCTGTGGCAAGTCCACCCTGCTGAAGATCGTCGCGGGGTTGGTCAAGCCGACCAGCGGAGAGGTGTCGCTGCTGGAACGCCCGGTGCGCGGCCCACAGAAGGAAATCGGCTTCGTCTTCCAGAAGGCCGCGTTGCTGGAGTGGCGCGGCGCCCGGGCCAACATCCTGCTCCAGGCCGAGATGCGCGGCATGGACCGGGCGCAGGCGGCCCGCCGCGCCGACGAGCTGATCGAGATGACCGGCCTGACCGGCTTCGAGAAGGCGTTGCCACACGAGCTGTCCGGCGGCATGCAGCAGCGGGTGGCGCTCTGCCGCGCGCTGCTGCACTCCCCGCCGGTGCTGCTCATGGACGAACCGTTCGGCGCGCTGGACGCGCTGACCCGCGAGCAGATGAACGCCGAACTGCACCGGATCTGGCGGGAAACCGGGACCACTGTGGTGCTGGTCACCCACTCCATCGCCGAGGCGGTCTTCCTCGGCACCCGGGTCGTGGTGATGAGCCCCCGGCCCGGCCGGATCATCCGCACCTTCCCGGTCGAGCTTCCGGCGCACCGCGACTACGCGCAGGTGATGTCGGACTCCCGCTTCGACCGGCTCGCCACCGACCTGCGTGGGTTGCTCGGCAGCGCGGCCGCCAACCACTGAGCGCGGATCGGCACGACCAGCACGACGGAAGGAACACCATGACCCGCAGGTCGATCGGCATCATCGTCAACGGCGTGACCGGACGGATGGGCTACCGGCAGCACCTCGTCCGGTCGCTGCTGGCCATCCGCGAATCCGGCGGTGTGGCGTTGGCCGACGGCACCACCATCTGGCCGGAACCGGTCCTGGTCGGGCGCAACGAGACAAAGCTCCGTGAGCTCGCCGAACGGCACGGGCTCACCGACTGGACCACCGACCTGACCTCGGCGTTGGCCCGCGACGACGTCGAGATCTACTTCGACGCGCAGGTCACCCAGCAGCGGGAGAAGGCGATCCGGCAGGCCATCGAGGCCGGCAAGCACATCTACACGGAAAAACCCCTGGCCGAGGACACCGCGGCCGCGCTCGACCTGGCCCGGGCGGCGGACGCGGCCGGCGTACGCACCGGCGTCGTACAGGACAAGCTCTTCCTGCCCGGCCTGCGCAAGCTCAAGCGCCTCATCGACGGCGGCTTCTTCGGCCGGATCCTCTCGGTGCGCGGCGAGTTCGGGTACTGGGTCTTCGAGGGCGACTGGCAGCCCGCTCAGCGGCCGTCGTGGAACTACCGCGCCGAGGACGGCGGCGGCATCGTGGTCGACATGTTCCCGCACTGGCACTACGTGCTGGAGGAGCTGTTCGGCCGCGTCACGGCGGTCTCCTGCGTGACCGCCACCCACGTGCCCGATCGGGTCGACGAGGCCGGTCACCCGTACGCGGCCACCGCCGACGACGCCGCGTACGCCACCTTCGAACTCGACGGCGGGGTGATCGCGCAGATCAACTCGTCCTGGGCCGTGCGGGTGTACCGCGATGAGCTGGTGGAGTTCCAGGTCGACGGCACCGAGGGCAGCGCGATCGCCGGCCTGCGTAACTGCCGGGTGCAGCACCGGGCGGTCACCCCCAAGCCGGTGTGGAACCCGGACCTGCCGGCCACCGAGGACTTCCGCGCCCAGTGGGCCGAGGTTCCCGACAACGAGGAGTTCGACAACGGCTTCAAGGTGCAGTGGGAGGCGTACCTGCGGCACGTGGTGGCCGGCGAGCCGTTCCGGTGGGACTTCCTGGCCGGCGCGCGCGGGGTGCAGCTCGCCGAGCTGGGGCTGCGCTCGGCCCGCGAGGGCGGTCGCGTCGAGGTGCCGGAGCTTCAGCCGTGAGCGCGAGGAGTGAGCCGGGTTTGCGAGCCCGCAGTCGCGAACGACAGGTGGCACAGTGAGCGCCGAGGTGGTGCTGCCCGGTGGACGGCGCTACCGGCTCTCCGGAGGCGGCGGCTTCGCCCGACCGGGCGCGCCGGCGACCACCCGGATCGCGTACGCCGCCGCGCACGTGGTCGCCGACCCGGGCGCGGAGAACGTGCCGGGTGCCCCGGCTGCGGTGGACTGGGACACCACCCTCGCCTTCCGGCGGCACCTGTGGTCGTACGGGCTGGGGGTCGCCGAGGCGATGGACACCGCCCAGCGGGGGATGGGGCTGGACTATCCGGCCACCCGGGAGCTGATCCGACGGAGCGCCGCCGAGGCCCGCGCGGTCGGCGGGCGAATCGTCGCCGGGGTGGGCACCGACCAGCTGCCGGTCGGCCCGGCCACCCTGACGGCGGTCACCGCCGCGTACACCGAGCAGCTCGCCGACGTCCGCGCCGCCGGGGCCCGGCCGGTGCTGATGTGCAGCCGGCACCTGGCCGCCGCCGCCCGCGGCCCGGAGGACTACCTGCGGGTGTACGACGAGCTGCTGGGCGCCGCCGACGAACCGGTGGTGCTGCACTGGTTGGGCCCGATGTTCGACCCGGCGTTGACCGGCTACTGGGGTGCTGTCGACCTGGACCTGGCCGCCGACACGGTCATCGAGCTGATCAAGGCACACCAGTCCAGGGTGGACGGCATCAAGGTGTCGCTGCTGGACGCCGACCGGGAGATCGCGCTGCGTCGCCGTCTGCCGGCCGGGGTTCGCCTCTACACCGGTGACGACTTCCACTACCCGGAGCTGATCCGGGGTGACGAGGTGGGTCACTCCGACGCGCTGCTCGGCGTGTTCGCGGCCATCGCGCCCGCCGCCGCCGCCGCGCTGGCCGCCCTCGACCGGGGGGACCTGACGGCGTACGACGAGGTCTTCGCGCCCACCGTGCCGCTGGCCCGGCACCTGTTCGCGGCGCCGACCTGGCACTACAAGACGGGGATCGTGTTCCTGGCCTGGTTGGCCGGGCACCAGGACCACTTCACGATGGTCGGTGGCGCGCAGTCCGGCCGCTCTCCGGCGCACCTGGCCACCCTGCTCACCCTGGCCGACGCGGCCGGTTTGCTGCCCGACGCCGACCTGGCCGCCGCCCGCGCCCGAGCGCTGTTCACCGTGGCGGGAGTGGAGCAATGAGCGCGAGGAGCGAGCCGGTTTTGCGAGCCCCGCAGTCGCGAGCGAAGACCAGCCCAGTGAGCCTCGCGCGCTTCTCGTTCAACCAGGCGACCGCCCAGCGCTGGCCGCTGCCCGAGGTGGTGGCCGGGTGCGTGGCGGCCGGCGTGCCGGGCATCGGCCTGTGGCGGGAGCCGGTGGCCGAGTACGGGTTGGCCCGCTCGGCGAAACTGGTCCGCGACGCCGGCCTCGCCGTCACGTCGCTGTGCCGGGGCGGGTTCTTCTCCGCCGAGGACTGGCGCGCGGAGAACCTGCGGGCCATCGAGGAGGCCGCCGCCCTCGGTGCCCCGGAGCTGGTACTGGTCTCCGGTGGGCTGCCGGCCGGCAGCCGGGACGTCGACGGCGCGCGGCGTCGGGTCGCCGACGCGATCGGCGAGCTGGCCCCGCACGCCCAGGCCGCCGGGGTACGGCTGGCCATCGAGCCGCTGCACCCGATGTTCGCCGCCGACCGGTGCGTGATCGCCACCCTCGGCCAGGCGCTGGACATCGCCGAGCGGTTCGACCCGGCGGTGGTCGGCGTGGTCGTGGACGCATACCACGTCTGGTGGGACGACACGGTGTACGCGCAGATCGCGCGGGCCGCCGACCGGATCGCCGCGTTCCAGGTCTGCGACTGGGTGACTCCGCTGCCAGAGGGGGTGCTGCTCGGCCGGGCGCTGCCCGGCGACGGCTGCATCGAGCTGCGTCGGCTGCGCGAGGCGGTGGACGCGGCGGGCTACGTCGGCCCGATCGAGGTGGAGGTCTTCTCCGCCGAGGTCTGGGCGCGTCCGGGCGCGGAGGTGCTCGACGCGGCGATCGCCGGCTACCTGCGCCACGTTGTCTGACGTTCCCGAACGGCGGTGGCCGGCGGCGGTCGGCGCCTGGCTGGGCATCGGCACCGCACCCGCCACCCTGGTGCTCGGCGCGGCGATGGCCGCCCGGCACGGCGGCGCGGTGCCGGTGGCCGGGCTGCTGGTCGGCGGCACGCTGATGGCGGGCCTGCTCTGGGGGCAGGGCCGGATCGGGCTGCGCCGGCCGCTCGGCGACGGCGGGACCTTGACCGCGGTGCTGCCCGCGTACCTGGGGGACACCTCGCGGCTGCTGCTGGCGGCGGTGCTGGCCGTGTCGATGGTCGGTTGGAACGGGTTCAACGTCGGGCTCGGCGGGGCCTCGCTGGCCGCGCTCACCCACCTGCCCGGCTGGGCCGGGCCGGCGCTGCTGGAGGTGGCGGTCCTCGCCGTCTCCTGGGCGCCGGCCCGGCTCCGCAACCGGGTCGCGGTGGTCACCACGCTCAGCGCGGTGGTGCTGGTCGGCTGGTGCCTGACGGTCCTGCCACCACCCGGTGCGCCGGTCCGCCTCGCCGGCGGCGGGCTCGCCGACGCCGCCGCCCTGATCGGGTACGCGGCCGTGTTCGCGCTGCGCGCACCGGACTTCAGCGTGGGCCTCGCCCGGCGGCGGGACCTGGCCTGGTGCGTGGGGCTGCTGATCGGGCCGGCGCTGCTCGGGGTGCTCGCCGGCGCCGGCCTGTGGCTGCGGACCGGTTCGGCCGACGTGGTCGCGCTGCTCGCCACCGGATCGGGTCTGGCCGCGTACGCGAATCTGTTCGTCGCGGTGGCGGTCTTCGCGGCGGCGCTGACCACCACGTACTCCGGCTCCCTGGCCTTGCGTGGCCTGGCTCCCCGCCTGCCGGCGCGGGCGGCGATGCTGCTCGTCGCGGTGCTCGGCGGTCTGCTGGCAGTGGCGCGGTTCGACCGTCTGGTGCTGCCCTGGCTGACCCTGCTGGCCGCCGCGTTGCCGGTGCTGGTGGTGCCGATGGCCGTGGAAGCGGCGGCCCGTCGGCGCGGTCGCGCCCCGCGTACGGTGCCCGCCTGGTGCTGGGTGCCGCCGGCGCTGCTCGCGGTGGCCTGCACGCTCGCCGGGGTGGGCGTCGCCCCGCTGCTCGGGCTGGCCCTGGTCGCAGGCTGCACGGTGCTCTGGCGCCGCCGAGGAGACGCCGCCTAGGGCACGCGGCCGGGGCGAGGCCGGTTAGGCCGCAGCGGGAATGGTGGCGTCGATGAGGTGCGGGCCGGTCCGGGTCAGCGCCTCGGAGAACTGTTCCGCGAGTTGCTCGGCGGTGGTCGCGCGGGTGGCGGGCATCCCGAACGCGTTCGCCAGCCCGACGAAGTCGATCTGAGGGTTGGTCAGGTCGAACATCGGGTTGGTGTCGGGATCGGCGAGGCCGGGGCGGTTGCTGAAGTATCCCCACTCCTGGCGCAGGATCGCGTACGCCTGGTTGTTGAGGATCACGTTGGTGATGTTCAACTGCTCGCGTACCTGGGTCCAGAGCGCCGTGGCGGTGTACATGACGCAGCCGTCGGCCACCAGCGCCACCACCGGCCGGTCGGGTGCGGCGACGGCGGCGCCGACGGCCAGAGGCAGGCCGTCGCCCATGGCGCCACCGGTCTGCATGAGCACGTCATGCCGGGGAGCGCCGGCGGTCGCGGCGGCGAGGGCGGTGCCGGAGCTCACGGACTCGTCGATGATGATGGCCCGTTCGGGTAGCAGCGTCGCGATGACGTCGGCCCAGTTCCGCAGGGTGAGGGTGCCCGTGGGTAGGGCCGGTCGGTGCGGGTCGGTGACCTGGGCGGCCGTGTCCGGTGCCACCAGGTCGGCAAGTCGGATCAGCGCGGCGCCGGCGTCCTGGCCGACCTCGGCCAGCACGTGCGTCTGGGCGCCCTCGGGGACGAGGAGGCTCGGCTGGTCGGGGTAGGCGAAGAACGAGACCGGCGCCTTGGTGCCCGCGACGATGACGTGCCGTGCGCCGTGCAGTTGGTCGAGCACCTGGTCGGGATAGAAGCCGAGCCGGGGGAACGCGGGCAGACCCGCCCCTCGTTCGACCCGGTTGGAGTAGAGCTCCTGGAAGACCCGGGCACCGGTCGCCGCGGCGATGCGGCCCGCGGCCAGCAGGCCCGCCTCCCGCAGGGCCGATCCGCCGATCACCAGTGCGGTCGTGTCGCCGCTCCGAAGAGCCTCCGCGACCTGCGTGATGACCTGCTGGTCGACGGTCGGTGCCGGCCGGGGCCGCACGGGCGCACCGGCCGCGCCTCCGTCGGACCAGGACACGTCCGCGGGCATGATCACGGTGGCGATCTGCCCGGGTGGCTCCAGGGCGGCGGCGAGGGTGGCCGCGGCGTCCGGGCCTGCGCCGGCCGCGTCCTCGGGGCGGCGGACGGGACCGCGCAACCATCCGGCAAGGGCGGCGATGTCGGAGTTCAACGGTGGGTCGAACGCGGTGTGGAACGTCGCGTGGTCCCCGACGATGTTCACCACCGGTGAGTTGGCGCGGCGGCTGTTGTGCAGGTTCGTCAGGCCGTACGCGAGCCCGGGCCCGAGGTGCAGCAGGGTCGCGGCGGGCTTGCCCGCGATCCGGGCGTAACCGTCGGCCGCACCGGTGACGACGCCCTCGAAGAGAGCGAGGACGCCGTGCAGCTCGGGAACCGCCTGCAGCGCTCCGACCAGGTGTAGCTCCGTGGTGCCGGGGTTGGTGAAGAGCACCTCGACCCCGCCGTCGACAAGTGTCCGCAGCAGTGCTTCCGCGCCGTTCACACACGTCACCCCATCGGCGATCTGATCAGCAGTGATTTGATACTAAGCTCGCATTTCGGACCACTGCTGCTAGGTTCCGGTAAATAGCCCGGTAGGTGAGGAGGGGATCCGATGGGACGCGGATGGGCCGAGCGGGGCTACCACGCCCGGTGTCTGGACATCAGCATCGATCGCTCCTTCGACGACTTCCGGCGGCACTACGAGCAGGCCGTCCCGGCCTACGACGCGACGGCGTTCAACGCGCTGGTGGCCCGCAACGCACCCTGGGACGATGTCCTCGCCCTCATGCGCGACCGGGCGCCGCACGACTTCCTCATCTACTGGAGCAGCGGCGACCTGCGACCGATGATGAACCTCGCGGGCGACCCCACGCACTGCGTCGAATACCTGATGGGTAACCACACCACGGCTGAGCGGATGTTCCGCCACGACCCGGCGGCCATGCTGTACGCGCCGCTGCGCACGTTGATCTGCGACGGGCCCGACGGTGGAGCACGGTTCATCATCGAGCAACCCAGTCGCGCGTTCGGCTCGCTGGGAGTGGACGCGATCCACGAGGTGGGCCTGGAACTCGACCGTGAGGTCGCCGCCCTCCTGACGCACCTCGGGGTGCCCGTGCCGGCGGGTCTGTCCGACTAGGTCAGCGGTTCGCGCCAAAGTACCCGCTGCTCGGGCTGGCCCTGGCTGGGGTGTCCGCCCTGCTCTGGTGGCCTCTGGAAAAAGTGATCTAGGCGCGGCCGGCAGAACGTGATCTTATACGCACCGGCGATCCGTAACACCGTGCAAACCATCGAGCAACCATCGGCGGCTTAGGTGGGGGAGCGCTCCCATGAGCGGATCGCGATCGAAGAAAAGCTCCACAAGGGAGCAACCGAAAGGAGCCTCGTGGCTACAGGCACGAGCGGAAACAGGCTGCGAAGACTAGCGATACCTACGCTGGTCGTCGCCCTGATCACCGGTACCACCGGTGTCGCGGGAACGGCGTCGGCGGCACCCGCGGGTTCGCCGGGTAACGGCAGTGGCGCCGGTTACTTCACCGTCGGGTCCGACCGTAAGGTCACCCTGACCGACGGGGCCGACCGCCGACCCGGCGGCAACCATGCGGCCACGCCGAAGGCAGCCGTCGACGAGACCGGCTCCGGCATGTACGTCGTCGAGTTGGCCGAGGACCCGCTGACCACGTACACCGGTGGGGTGTCCGGTCTGGCCCGGACCCGCCCGGCGGCGGGCAACCGGCTGGACGTGACGTCGGCGCCGTCGCAGGCGTACCGCCGGCACCTCGACACGCAGCGGGCCGCCGTCGCCGTCGCTGCCGGGGTCACGGTCAACGCGGTCTACACCACCGCCTTCAACGGGTTCTCGGCGAAGCTGACCTCCCAGCAGGTGAGCACGTTGCGGGCGGACAAGCGCGTCCGCGCCGTCACCGCCTCGCGGGCCCTCGGCACCCCCTCGGCGCCGCCCACCGCGACCACGGCGACCGCCCCCACTCCGACGCCTGCCAGCCCGGGCGGAGCGGACGAGTCGGCGCCGACGGACCGCTCCGGCCGGCCGGCCAAGCCCGGCCCCGGCACGGGCGCGGGCGCGGGCATGGTGATTGGCATCCTGGACACCGGCATCTGGCCAGAGAGCGCGTCGTTCGCCAAGAAGATGCCCGCTCCGGCGAACTGGCACGGCACCTGCCAGACCGGTGTGGCCTTCGTTGCCGAGCACTGCAACGGCAAGATCGTCGGGGCCCGCTACTTCGCCGACTCGTGGCTCGCCGGTGGTGGCTCGGTGCCCGAGGGTGAGTTCCTGTCCCCCCGCGACGCTGCCGGGCACGGCACCCACACCGCCTCCACGGCGGCCGGCCTGCCGATCTCGAACGTCACGATCGACGGTCGCCGCTTCGGTCCCGTCTCCGGGGTGGCGCCGGATGCTCAGATCGCCGTCTACAAGGTGCTCTGGGGTGGCATGGGCTACGACGCCGACATCATCGCCGGCATCGACGCGGCAGTCGCCGACGGCGTGCAGGTGCTGAACTTCTCGATCGGCTCGCAGCTCGGCGACTGGGAGGCCAACACCCCCATCGGCATCGCCTTCCTCAACGCCACCCTGTCCGGGGTGTTCGTGGCGGCGTCGGCGGGAAACACCGGCATCGTGAGCGGGGCCATCAGCAACGCGGCGCCCTGGGTGACCACGGTCGGCGCGGCGGTGACGAACCTCGACGAGGCGACCATCAAGCTCGGCGACGGCACCAAGCTGGTCGGCGGCTCACTGGACGCGTTGCCCGGCGGCGACGCACGGCCGATGGTCTTCGGCGACCAGGCCGGATCGCCGGACCTGGGCGCGGTGTACTGCGAGCCGGGCAGCCTCGACCCCGCCAAGATCAAGGACAAGGTGGTTGCCTGCGCGCTGTCCGACACCTTCGCTTCTGCCGCCGAGGTGAAGGAGAAGGGCGGGGCGGCCATGGTGCTGTTCGACCCGGTCGGCAACTACCGGGTCAACTCCATCTACAACTTCCCCGTGGTCTACCTGCCGACGGAGAAGCAGGCCGGCACGCTGTTCAACTACCTGATGCGCCACCCCACCGACGCGAAGGCGTCCGTGCGCACCGGCGGTGACGGTTCCAGCGTCCCCGGCGTACCCAGCGTCGCCGACTTCTCCTCCACCGGCCCGGACAAGGTGACCTACGGCGTCTTCAAGCCGGACCTGGTCGCCCCGGGGTCGGACATCATCGCCGCGGTCTCACCGGCGGGCAACTTCGGGCGACAGTACGACGCGTACTCCGGCACCTCGATGGCCTCGCCGTACGTGGCTGGCGCGGCAGCGATCCTGCACGCCACGCACCCGGACTGGTCGCCGGGCAGGATCGCCTCGGCGCTGCGGACCACCGCCACGGACACCGTTGGCACCAGCAACCCACTGGACCAGGGCAGCGGCTTCATCAACCTGACCGGGGCCACCGACCCGGGGCTGGTCATCGAGCCGACGCCGGCGGAACTGATCAAGTTCAGCGAGACGGCCACGCCCGACGGCAAGGAACTCAACCTGCCGGCCATCTCGTTGCGCGAGTACGACGGGACCCACCCGGTGACCCTCACCCGCACCCTGACCAATGTGGGCAAGGCCCGGGAAACCTACCGGTCGTCGGTGTCCGGCCTGACCGGCATGAAGGTCAGCGTCACACCGGCGTCGGTGACGCTGGCACCCGGCAAGTCCGCGACGGTGACCATCACCGTGCGTCGGGGCAGCGCTCCCTGGGACCGGTACGTGACCGGGTCCATCACCTGGCACGGCAGGGCCCACACCGCCCGCATCCCGGTCGCTGCCCGTCCGTGGGGGATCACGGCCCGGCCGTACGGTGACGACGGGGAGGAGTTCGGCCGGATGGCCAACGGCGCCTCCGGTCTGGTCCAGCCGGGCTTCACCGGGCCGCTCGCCGGTCGCAGCACCGGTTACACGCCGATGCAGCGGGAGTCGTACTCGATTCCGGCCGGCGTCTACGGCGGGGTGTTCGACCCGAAGGCGTCCGGCGTGAAGAAGGTTGACTTCACCGTGCCAGCGAACACTGCCGGGATCGTCGTCGAAGCCAACACTGACGACCCGAACACGAACCTCGATCTCTACCTGTACAAGGGCGACACCCTGATCTACAGCAGTGACAGGTTCTGGACGAGCGCGGAGCAGGCGTACAAGTTCCTGCCCGAGCCAGGGCGCTACACCGCCTACGTGTTCGCACAGTACCCCGGTGGGCCCGTCGTCGACTTCGAGCTGGGCCACGCCATCATCGGCCGTAACGCCACGTATGCGGGTGCCGCGCTGACGTTGCCCTCCACGGCGGAGCGCGGTCAGGGCTTCAACTTCACGCTGAAGCCGAAGAAGCCGCTGGCCGAGGGTGACTTCTGGGCGTACACCGAGTACAGCACCAACGGCACGGTGGTCCCCGGGAACCTCGTCTACACCCAACAGAGTTCCTGGCAGTAATCGTTCAACCGGGCGTGGGGCGGTGCCGACGTGCACCGCCCCACCGTCGCTTCGCCACCGACGGCATCTCGGCGACTATCGGTCGTACCTCCCACCGTCCATCCGGAGGGTGGCGCCGGTCAGGTAGCCGGAGATCGGGCTGGCGAGATAGGCGACGAGGTTGGCGTACTCGCGGGGCTTCCCGATGCGGCCGACGTCGGTGCCAGCGCGAATCGGGGCAGCGTTGCGCTCGACCTCCTCCCACGTCTCACCCCACCCGTTCTCGCGGCCGAGTTCCGTGAGGCACTTGCGGGTAGTGGGGACCAGGATGGTGCCGGCCGCGATAGCGTTCGAGGTCACTCCCGTGTGCTTGAGGTCACGGGACAACGACCGGGCGAGGTTGAGCCGGGCGGCGTTGCTGGCTGCGTCCACGGGTGATGGCGACGTACCGATCGCTCACCCGGAGCCCTCAGTCGTACGGGCGATGGGCATGCCAGGTGTCCCCGGACCTTTCCCGACGGGGTCAGCGAGAGGACGCTTCCAGGTCGCGGCGGGTGAGGGCGGCGCGGAGATCTAACGCCTCGGCGGCCAGATTCTCACGACCGCCCTGCTCGCGGTCGATGGCGCAGACCACTGTCTCCACCTGCGCGCCGATGGACCGTAGCTGCGCGCACGATGCCAGCAGTGCTCCTCCCGTGGTGACGACGTCCTCGATCAGCACGACACGCCGCCCGTTCACCGGACCGCCCTCAGCGGCCTTGTTGGTGCCGTACTCCTTGGCGTGCTTCCGCACGAAGACTGTGGGCAGCCCCGTCAGCTGTGACATCACCGTGGCGAGAGGGATACCGCCCATCTCCATCCCCGCCAGCACATCGCACTCCGGCAGCATGGCCACCATCGCTTCGGCGACCTCGCGCAACAGATC
This sequence comes from Micromonospora sp. NPDC050784, assembly GCF_044456765.1. Classification (NCBI taxonomy): domain Bacteria; kingdom Bacillati; phylum Actinomycetota; class Actinomycetes; order Micromonosporales; family Micromonosporaceae; genus Micromonospora; species Micromonospora sp. NPDC050784. Next base: position 20,812 of record NZ_JBITGG010000017.1, on the reverse strand, counting down.
CGGCTGCCCCTCGAAGAGGTACTTGTCGAAGTACTCCTCGCTGACCTGGCCGGATCGCAGCCGGAATCGTCCGGTGAGGTGGCAGGTGTCGTAGACGCGGCGCGCGAGTGGGTAGGTCACCTGCTCAGCCTCGCATCTCGCCTGGATCACGCAATCGTGCCCGTAGCCGGAGGTTCGGATCGTGACGGCCGAGTCCCGCCCTTAGGGCAGCGGGTACGCGCTGAGGTGGTCGGCGAGTTGCTTCGGGTGGCTGAGCGGCACCGAGTGACCGCCGTCAATCTCGTCCGGGACGACGCCGAGCCGGTCGGCGGCAACCCGGCGCTGGAAGTCCGCAGGGAAGAACCGGTCCTCGCGGGCGAGGAGCACCGTCGTCGGTACGTCTGGCCAGGAGTCCAGGGGCCACGGCTCGTCGCCCTCCGCGCTGACCTGGTCCCGACTGTGTGATGCTGCCTCGGCGACGACCTCGGCCGGGACACCGTTGTAGAACTGCTGCTCCTCACTGAGCCCTTCGGCGCCGCGGTAACCGGTGTTGGCCCACCAGTCACCGGGTCGCTCACCAGGCTTGGGGACCATGGGTGTGAGCAGGACGAGCAGCCGCACCGGCAGCTTGTCGGCAATGAGCGGCGCGGTGAACGCACCGTACGAGTGCCCGACAACCACGAGGTCGCTCCGGTCGCCGATCGCGTTGACAACCGTCTGGCAGAACTCGGCGAACCCGGCGGAGCTGTCCTCGATCGGCAGCTCCGGTACGACCACGTCGTGGCCGCGGCTGGTCAGCTCGGGGACGAGGAGATGCCAGTCCCAGGCGCTGCCCCCGCCGCCGTGGATCAGAACGAAGGTCGCCATGCCCCGAAGCCTCACACACGGGTACGACAAGCGCCTCCGTCGATGACGATGCACTGGATACGGACGACGAAGGCGCTTCGGGTCAGTCACATCGAGGCTGAGGTCAGTAGGGTGCCGTCGATGGGGTACGGGCCACCCCGGAGATAGTCCTCGGCGTGGCTCAGGCGGCATCTACCGATTGCGAAGGAAGCCCGGCATGAGCAGCCCACGAGAAACTTTCCTCCGACTGGTGAACGGTGTTTGCGACGGTCCGTACGAGGACTTGGCCGACCTGTACGCCGAACAAACCCATGTCACGCATCCGTTCCACCCGCTCAACCCGCCGCCGCTGCGTAGCCGCAACGAACTGCACGAGCACTTCACCGCGCCGCCTCCGGTCGCCCGGACGCTGGTCCGTAAGCCAGTCGACGTGACGATTCATGAGACTGCGGACCCGGAGGTGATTGTCGCCGAGTTCGCCTATCAGGGGCGGGTAGCCGAGACAGGTGAGGCATTCACGGTGCCCTGCGTCTTCGTGATGCGTATCCGCAATGGGCTCATCGTCGAGTCCCGAGACTACATTGACCCCATCGCCAGCGCGCGGGCTTGGGGTCAACTCGACAGCCTCTTGACCGCACTCCGTCCGCAAGAGAGCACCACCACCGAGGGCACCGCCCGGCTCTGATTCGTGCCCGACGCCCTGCTCACGCATCTGCTGCGGCCGCACACCGCCCCGTCGGCTGCCGGCATGTCGGTGGGCACAGGATCGGCACCCAGACCAGCGCGAGCCTGGCACAGGCAACCCAGATGACGGCGCGTGGACGCGGCGAGGTGACGCGCTCCTCGGCGACTGATGACTGCGCCGAGGAACTCTGGGATCTGGGCGATCCGCTCGGTAGTGCCGACGGGCGGGACGCTCCCGCCCGCCGGCGACCGGGGTCAGCTGACCGTGATGGTCAGGTTGAGCGAGCGGGTCTCCCCGCTGGTGTAGGTGACCGTCACCCGGGCGGTGAAGGTCCCCTTGCGGCTGTAGGTGTGGGCGGTCGACCGCAATGTCGCCCCGTGCGTGATGGCGCTGTTGTCACCGAAGTCCCACGCGTAGTCGGTGATGCTCTGCCCGGACGGCGCCGTCGCCGTCGCGGTGAGCGTGGTGGTCAGGGGCGCGGTGCCACCGGTCGGGTTGGCGGCCAGGGACAGCGTCCCGCCCGGTTCCTGCTTGACCCCGGCACCGTTGAACCGCAGCCAGTCCAGGGCGAGCAGGTCCGGGGTGCCATTGACCTGGGCGGCGTTGACGAACTTCGCGTACAGGGTGGTCGTGCCGGCGGGCTTGTTGGTAAGCGTGACGGTGGGGGAGACGAGGTTGTCCCAGCCGCCGGTCGAGGCGATGGTGGCCGTACCGATGAGCGTGCCGGTGGGCGAGCCGGTGCGCAGCTCGATGGTGCCGCCGAGACCGCCGTTGGTCACCCCGAGCGTCACCGAGCCGACGTTGCGCAGGTCCGCCGGCCCGAACGCCACCCAGTCGTTGTGGTCGACCTCGCCGAGCCGCTTGCCGGCGCGGGCGGTGGCCCGGTCGTTGACCGTGACGCCGGACTGGGCGCTGAAGTGCTCGGCCTCCTTGCTCTTGGGCTGCAACTGGACGCGGGTCGAGCCGGTCAGCGCCGGTACGCCACCGGCCGCGCCGCCGTCGGTGTACTGCGCGGTGATCAGGGTGTAGAGGTTCTGCCCCGGCCCGTGGCCGTCACCGGCGTCCGCCTCGGTGGCGAGCATCCCGGAGCAGCCGGTGTAGACGTCCAGCGGGTGGGCGTGCGAGTCGTGGCCGAGCTGCGTCTGCACGGTCACCTTGGCGCAGTCGATGGTGGTCTCCTCCGGGTCGGTGACCGTCACCGTGTACGGGATCTTGTCGCCGAAGTCGAAGAACCCACCGTCGGGCACGCTGATGGTCACGGTCGGTCGGGTGTTGCCGACCACCACGTCGGTGACCGCGGTGGCGGTCAACCCGTTGCCGCTGTTGCGCACGGTCAGTCGGGCGGTGTGCTTGCCGGCCGTCGAGTAGGTGTAGCTCGGGTTGGCGGCGGTGGAGTCGGTGCTGCCGTCGTTGGTGAAGTCCCAGGCGTAGCTGAGCGCTGACCCGTCACCGGCGGACGACCCGGCGGAGGAGAACGTCACCGCGAGTGGCGTACGTCCGGTGTCCGGAGTGGCGGCGATCTTCGCGGTCGGTGGCCGGCCGTTGGCGACGTAGTCGATCCGGTAGATGCCCGCGCCGGCGTTGCTGCCGCCGCGACCGCTGCCGGTGCCCTCACCGAAGTCGATGACGTAGAGCGAACCGTCCGGGCCGAACTCCGCCTCGAAGGGCTGGATCCAGCTCATGTTGTCGAAGATCCCGTTGATCGACTGCAGGTCACCCACCGCGGTCGGGCCGAAGCGCGCGTTGTTGAAGGTCTGCGCCGTCTTGTGGATGGAGAGCGTCTTGAACCACCTGCGGGTCAGCTCATAGGTGATCCACTTGCCCTCGAAGTACTCGGGGAACTTCGTGGTGCGGGTGTTGGCCGGGTCGTAGTCGTAGACCGGGCCGCTCATCGGCCCGCCACCGCCGGTGCCCAGCTCGGGGAACTGGGTGGATGCGGAGTACGCGTACCAGACGAGCGCCGACTTCGCCGCCGGCAGGGTGGTGAGGCCGGTGTTGTTGGGTGAGTTGTTGACCGGTGCGGCGCAGTTGAACTTCGCCCCCGAGGTGTTGGTGGCGAAGTTGTAGTCGTTGAAGGGGATGTTGTTGCCCACGCAGTACGGCCAGCCGAAGTTGCCGGCGCTGGTGATCCGGTTGAACTCGACAGTCCCCTCCGGGCCACGGTTGGGGTCGGCGGCGCGGGCGTCCGGGCCGTAGTCCGCCACCAGCACCGCGTTGGTCTGCGGCTCGACGGTGATCCGGAACGGGTTGCGCATGCCCATCGCGTAGATCTCCGGCCGGGTCTTCGCGGTGCCGGCGGGGAAGAGGTTGCCGCTCGGCACGGTGTACGTACCGTCGGCCTGTGGGGTGATCCGCAGGATCTTGCCGCGCAGGTCGTTGGTGTTGCCGGCGGTGCCCTGGGCGTCCCAGGCCGCCCGGCCGGCGCGTTCGTCGACAGGCGTGTAGCCGCTGGAGGCGAACGGGTCGGTGTTGTCACCGATCGCCGCGTAGAGCCGTCCGGCCGCGTCCATGGCCAGGGACCCGCCCATGTGCGAGTTGGCCCGGCCCTCGCCCCGGTAGGTGGGGACGGTCAGCAGGCGTTTCTCCGAGGAGAGCGCGACGCTGTTGTTGGCGACCGTGAACCGGGACAGGTTGAGCTGTTTGAGGGTCTTGTCCGACCAGAGCAGGTAGATCCAGCCGTTGCTGACGAAGTTGCGGTCCAGGGTCATGCCGAGCAGCCCGTCGGACTGGTCGGTCATCGCCGAGGTGTACGCGAAGTCCAGCAGGGTGGTGACCTGGAGGGTGTCGGAGTTGACCACCTTCAGCGCGCCGGTGCGCTGGATGTAGTAGACCTTCCGGTCCGGGCCAACGGCCAGCTCGAAGGGGTCGGCCAGGTTCTCGGTGACCAGTCCCACGCGTTCGAAGTTGCTGGTCTTGGTGGCTGAGCAGTCACCGGCGACCGCGCCGGCCGCCCACTCGATGCCGTAGCGCAGGTGCTCCAGGAACGTCGGGGTGCTGAACTGGGAGCTGGCGTGCCCACCGGCGGTGAACCAGGACCGGCCGCCGTCGTAGCGCTGACACCAGGAGTACGCGTGGTCGACGCCCTCGTCCAGGCCGTTGATCCCGTCGCGCACCTTGATCTGGGCGAGGGTGTGCACGTTGCCGGTCGGGTTGGTCCGCCAGTTGTACCACTCCTCGCTCTGCTCCCAGAGTTCTGGCAGGTTGCGCGTCGAGGGGTGCGCCCGGTCGAGCACCTTGACCCGGCCGGGGAAGGTGCCGCCGGTGGCCGAGAAGTCGGGGTGGTAGTCGAAGATCGTGCCGACCAGGCCCTCGTACCAAGGCCAGTCGCGTTCGCTGGCCGACGCGGCGTGCAGGCCGGCCCAACCACCGCCGTTGCGGATGAACGTCTGCAACGCGGCCCGCTGGCTGGCGTTGAGCAGGTCACCCGAGGTCGGGAGGCTGTTGGTGTTGTTGAACACGAGAACGTCGAAGGTGGCGAGGTTGGCGTCGGTGAAGGCCGCCGCGTCGGTGGTGGCGACGACCTCGAAGTTGTGGGCGGCGCCGAGCTGCTGGATCGCGGCGATGCCGGCCGGGATCGAGTCGTGGTAGAAGTTGGTGATCTTGGAGAACACCAGCACTCGAAAGCGCGGGGCGGCCTCGGCGGGCAGGGCGGTGGTGGTGCTCACCACGGTGGCGATGGCGAGCAGGATCAGGCAGAACGCACGGAGGTGTCGGGGCATGGGGGCGCTCCCTGTCGGACGGTGAGGGTGCGGAAAGCGCTTTCTCGCTGCCCGCATCACGGTACTGACAGCCAGTGACGACCGTCAATAGCGCTCTGGTAAGCGGTTTCCCGCCCGGCGGCGTCCGCGCGTCGGTGGCCCCCATGAGCCCCGGGGTACGGCTTACGATGTCCTCTGGATACGCGCCGTGACTTTGCGGATGCGACGTGTTCCATCGACCGGGGGAGGTCTCGTGACGGTGCCGTCCACGTCGAAATTGCCCGAGGGCCGGGGTGCCGACCGGATCGACACCACAACGGTGCATCCGGCTCGCCGCTACAACTACTGGCTCGGCGGCAAGGACAACTTCGCCGTCGACCGGGAGTCCGGCGACCAGATCGCGGCCGTCTACCCAGGGGTGCGCACGCTCGCCCGGGAAAACCGGGCCTTCCTCGGCCGGGCGGTCCGGTTCCTCGCCGAGGAGGTCGGCGTCCGACAGTTCCTCGACATCGGCACCGGCATCCCGAGCGCCGACAACACCCACGAGGTGGCCCAGTCCGTCGCCCCCGACTCCCGGGTGGTCTACGTCGACAACGACCCGATGGTGCTGGTCCACGCCCGAGCGCTGCTGACCAGCCACCCGGCCGGTGCCACCGCCTACCTGGACGCCGACCTACGCGACCCGGAGAAGATCCTCGCCGACCCGCAGCTGCACGCCACCCTGGACCTGTCCCAACCGGTGGCTCTGGTGCTGATCGCCGTGACGCACTTCCTCACCGACGACGACCGCCCCCATGAGCAGGTCGCACGCCTGCTCGACGCGTTGCCGTCGGGCAGTTGGCTGGCGCTGACCCACTTCACCACCGACCACATCCCCGCCGAGATCGTCAGGCGGATGGAGGCCGAGTTCGCCGCCGGCCGGATGAAGCAGGATGCCGTACCCCGCGACCACGCCGAATTCGCCCGCTTCTTCACCGGTCTGGAGCTGGCCGAACCGGGCATCGCCCCGGTCGCCGAGTGGCGGCCGCAGGCGCCGCCGGAGCAGCGTCCGCCCCTGGCCGACGCCTCCATCTACGGCGCGGTGGCCCGCAAGCCCTGACCGGTCGTCCGGGCCGGGGCGAGCCTGCGTCTCATGCCGCTCAGAGGACGCCGAGGGATGGAAGGTTGCGTTCCGAACGGGGCCGGTGACCGTCCGTTTGGCAACTGTGTGGGACCGTTCTGACGATCGATTCCTCGGATGCGCCGCGCGTACGGTCTCCGTGTTCAGTGAGCAGCTTTGTGGAGGATCGTTGGCGGACGGAGATGAGCGCAGTTGGGTGGCCCCGGCCACGATCGTCGGTGTCCTCGCCCTCATCGTCGCGCTGTTGGCCTTTGGACGGGACGTCCTGGACATCACAGCACCCTTGGATGCGGGTGGCCGATCCGCTCCGCCGACCACCGCGACAAGCAGTGACTTCCCGGCCCAACTGCCTACCCCTGTTGCCACCACCAAGGCTCAGGAAACGACGCCCGCTCCTGACCCGCCGGTGCCAACCACTGAACGGTCGACGAAGAAGGTGACGGTCGCTCCAGCCGTACCGAGGCCCGCTTATCTCGCCGACCAGCCGAGACTGGACCCGGACACCGCGACCGTTCAGGAGGGCAAGGCAACCATTCGCGGGGCTGAATATTTTAACTCGGTGTACATGTGCTCTGAGTTGTCAAATATTCCTAATATCTACTGCAACAGCGACGAATCCGATCCCTGGTATGCGGAGTACACGATGCCGCCCCGCTACAAACGATTCCTGACGCTTGTCGGACTTTCCGACAAGTCACCGAGCGACTGCGTGTCGGAGCGCAATACCCCATCGATGCCGGCATGCCGCCTGGTTCACGAGTGACCCTGTGGGTTCGTCCTGTCGCCAGCCACGGACGCTGCATAACAGCCTTCGCCGACGCGCGGTTCAGTGCTTGATCGGCTGGGTGTGCGGCGAATTCGGCCCTCCCCACCGGGTCCCGCAGCCACGCTGCGGAGGGAGCATGTGTGGCGTCGAGCGGTATACCTCTGAGTCATAAATATTCCTCTGAGGTATACCGCTCTCCACCACACCTCGCCGCTGGACCCACGAGCGGTCAGCACAAACCTCCGTCGCGGTCGCCGGGCTGGCCGCAGCGCCGGGCGCCAAGCGCCAGGCGATGCTGGCCGTACCGACACCCGCGGCGCGAGTCCGGACAGGAGCCACGAGTGCACGTCAGCCTGGCGACGAGCGCCGGCAGGGCCGGCCGGCCGAACGAGGACTTCGTGGGCGCGGTTCCCGGCGCTGTCGTGCTGCTCGACGGTGCCGGTATTCCGGGAGCCGAGTCGCTCTGCTTCCACGGCGTCGCCTGGTACACGCACCGCCTCGGGGGCGCGCTGCTCGGCCTCCTGTCGCGTGGCGACGGGCTGGAGCTCGCCGCGATCCTCGCCGCAGCCATCGGTGAGATTGCCGCCGAGCACGGCGGCACCTGCGACATCGCGGACCCCAGCAGCCCGCAGGCCACCGTCGCGATGGTCCGCGTCCACCAGGGCCGCCTGGACTGGCTCCTGCTCGCGGACTCCTTCCTCGTCCTCGACCAAGCCGACGCCGGCCCGCTGGTGGTCACCGATGAGCGCGAGACGACGGCCCGACGCGACTGCGCGGCGCCGCTGGCCGGCATCGCCCAGGGAACACCCGAGTACGACCGGGTGCGGGCCTCCTGCGTCACCGCTCTGCGCGCCCGCCGCAACCAGCCGGGCGGCTACTGGATCGCCAAGGATGACCCGCGCGCGGCGCGAGAAGCGGTGACCGGCAGCCGGTCCCTCGCCGGCCTGAACGGTGTCGCGCTGCTCAGCAACGGCGCCAGCCGCATCGTCAGCCCGTACGGCCGGACCGACTGGTCGGGCGTGCTGGACGTGCTTCGCGCCCGTGGGCCGGCCAGCCTCATCGACCGCGTCCGTCAGGCCGAGGAGCAGGCCGATGCGCGGACCGCCGATGCGCAGACCCCGGACGACGCCACAGTGGCTCACTGCACGCACCTGCGAACGCCGGCCCACAGAGTGTCGATTATCCGATAGACGCCTCGATCGACGGGCATTTCCCTGGCAGGAGAGCACTAGGGTTCGGAACGCCCAGGAGGGCGAGGCCGAAGGGGCTGTCCGGCCCACGGTGTCCACACTGTACCAATGCAACAATCGCTCCAAATGAACTGATCAGCGTCTCACCGAGGAGAGCGGGCCAATGCAGGGCGACCTGATATCGCTTGAGTTGAAGGACGAGACGACGTTTGCCGCGCTGGCGATCGAAATCGATTCGGAGGAGGAGGTCTCCTTTCAATCGCTCAAGATCAAGCTCAGCGACGTGGCGCAACAGGTGGCGAAGGTGGCCGAGGAGCTGGTGGAGCACGCCCGCAAGGCCGCCCCGACGGACATCGAGGTCACCATGCGCGTCGGCTTCTCGATCACCAACGGTAAGGCGGTGGCGCTCCTCGTCGACGGGAAGGCCGAGGGAGCGGTGGAGTTGAAGTTGGCCTGGAAGGACCTCGCCGGCTGAGATGAGTGACGTCGAGGCCGGCCGGCATCTGTGGGCGGGGCTTGTCGGCGTTCACCAGGGGTCCGTGAAGCAGACCGGCTTCATGATCGGACCGCGGGCGATCGCCACGGCCACGCACGGGCTGGACCGGACCGCGCCGGTGAAGATCCGTCGCATCGGCCGGTCTGCCGACGCGGTCGACGAGCCGGCGACCGTCCTCGTCTGGGACAAGCGACGCGACCTCTGCCTCCTGACCGTCGCGGACCCGGACGAGTTCTGGTTCATCCCGGACGCCCGTCCCCCCGCTCTCGCTGCCGAGTACGTGGTCGTCAGCTGCGTCGACCGGCGCGCCGAGACGACGTTGGTCGTCAACGAAGGGCTCGTCGAGGACGACGGGATCGCCTGGCTCAAGCTCCGGTCGGGGCAGATCCAGCGGGGATACAGCGGCGCACCGGTGCTCGACCGCGAGGACGGCCGTCTCGTCGGCATGGTCCGCGTCACGCGGGGGCGGCAGACGGACCTGGGCGGACACGCCCTGCTGGGTACGGAGATCGTTCAGGTCCGCACCTCACTGGGCCTGGACACCGACGACCGCCGGATGCAGATCAGGCACGCCGCCAGCGGGCTCACCTGGCCTCCGCGCAGTCTGATCCGCGGCGACGCACCCTCGGAACTGGTGGAACTCATCGGCCGGGAGGAGGAGATCGCCGCGCTGGATTCGCGCGACGGTCCCCGCCACCGGCTCGTCGTCGGTGACGCGCTCGCCGGTAAGTCCGCGCTGGCCGGCGTCTGGGTGCGACTCGCGCACATCCCCGCCGGCGACACGGCGTACGTCGACGCGGCGTTGGCCCCGCCGGTCCCCGCGCAGCATCCCGTGGTGGGGATTGTCCTCCCGGTGCTCGGTGTGAACATCCCGCAGGACCCGTTCGGGAGCCGCTCCGACGAGGAGACGCTGGCGCTGGCCTGCTGGACGATCATGCGCGACCTGCGCGGAGGCCGACTCGTCATCGACCTTCAGCACCAGGTCGTCGACGCCGCAGCCGACGCGGACCTCGCGGCGCTGATGAAGGCCGCCGAACGGATGAACGCTGCGGTCGTCCTCGTCGGACGAGACCTTGGCGACGAGTTGTCCTGCGTCGGACTCTCCACAGCGGTCGAGGTGGGGCCGGTCGGTCGTCGGGACGCGGCCACGCTGATCACACGCGCCACCCTCGGTCGAGTGTCGCGGGAAGAGGCGGAGAACGCGCTGGAACTCGTCGACCCGCGCTGCCTTCTTCCCGGTGAGATCCTGGCGGCCTGCGGACGGGACGAGAACGACGACGCGATCGACCTCGCCATCGCCCTGTCCGAACGATTCGATCTGCCCATCTTCGACCCCAGCACAGCGCTCCTGAACGACCCGGTCGCGGCCCTCGGCGACCCCGGGCTGACGGTCGCCGGTGTCGGAGCCGGCCCAGACGGAGAGGGCTCCCACGACGTGCCGCCGCTCACCGGGGAGGACCTCGAACAGCTGGTACTGACCTCCGCCCACGACCCACTCGGCATCCGCGCGCCCGCGGCGACCCGCCGGGAACTGGCACCTGGCGCGTTCAGCGCCGACGCCATCGGGCTCGACGAATGGCCGGGCACCGCCCCGTTCGTCTTCGAGGTGAACGCGTTGACCTCCGAACAGGGGTTCGCGATGCAGGACATCGCGCATCGGGTGTCCAGTCGATCGATGAGACCCGAGTGGGTGGAGTCGCTCTACCAGCAGATCGTCGAGCTGGAAGGCCGGGGAAACGAGCGCGGCCCGTCGATGCGGGTCCGCCTGCGGCTCTGGCGCAGCCAGATCCACGCGGGCGACGTGGCCGCCGCCAGCCGCACGTTCACCGAGATCGGCGGGGAGCGCACGGTCAACCGCATCCTCGAGACGGGGAGCCACTTCGAGCAGGTGCAGGACGCCCAGGTGCTCGTGCTGGCGTGGTGGCTGGGGGTCGGCACGGACGGCACCGTCGGCGCCGCGCTCGGAGCATGGATGCGCGCCGTCGTCGACGACGAGCACCTGTCCGGCCGTGCCGACGTGCGGATCGTGCTGCACGACGTGCTGCGCGCGGTCACCGTCCGGCCGCTGCCCACCCCGGACGGCCTCCGCGCCGTCGGTGAGTGGTGCCTGTCCCAGTTGGAGGACGACCGCTCCTTCCTGGCCGACCCGGGCACCTGGACGATGTACGTCTCGCTGATCGGTCGCGCCGGCGACTTCAGCGGCGACCAGTCGCTCACGGAGGTCTTCCTCACCCGGGCGTTGCGGGCGCTCACGCTGCACGTGGAGCTGCTCAAGTCGCTCGCTCTGGCCGGGGACAGTCGGCCCCTTCTGACCATCGCGCGGCAGCAGAGGCGGCTGCATCGACTGGAGCGGAGCCGGCGCACCGGCGAACCCGGGCGACTACAGCTCGCGCGGGAGTTGCTGACGTGGACCGTGGAGAACGCTCCGACCGCCGACGCGTTCCTCAGTCTGCTCGTCGCCGACTCCACGCTGAAGGTGACCCGGGAGGGTGACAACGCGGTCGACTCCGACCTGCCCGCGCACCGCTCCGCGGAGAGTCAACTCGCACCGATCAAGCGGGCCTACCGTCGCTGGCGGAGGAGCAACACGCAGGTCACTCCGCTCATCGTGGAGATCGAGTACCAGTTGGTACGCACCGAGTGGGCGATCGCGGGTTCCCTCCTGAGGCAGGCGCGGGTGTCCGACGAGCGCTGGCTGAACCGCCCGATCCCGCACAAGCTGGCCGTGCTCGAACAGCTCGGCGAGGTACGCCGGAGGAGACTCGCCTCGCTGGCGAAACGATGCGGCGACTCCGTCGAAGCGGTCGAGCGGGAAGCGCACAACGAGCTACAGCTCCAGACGGCGCTCGCCATCGTGGCGCACACTCCGCTCGACCTGCGCGTGGTCGACGAGATCCTGGCCCGCGGGCGGCGGGCCTTCCCGTCCAACCCTCGCATGGCACACCTGCTCGCGGCCCACCACCGGCACCGGCGGCAGTTCACCACGGCGGCGGCCGCCTACCTCGACGCCTACCGCCTGGCGCTCGGCGATCCGCTGTTGCGCCTGCGTGCCGCCGTGGGCGCGTGTGAATCGCTGTCGCAGGCCTACGCGGCGGGGGAGTGCGCCCGAGATGAGCTCGTGGCGGCGGCGGCACGAGCCGAACTCCACGAGTCCACGGACTTCTCCGCGTCGATCGTCTGCGCCCTGGCACGGCTCGAACTGCACGGCACCCTGTCGGAGGGTTACGGCAAGCTCGCCCACACCATCGCGCGGGTGGGCAGCTTCTCCCGGCTCGCCACCGACATGCACTCCATCCGGGACGAGATCGCGACCGCCGTAGGGTCGGAGACCGCGCCGTTGGTCGACAGGTTCCTGCACGACTTCACGGATGTCGGCCTGCTCGTCGCGCTCGGGGCGATGTTCGTCCGTTCCCACACGCTGTCGCCGAGTGAGGGACTTGAACGCCTCACGGCCGCGCTCGTCCTGCTGGACGGGGTGCGGATCATGGCCGGGACCGTCTGGAACGTGCCGTCGGTGAACTTCCAGCAGGGCCGAGCGCTGCTGGTGGCCTGCAAGCAGTTCCAGACGCCGAATCCGATCGGTTGGGACAAGGACCGCGAGCGATCCGACATCGACCTGGCCTACGCGAAGTTCCAGTCCGCAGTCGACCTCTCCGTCGACTCGTTCCGCGAGATCGTGCTCGGCTTCATGCGTGAGACGGGGGAGCTGCGACAGAAGCTCGGTCGTCCGACCCCTCCGGCGCGGTGATCGGGGCCGCGATGATCCGGCTGGGCACCACCGGCGCGTCCCGTCCGGTGCCCCGCCGGCTGCCACCGCCGGAGGATTCCTCGTGGTAGTCCCGCTCCACGTTGACCGACCAGACGTCGTGCGTACTCCCGGTGGCGATGTTCTCGGCGGTGAGCATCGCGGTGAGCATCGAGTGGTCCTGGTTGTTGTAGCGGTGCATGCCGTTGCGGCCCACCGGGTGCACGTTCGGCACCGCCTCGGTCAGCCAGGCCCGGATCACGTCCACGTTGTGCTGGTAGCGCTCGTCGTACACCGGGTAGGCCTTGGGCATGCGCACGACGTAGCCGGCCTCCACCACGCCGGGCCGAACCAACCCCAACCGCTCCAGCTCCGCGGTGGCGAGGGCCACGAGGTCGGCATCCGGGGTACGCCACATCTCGTCGTCCTCGAACACGAAGTACTCCAGGCCCAGGCAGGTGCGGCCATCCTTGACGAGGTACGGCGACCAGGAGCCGAAGTTCTGGATCCGACCCACCCGCACTCCCGGGTCGTGCACGTAGATCCAGTTGTCCGGGAACGAGAACTCCGCCGGCACGACCAGGGCGACCGTCAGGAAGTCGCGGTAGCGCAGGTCGGCCGCGCAAGCCAGCACCTCCGGCGGCGCCGGCGGGTTGAGTGCGGCCACCAGCTCCGAGATCGGCATGGACGAGATCACATGGTCGGCCGCTTCGGTACGCTGCCCGCCCACGCCGTTGACCGTCACGCTGGTCGCCCGCCGGCGGGCCGGGTCCCGGTGCACGGCGGTGACCCAGCTGCCGGTGGACACCTGCCCACCCCGCTCGCGGACCTGCTCGGCGCAGCGCTCCCACATCATCCCGGGCCCGTACTTCGGGTACTGGAACTCCTCGATGAGGCTGGTCACGTCGGTGCGTCGACGCCGGGGCAGCACCGCGTTGCGGATTGCCGTGGCCAGCGACAGGTTCTTGATCCGCTGCGCCGCCCAGTCGGCCTGCAAGCGGTCCGCCGGCATCCCCCAGACCTTCTCGGTGTACGTCTTGAAGAAGATCGAGTACAGCCGCCAGCCAAACCGGGCCGATACCCAGCCCTCGAAGTGTGACTGGTCCCGTGGTGGCCGCAGCCGGGCGCGCGCGTACGAGCCGAGGCATCGGGCGGCCTCCGGCAGACCCAGGTTACGCAGCGCGTTCATGGCGCTGAGCGGGTAGTTGAACAGGGCGCCCCGGTAGAAGATGCGGCTCATCCGGGGCCGGGTCAGGAAGTCCTCGTCCGGCAGGATCTCGTGCCAGAACGCCTCCACCCGGGGCACCTTTGTGAAGAACCGGTGCCCGCCGATGTCGAACCGCCACCCGTCGCGCTCGACGGTCCGGCTGATCCCGCCGACCACCTCGTCGGCCTCGAATACCTGGACCGACCGGCCGTGCCGGAGCAACTCGTACGCCGCGGTGAGCCCGGCCGGCCCCGCACCGATGATCACCGTCCCGTTCTGCTCGCTCATGCTGACGCGCTCCCTGTTCACCGCCATGGTTGAGGCGCGGCGTCTACCCGTTCTGCGCAGAATGTCACACTTAGTGGTAGATGGTCCTCGCTTCGGCGGGGCGCACCGCGGCGTACCACGAGAACAGCGAATCCCCGCGCGGCCGGCGGACCGGGGGAGCGGGGAGGCGAGACGGATGGACCGGTGGCGCAGCGGCGCGGCGGCGCTGGCCGCCCGGGCCGCTGCGGCAGGCCGCGGCGGAGCGCGCCTGGCCCGCCGGGTGCCGGCGCCCTGGCCGTACGTCATCGGCCTGTTCCTCGGCGCCAAGCTGCTGCTCACCCTGCTCGGGCTTCTGGTCCTGCACGCCTGGGACGGCGTCCCCGGGGCCCCGCCTCCGGACGAGACGTTGATGTGGGCGCAACAGCGAGACGTCTCCGGGCACCGGTGGATCTCCTTCTGGTTCGCCTGGGACTCACTGCTCTACCTGCGGCTGAGCGAGCTGCCCCTGAGCGGGCCGTGGCGGGACTTCGGCTTCCCGCTGCTGTACCCGTTCCTGGCCCGGCCCCTCGGCGCGTTGCTCGGCGGTGACAACGCCCTCGCCCTGCTCGTGATCAGCAACGTGGCGTTCCTGCTGGCGCTCTGGTACGGCTACCGGCTGGCGGAGCTGCTGCTCGGCGACGCGCACGCGGCCCGCCGGTTCACCCGGTACCTGGTGCTGCTGCCGACCGCGTTCCTGTTCCAGGCCGCGCTGACCGAGTCGCTCTTCGTCTGCCTCGCGTTGGCCGCCTTCTACTACGCCGAGCGACACCGGTGGCTGCTGGTCGGCGTGCTCGGCTACTTCCTGGCCATGAGTCGCTCCGTCGGCCTGCTCGTGGCGCTGCCGCTGGCGCTGGTGCTGCTCCGGCAGCACGACTGGCGGCTCGGGCCACGCACCCTGCTCGGCTACCTCCGGATCGGCTGGCCGTTGTTGCTGCTGCCCGCCGGGTGGTTCACCTTCATGGCGTACTGCCGGTGGCGGGGTGGGGACTGGTTCGCCTACCAGCACGCCCAGCAGACCGGCTGGGGAATCGAGGTGCAGAACCCCGTTCCGGTACTGCTGAACGGGCTGGCCGGGGAGCCGCGCGACTCCGCGCGGGTGTGGTTCGCCGTGGCCGTCCTGGCCGTGCTGGTCGCCGGGTTCCGCCGCCGGGAGCTGGCCTACATGGTGTACGGCGTCCTCATGGTGCTGGTGCCGCTGTCGATGGGCCCGCCGGTGTACAAGAGTCTGCTGCGCTATCTGCTCGCCGCGTTCCCGGTCGCGCTGGTGCTGGCCCGCTGGGCACGGCACGCCAGCGTCGACGTGTGGCTGACCGCGACGCTCGCCGTCGTGCAGGGCGCGCTGTTCGTGCTCTGGCTCAGCTACTGGACTCACATGATCATCTGATTGGGCCTGTCGTCGGCCGGGCAACAGGTACGCCATGACCGAGCCACGCGTACGCCTCGACGACCTGGGCGCCTGGCTGATCAAGGGCAACGCTGACCTGGTCGACCTCGCGGCCCGGTTCGCCCGGGAGCCACTGGTGACGAGCTGGTGCGTACGTCCCGGCTACCGGGCGCGGTTGATGTGCGCCGGGCAGCCGGCGGTCTTCTGGGCCAGCGGCAGCCGGGGCCGACTGACCTACGGGGTGTGGGGCGTCGGACGGGTCACCGGGGCGGCCGAGCCAGGCGCACCGGGGCAGCCGTGGTCGGTGCCGCTGGACCTGCCCATCCTCGCCGAACGGGACCGGGTTTCCCGGCTGCTGTTGCGCGCCGATGACCGGCTCGCCGCCCTGGAGGTGTTCCGTCAGCCGCAGGCCGCCAACCCCTCCTACCTGACCGTGGCCCAGTTCGCCGCGCTTCAGACCCACCTACCGGCGTGAGCGCGAGGGCGGCCGTGCCTCGACCGAGGCGCGTGTGCGAGCCTGCTACCGACGTTCGGAGCGCATTGAGTGGAGGCCCGGTGTTCGCCCTGCCGCTGACCGAGGAGGTCGAGCTGCGTCCGCTGGACCCGTGGCGGGCCGAGGAGTTCCTCGCCCACCTCGATCGGGCCCGCGAGCACATCCAGCCCTGGGTGTCGCCGTCCTTCGTCGCCACCGACCTGCCGTCGGCCCACGCGGTGTTGCGGCGGTACGCCGACCTCTGGGCCCGCGACAGCGGCGGCATCTGGGGGCTGTGGTGGCGGGGCACGCTTGTCGGTGGGGTCATGTTCGTGTCGTTCGACGTGGCCCGGGGCGTCTGCGAGGTCGGTTGCTGGGTGGAGCCGGCGGCCCAGGGCAAGGGCATGGTCGCCCCGGCGGTGCGCCAGATCGTCGACTGGGCGGTGCGCGAGCGTGGCATCCAGCGGGTGGAGTGGCGTACCAACGCCGACAACACCCGCAGCAAGGCCCTCGCCAGCCGGCTCGGCCTGCGCCTCGACGGCACGCTACGCCAGGTCAGCCCCGGTCCACACGGTCGGATCGACCTTGAGGTCTGGTCGGTGCTGGCCGACGAGTGGACCGCGGCGCCACGCACCGTCCACTGACGACCGCGAATAGTTGTCATACCCGCGCGGCACCATGCATCCATGGCCGTCCCCGCGCTCACCCCTCATTCCGACCCGCCGCGTTCCGTGCCGCTGCGTGAGGCGCGCACCCGGTTCAGCCAGCTCGTCGCGCTGGCCGAGCTGACCGACGCGGTCACCGTCGTCACCCGCGACGGCGATCCCCGCCCGGTCGCCGCGATCGTCCCCGCCGCAGCCGCCCGCAGCGGCGCCCAGGCCCGCGCCGACGCCGACCGGCTCGCCACGGTCACCGCCGGCTGGGCCCGCCGCCTCGAGGAGCAGCACCGACGCAGCAGCCAGCGGCACGCCGCCGAGCTGGGCGCGGTCCGTGCGGCGCTGGCCGAGGCGTGGGCCGAGCTGGATCGCCGGGTCGTCCCGGGCAGCGACCCGGCGCTGGCCCGGCTACGCGCCGCACACACCGACCTGCTCGCCGGCTGACCCTGCTCCGCACCCGCCGCGTGCGGGTCGGCGTCCGTGTGTGGCGGCGTCCGTGCGGGTCGGCGGTCGCGCGGGTCAGCCGGTGGCCGGGTACGCGTGGGTCTCGGTCGCCTTGACCGCCACCCAGACCCGTTGGCCAGGAATCAGCCGCAGCTGGGCGGCGGCGGCCGGCGTGACGTCAGCGGCCACCCCGATCGGCCCGTCCAGTTGCACTCGCACGTTGTCACCGTGGCGCTGGACACCGGCCACGGTGCCCGCCCAGGTGTTGCGCGGGCTGCCCTCCGGACGGGCCGGGTGCAGAGCCACCGCGGCCGGGCGGAACGCCACGAACGCTTCGCCGTCCAACCGGTCGGCGACCGTGAGGGTCAGCTCCGGCGAAACCCGCACCCCGTGCCCGTCGGCGCGACCCCGGTACAGGTTGAGCCCGACCAGCCGGGCGACGTAGTCGGTGCGCGGGCGGGCGGTGACGCTCGGCCCGTCGCCCTCCTGCACCACCCGGCCACCCTCGACGATGACCAGTCGGTCGGCCAACGCCAGCGCGTCCAGCGGGTCGTGGGTGACCAGCACCGTCGCGCCCGTGTGCGCGGACAGGTGCCGGTGCAGCTCCGCGCGGGTGTCCAGCCGGGTGCGGGCGTCCAGCGCGGCGAGCGGCTCGTCCAACAGCAGCAGCGACGGCGCCACGGCCAGCGCGCGGGCCAGTGCCACCCGCTGCGCCTGGCCGCCGGAGAGCTGCCGGGGCCGGCGCTGCGCCTGCGCGTCAAGCCCCACCCGACCCAGCCACTCCCGGGCCGTGGCGCGGGCGGCTCGCCGGTCGACGCCGTGCCGGCGCGGCCCGAACGCCACGTTGTCCACCGCGCTGAGGTGCGGAAAAAGCAGGTAGTCCTGGAAGACCACACCGATCGACCGGCGTTCGGTGGGCACCCAGGCCCCCGACTCCGGACGATCCAGGTCGACGCCGTCGAGGGTGACGTGCCCGTCGGTGACGGGATGCAGACCGGCCAGCGCCCGCAGTGCGGTGGTCTTGCCGGCGCCGTTCGGGCCGAGCAGCGCCACCACCTCGCCCGGCGCGACCCGCAGCGGCACGTCGAGCCGGAAGGCGCCCCGAACGACGACGAGCCGCGCGTCGAGGAGTCGGTCGCTCATGCGGTGGTCATCCAGCGGTCCCGCAAAGCGACCAGGATGCCCACCGACACCACGAGCAGCACCAGGCTGAGCACGATCGCGGACTCCACATCGGTCTCCAACGCCAGGTAGACGGCGAGCGGCATGGTCTGCGTCCGACCGGGGTAGTTGCCGGCGAAGGTGATGGTGGCACCGAACTCGCCGAGTGCCCGCGCCCAGCAGAGCACCGCCCCGGCGGCCAGACCGGGCGCCACCAGCGGCAGCGTGACGTGGGTGAAGGTGGTCCACCGGCTCGCACCCAACGTCGCTGCGGCCTCCTCGTAGCGGTGGTCGGCGGCACGTAGCGCTCCCTCCACGGCGATCACCAGGAACGGCATGGCGACGAACGACTCGGCCAGCACGACACCCATGGTGGTGAACGGCAGGGTGATGCCGAACGTGGTGTCGAGCCAGCCGCCGAGCAGGCCGCGCCGGCCGAAGACCAGCAACAGCGCCACCCCACCGACCACCGGCGGCAGCACCAGGGGCATGGTGACCAGCGCGCGTACCAGCCGACGGCCGGGAAACTCGACCCGGGCCAGCACCCAGGCGAGCGGCACCCCGAGCAGCAGGCAGAGCGCGGTGGCCAGGGTGGCGGTCTGCACCGACAGCCGCAGGGCGGTCAGCGCGCCCGGCTCGGTGAGCCGCTCCGGCAGGGTCGTCCACGGTGCCCGGATCAGCAGTCCCGCCAACGGCAGGACGAGGAACAGCAACCCCAGCCCGGCGGGGATCAGCAGCGCCGCCGGCACCCGCCCCCGCCGCCGGGGGGTGGCCGGGCGCCCGTTGGGTGCCAGGTGGTCGTGGGTCTGCGTCACGGAGCCTGGAACCCCGCCTCGGCGAGGACCGCCTGCGCCGGCGCCGAGCGGACGTACGCGACGAAGGCCCGCGCGCCGTTGGGATTCGGCGCGTCCTTCAACGCGACGACGGGGTAGTCGTTGACCGCCCGCGCCGACTCGGGAAACTCCACACCGGTCACGTCGGCGCTCGCCGCCCGCGTGTCCGTGCGGTAGACCAGTGCCGCGTCGACCTCGCCGAGCTTCACCTTGGCGAGCGCGCCCTTGACGTCCTGCTCCAGGGTGACCGGCGTCAGCGCGACGCCGGCGGCGTCCAGGGCGGTGCGGGCCGCCGCGCCGCAGGGCACCTGACTGGCGCAGAGCGCCACCTTCACACCCGGGCCGGTCAGGTCGGCCAGGCCCGCCACTGCCTTCGGGTTACCCCGGGGCACCGCGATCACCAACTGGTTGCGGGCGAAGATGCTCGGCGTGCCGTCGGCGTCGCCGGCCTCGGTGACCGTGGTCATGTTCGCCGGAGCGGCCGAGGCGAACACGTCCGCCGGCGCGCCCTGGATGATCTGGTTGGCCAGAGCGGAACTGCCAGCGACGTTGAGGGTCACGCGGCTGCCCGGGTTGGCGGCCTCGAAGTCCTTCCCGATGCGGGTGAACGACTCGGTCAGCGAGGCGGCCGCGAACACGGTCACCGTGCCGGTCACCCGGCCGTCCGCGCTGCCGCCGGTTGCCCGGTCACCCCCCGCGCCGCAGCCGGCCACGGCCAGGCCGGCCGCCACCAGCACGGCTACCGCCGTACGCCTGCTCCGCGCGTTCGTCCGCCCGACCGTCCCCGGGTTCGTCCGCCCGACCGTGTCCGCGTTCGTTCGGCCGACCGTCCCCGGGTTCGTCCGCCCGACCGTGTCCGCGTTCGTCCGCCCGACCGTGTCCGCGTTCATCCGGCCGACCGTCCCCGCGTCGGGGCGGGTGCGGCCCGCTCCACCACGACTGTGGTCGACTTGATCACCGCGACGGCCACCGACCCGACCCGCAGGTCGAGCTCGTCGACGGCCTCCCGGCTCATCAGCGACACGACCCGGAACGGGCCCGCCTGGATGTCGACCTGGGCCATCACCGTGTCCTTACGGACGTCGACGACGATGCCGCGCAACCGGTTGCGGGCCGAGGAGAATTCGGCGCCCGCATCCGGGTGGGCGGCCTGAGCGCGAGCGAACGCCGCCAGGTCGAGGCCGTCGACGACCCGGTGGCCGTGCTCATCGCGCCCGGCCGTCAGGCGCCCGGCGTCCACCCAGCGGCGAATGGTGTCGGCGCTGACGCCGAGCAGGTCGGCGGCCTCCCCGATCCGGTACGTCGTCACCCGCTCACCATAACGCCCGCATTTGCCATGGCGAAAGGCTGGCCCGGGCAGCAGTCGCCTGGGTAAATGGGCGTCAAGGCCGGCAGGTGCGTCTTCCTGCTCTGTCTCAGGACGCCCTGCGACCTCCTTGGGCGGTCCGCAAGATCGTGCTCGAACAATGAAGTAGTGGTGTCGTCGTATCGGTGAGGCCACTACATCCTGGTTCGAGCACGATCTTGGGCGTTGGGCGTTGGGCGTTGGGCGTTGGGCGTTGGGCGTGGCACCCGCACCTCGGCTGCCGGCCAACGGCATGTCCGTGCGTAAAGCCTGGAGATCTTGGACAGTTACCGTTCAGACGAAACGGAAACTGTCCAGGATCTCGCGGGGCGCGGGGCAAGCCGGGTGTGGGGTGTGCGGCGGGGGGGGGCGCGGGGGCCCCCCCCCCCCCGGGCCCCCGGTGGGGGGGTGGGGGGGCCGGTTTTGGACTTGGCCCCCGGGGGGCACCAAACCGCGGGTGCCCGCACCCACCCCCCCAG